>CALLAA010000051.1 GCA_938002955.1 uncultured Acidimicrobiales bacterium
CGCAAAGTCGTGCGCTCGCAGGCCCGCCCCGTCGCCATCGGCCCACATCATCCGTTCGCCGTAGGTTGGCTTCAGCTTTCGATGGGTTCCGACAATGCCAACTTGTGGGTGAATTGCAGCGAGCGTGCAGTAGATCGATCCACCCGATAGCGACCGCTCGGCGATACCGACGTAGGCAAAGACTCCCGTCTCGGCGCACGCCGATACAACCGGGTCGAGGTGACCGGCCGCGATGTCGACGGCGGAGTCGAGGTACATCGCGAACGTTCGCTTCTGGTCGGGGTCATCAAAGGTGGACGCGTCGGAGAAGTCCGCCCACGACGGGTATCCGGCTACGAACGTTTCGGGAAAGGCGATGAGCTTCGCGCCTTGGGCCGCTGCTTCACCGATCAAGTCGACGACCTTGCTGATCGTTCCCTCTCGATCGAGAAAGACGGGAGCGTGCTGGACAGAGGCGACTCTCATGTACGAACCGTACCTATTCCGCTCGGGCTGCGTCGAGCTGCTTTTCGAGCTCCTCGATGCGGTTCTGCAGCATCTCGATTGCGCCGCTTACATGAGCTTCGGTAAATCGAGGCGTGATGTACTTTGGGCAGTTCCACGCAGTAGCGAGCAGCGTGATTGTGATCGCCCCATCGGTGCGCATATCGGCTGCACCTAGTTCGGTGAGCAATTCCGCCGATGGGTTCACATGGTGCGTCGCTTCGCCGTAGATCTTCAACCGAGTCTTCGTCGGGTAGTCGACCAAGATGAGGGCAACCCGACCGTTCGCCGAGATGTTGCCCGTGCCGATGTACTGGCGGTTTCCGTTTCGCTCGGCCCACCCAATCGTGTTGGCGTCGAGAATCTTTACAAAACCGGCGTCTCCACCTCGATGCTGAAGGTAGGGCCAGCCGGTTTCGCCGACCGTCGCCATGTACAGACTGTCTCGCGTCACGATCAGTTCTGCTTCTTGCTCGGTGATGTTGTGCGGCTCACCCGGCCCGGGTCCAACAGCGTTGGTGTACATTCCGAGCGAACCCTTCTGCTCTTGCAGGGAAAGCACGGCCGGAGTCACGGCGATATCGAAGAAGTCGGTCATGTTGGTTCCTTTGATACGAGGGCTTGGGCTGCCCGGTGAGCGTGGCGAATTGGTTCACGGCTCGAATGGATCGACGCGTGAACAATGGCGCCGTCAACGATGAGAGCGAGCATGTCTCCTTGGCCCACGAGTTCGTTGAGGAATCGAGCGAGCTCCAATTTGTGGGTGCGAATGATGTGCTTGTGGTCGGGGGTGAGCTGGCCGGATTCGGCGTGGGTGTTGATGAATCCACATCCACGAAAGTCCGTGTCGGTCATCCAGTCGGCGAGCGCGTCGAAGACCGCATCGATCGGTCGCGCTCCAGCATCGATGTGATCGTTGATTCGCTCGATGAAGTCGTTAGTCCATGTCGTGTGCCGATGTTTGAGCCAGCGAGAAACGAGGTCCGACTTCGACGGTGCGAATGCATAGAGCCTGCGCATCGAGACACCCGATGTATTGCGGATCTCTGCCATTGAAACATCGGCGATGCCTCGTCGATAGAAGAGCGAGTCGGCCGCCTGCAAGACGAGGGATTCGACTTCTGTATCGGAGAGTGTTGCAGCGCTCATCAGCGGATCGGGATGCCGCTCGTGTCGCCGTCCGGGCGAGGTCCAAACAGACGCTTCTCCGATTCGGCGATTGCGACGTCGTTGATCGATGCCTCGCGGCGCCGCATGAGACCTCGTTCGTCGAACTCCCAGTTCTCGTTGCCGTAGGACCTCCACCACTGGCCGTCGAGGTCTCGGGATTCATACTGAAACCGGACCGCGATTCGGTTCTCGCTGAAGGCCCACAGATCTTTGCGAAGCGCGTAGTCGGTCTCTCTCGCCCACTTCCGGGTGAGAAATTCGCGGATCTCGTCTCGACCGGTCAGGAAGGTATCCCGGTTGCGCCATTCGCTGTCGAGCGAATAGGCGCCGGCCACCTTGTCGGGGTCGCGGGTGTTCCACGCCGCCTCAGCGCCAAGAACCTTCTTCCATGCAGACGCTTCGTCGAAGGGCGGAAATGGTGGGCGTTCGTTGGTCATAGCGTCTCCGGTGAGAATGGTCGTTCTCATTGGAGACCCACCGAAGCCGTCAACTATTCCGTTTCGCTACGGCGGCTATTTCGAACCGTAGTAACGGTCGCCGAAGTCGCCCATCCCTGGTCGCAAGTACCCGTTCGGGCCGACCTCATCGCCCGTGGCCACGGCATACACCCGCACGTCAGGGGCGTTCTCCCCGATCAACTCGAGACCCTCGGAGGACGCGACGAGCGTCAGGAAGCAGATATCGCTAACCCCGAACTCGTGTAGTCGAGACACGGTCGCGATCGCCGTCTTGCCGGTGCCAATCGCCGGGTCGAGCAACAAGACCCGACTGTTTGCGACATCGTCGGGCAACTTGAGGTAGTACTCGACCGTCGCCCCGACACGCTTGTCGTGGTACACGCCGAAGTGGCCGGCCCGACCGTCGGGCAAGGTGTCGATTGCCGTCTCGAGCATTGCCGCTCCCGAGCGAAGAATGGCGATCGGAGACACCAACTGGTCAACACGATTCGTCGTCGTTTCCGCAAATGGCGTAGTGATCGGCTGCTCGGCCATCTGCAGGTCGGCCGTCGCGGCGTACACGAGCTGTCGAGTGAGCGTTGCGACCGCGGCCCGGAAGATCGGGCTCGGGGTCTCTCTGTCGCGGATCTGCCCGAGCGCCTGCTGCGCGAGCGGGTGGCCGATCGTCTCTACCTGAAGTGACATCAAAAAACCGTCCCGTCGCTATCGAGATGAAGTGGCGGTGAACCACTGGGCGTACGAGCAAACGCGAGCGCCCGGCCAGCAGCCCATGTTCCGCCTTCGAGAATTTCTGCGAGCAACATGTTCGGACGGTCGAGCCTTTGTCGAACACGCTGTGCGATCTCGTCGAGAAGACTGATCGTCAGCGCCCGCCATTCAATGATCAGCTCACTGTTCGGAGCGTGCACCGCTTCGGCGAGGCTCGGGTCTCGAAGCGACACTACGCCCGTTTCGTAGATCAGCCCGCCGTTGCGGTACTCGGGAAGACCGGTCAGAAGATCGAGACCGGTCACGGTGAGACCGCCCCGCTCGCACGTCTCCGCGAGCGAATAGGTGAGCCACTGGCTGAGCTTGTGGAACGGCACGATGCTGTCGGGACCGTTGCCAAAGGGTGGGTATCGCCACGCATCGCCCAGCTCGACCCCGTCGGTGTCGCCGGCACGACCCGCGGGCCAGATAGGCGACAGCGCGTCGAGCACAAGTCCGAACAGCGAGCGCGCGGTGATGGTGTCGCCCGACCGTGCGACAAGGCGGGTCACCAAGTCCCCCGGTCGGCCTGTGGGAAACAGGTCGGAATTCGCGGCCATCATCTGGCCGAGCGAATGCAACAGCGCCAAACGGCCGTCGACGCCAACGAGCGGATTCGAGTCATCGACCTGAAACCCGAGGCACAGCTGATCGGCGGTGAGTGTCTCCAGCGCGGCCGCGTCGGTTCGTGGCGTTCCATCGGTGCTGAACGCACCGTCGAGGAACATGTCGAGCGATGCCAGGCCGAGGCCTTCGCTTCGCCCGATCGGGTCCTCAGCATCTGGGGCGCTAAAGGCCCACTGCGGGCCAGCCCCTGCATCGAGGAGCACCGAGGGGATGACCAGGTCGAAACCCAACCGTGCAGCTTCGAGCGAATCCATGCCATCGAGCAACGCGAGCAATTGTGATTCGAGCACGGTGGCCTCCGCTGTACGGAAGTGCCGCCAACGGGAGTGATACGGGATATCGAGCGTGGGATATCGAGCCATCGTGATGTCGACCACATGCTGGGCGCATGCGTCAATGGCCGAATCGTCGACCACGAAATGCCCAGCGCCGTTTCGCATCCGAGCGGTGACACGAGCGGACTGCGACCGCACCGCCTCCGCGCTGAGCAGCTGTGAGTAGTTGGCGAACTCCCCCATCTCCGTCACTCGTCCAATGTTCGGCCAACGACGCTGTCGAGGTCATCGACAACGTCCTCGTCGGTGAAGTACCCGGCTGCCTTCTTGGCTTCGATCTCGACCTGAGCGTCGGCCGGTATCAACTCGGCGGGAAGGCTCAGGCGGTTGACGACCTCGATCCCGCTGCCGACGATCGCGTCGTATTTCATATTGCTCATCGAGTGCAGATTGTGAATCTTGGTAATGCCAAAGAACTGCAGGACGTCGGGCATGAGTTCCTGGAACCGAGCATCCTGCACTCCGGCAACACATTCGGTGCGCTCGAAGTAGGTCGAGGCCATGTCGCCACCGTCCTGGCGCTTGCGAGCGTTGTACACCATGAACTTGGTGACCTCGCCCAGCGCTCGCCCCTCCTTGCGGTAGTAGACGACGAGCCCTACCCCGCCCCGCTGCGCGGTTCGTGCCGCATCTTCGATCGCCCAGGTCAGATATGGGCGACAGGTGCAAATGTCTGAGCCGAAGACGTCGGAACCGTTGCATTCATCATGGACACGAAGCGTCAACTCGACGTCGGGGTCTGCGAGGTCGGCCGGGTTACCAAAGACGTACGCAGTGGTGCTGCCGATTGGAGGAAGCAAGATCTCGAGGTCGGGCCGGGTCACGAGCTCGGGGTACATGCCGCCGGTCTCCATGTAGAGGACACGGCGTAGGTCCGGTTCTTCGATTCCGAAGCGCTTTGCCATCGATGGCAAGTGCCAGACGGGGTCGATGGCGACCTTCGTGACGGCGATGTCGCCATGGGAGCGAACAAAGACGTCGTCGACGTCCAACCGGCCGCTCTCGATCGCTTCGGTGATCTCGGGCAATTGCAGATGCGCCTGCGTGACCGCAATGGTCGGTTGCACGTTGTAGCCGTCGGCCAGATAGTCGCCGAAGTATCGCTTGATGTTCGCTCCCCACGGGTCGAGCGAGACAATCGAGCCAGGACGGACCCACGACGGCTGCGGCTCGATGTCGGTGGTCGGCTCCGTATCGGTCAGGTCGGGGCGATGATCGAGCGGAAATGCGCCCTGGGCAATCGAGAGCGCCCGGTAGATCGAGTAGCTACCGCCATGGCTTCCGATGGCGTTACGGTCTGCCTTATTCGAGATGGTGCCGACGACCGGCCCCCGAGACGCTGGTTCTGACGCGCCCCAGTCGATATCGACGAACCGGCCAGATTTGTGGGCGGTGTGAGAAGTCAATACGACGTGCGGATCCATGCATCCTCGAATCACTCGCGAAAACAGACAGTACTCCTATCGGCACAATGTGTGCTCGCGTGACGTCAACTGACACCACCTTGGCGCAGGGCTACTATCTGTCTGTGCGACGACTCATTGTGCTGGACGATGACCCGCTGACACGGCAGATGCTGGTGGTCAGTGCCAGGGCTCATGGCTTTGATGCCGTTCCGGCAAGCACCGTCGAAGAAGCCAATACGCTCCTGGACCAACGCGACAAGCCCACGGCGATCCTCTCCGACATCGACCTTCGCGAGGATGAGTCAGGGATCTACGCGTCGCACACCTGGGCGTCAAAGTTCGAGGATGTCCAAATCATCTTCATGTCCGGCCACCTCCCAGACATGATCGCCGGCTTCGACAGTCGGCCCGAGGGCAGCGTCTTTTTGCAAAAGAGGTTCAGCATCGACCAGCTCGTCGACGCACTCAACGTCGAGTAGGCAAACACACTCGAAAGATCGAGCCCTGCTCGTCGCCACGACCTCGTGCCGTCACTTGCCCGCCAAGCTGTTGAACACTCGACCGCACGATGTACAAGCCCAGACCAGTGCTGGACTCGCCGCTGGTTGGCTGACGAACCCGGACAAACGCACGGAAGATCCGTTCTTCGTCTCCGTCGGGAACACCGACACCGCTGTCGGTGACGTCGAGGATGACCGAGCCGTACTCCTCGACGAGTTCGACCGTAATCGTCCCGCCCTCGGGCGTGTAGTGCATTGCATTCTCGATGAGGTTGTTTGCGATCTGAACCGCCAGGATTCGATGTCCGCGAACCGTGAGTGAGCCATCGCCGATGGCGAGGTGGAGCTCTTGGCCTTTCTGCTCGACTTGCAGCCGGTGCTGTTCCACCGCCTCACGGACGACCTCAGCAAAATCGAAGGACTCCGTATCGTGCTTTCCAAGCCGCTGGTTCAGTCGGCCCGAGTCTTCGATCGTGCTCGCCCATTGCACCTGTTCGACGATGTCGTTCATCTGGTCGAGAGCCGAACGGGCAATGCGTCGCATCGGCTCTTCGAGCGGCACGCTCATCGCGAGTTTGATGACGCCGAGGCCAGACCGTAGATCGTGACCGGTTTGTGCGGCGGTCACGTGCATGGTTTCGCTGGCCTCGCGAAGTTCCTTGTTAATCGGTCCGAGCTTGGCGACCTCGGCTTCAGCACGATTCGCCCGGATCAGATCCCGGTACGTCTCCCACAACAACGAACGCATTTCGTCGAGGTCGCCCCAAACGCCTCGCAGCTTGGCGTGTTCGGCGAGCGCCTCTTCGGGCTCACCCACCGTCCAGAGCGCCTTCGCTCGCACATCGAGGCACCGCATACGGTCGCGCAGCAACATGTGCGGGCCGTCGACGTGGTCGAGGATGTCGAGCGCGCTGTCGATCCGACCGTCGAGTAGCTCACACTCAGCGAGGGTGAGTTTCGCGTCGGGCACATCGAGGCCGAACCCGTGGCTATCGAGAAAGCCCAAGACCTCGAGTGCGAGCGACCGACTTCGCTCAGGGTCGGTCTTGAGCGACGCGATCGCCGCGAGCACATAGGTGTTCGACCGGGTCCGGATGTCGTCGGCGGCGACCGGTTCGAGCTGCGCCAAGATTTCGGTCGCATCGTCCGACTTGCCGGTCGCGAGGTAGACGCGTGCGCGCCCGAGTGCGGGAACCGCATTTATGTCGATGCGTTCGGAGTTGTCGTAGTGCCACAGCGCAGCGTCCCAGTCGCCAAGATTCTCAAAGATCTCGCCGAGCGCTTCGTGGGTTCCCGTTCCACCTCGTGCGATGCGACCGAAGTACACCGCAGCGGTCTTGATGAGGTCGGCACGACCGAAGCGGGTTGCTGTTCGCACCACGTTCTGCCGTGAGATTTGCTCTTCTCGAGTGAGCCCTGCCGATGCTGCATACATGGCAGCCCGATCGAACCAGATCAGCGCTTCCTCGGGGTCTTTGCCATCGTCACTGAGGATCCCTCTGACGTTGTCGCTGAGCCACGTGGCAACCTCGAGCGGAGGGTCGCCAGGCTCCGCGGCGGTCAGCTGTGGCAGAAGTTCTTCGCAGAGCCGCGTGTGTCCGAGCGTCACATATCGGCGTAGGTCGATCGCAGCCGCCAAGCGCCGCGCGACCGAGTCGTCTGCATTTCTCAAGTCACGGACGAGGTCGTCGTGGCGTTCTTGCTGAGGCGCTCGGAGTGCGGCGAACCCTGCTTCGAGAAGGCGTTCCATCAGGCGATCAGCTCGCTCATTTCACGTGCCCGGATCGGCAGTGCGGTCATACATCGAATCCGACCATCGCTCAACCGATCGAATTCGATCGTGGCGCCGTGGAGCTCGGCCAACGACTCCGCCAGGAACAATCCCAGGTCTCCGGTCGCGTCGCCACCAGTTTCGCGAGCCATGGGAAGGTCCACCTCCCATGAGCCAACAGCGTGACGGTCTGGGTGTGGGCGAACCGGAGGTCCGTTGTCGATGACGACGATGTGCAGCTGCTCGTGCTCAACACGAAGGTCGAGCTCGACAAAATCGCCGGGGCCGCAATAGGCGGTCGAGTGCGAAACGAGTGCCGACAACAGCGCGGCGACTTCATCGGACGCGTCGGTGCCACCGATGGTTTGGTGCGGCGAACGGTCGACGACGGTGACTCCGTGAAAGTCGGCCCAGTGCTGATGCTGGGTAATGACGAGCTGGGCAAGGCTCTCCAGATCGACCGAATGGGCGACACCTCTCGGTACGAAACGATCGACTCGGGCGAGCCACACGACCTCTTCGAGGAGTCGTTCCACCCGCTCGATCGCAGCTTCAGCAATCAGACGACAGGGTCGAGCATCAGGAGTCCCGCCCTCAGGCTCCTCGCCGAACCAGAGCTGAAGAACGGTCAGTGGATCGCGAACCCCATGAGCGAGTGCACTGAGCACCGCGCTTGCTCGGGTCTCGAGCACCTGCAGCTTGTGATGCTTCGAACCCAGCTCGTCGGCAAAGCGAGACTCGGCTTGGGAATCGTTCAACTTGATCGTCAGGTCGAAGACACCGCGCATGTCGACGCCTTCGTGCAAATGGGTGTGGACGACCTCGTTCGACACGGCCCATGCACTCTCGTAGTCGCCCCGCCGAGTCGATAGATCGATCACCATGCCCTGGATGCGGGGGGTGAGCTGGCTCAGGCCGACGGCGTCGAGTGCTTCGTCGACGGTTCTGTCCAGTTCGCCGCTCTTCGAGGCCAGTGCTTCTGCGACGGCGACCGCGACGCGGGCTTGGAGAAAGTCGCCGCTGAGGTGGGGGACGTCGATGCGGTTGACGATCTCGGTCGCGTGATCGAGTTCGGCCCGTGCGATCGAGGGCTGTTCCTGGGCCGCCGCTAAGTGTGCGAGGAGTATCGAATGCTCGACGCGGTCGCGGTCCGATGCTGCGGTCTCACCGATTCGGTCGGCAAGACGAGCGGCATCATCGATCTTGTCGAGCTCGATTCGTGCCCTGGCGAGTCGCCGATTGATTTTCGCTTCAGCGTTCGGCGGCCAATCGCGGGCACTCCACAGTTCGAGGAGAACCGCCTCGGCAGCAGCGGGAGCTCGATTGACGGTGAGAATTTGGGCGAGCACGAGAAGGGCGGTGAGCGACTGCCACGATCCGCTCGGCGCAATAGCCGCCGCTCGGTTGAGGAGACGAAAGCTCTCGTCGCGGCGGCCGGACGCGAGTGAGTTGGTGGCAGCGAGAACCATGCCCATCGCCAAGCCGGGTTCGCTGCCTTCCTTGGTCGCAATGTCGAGTGCATTGTCGAGGTGTTGGGCTGCTTGCACGAGATCTCGTGACTCGGTGAGCGACCACCCGTAGATCAGCTCGACGAGAAGCGCCTCGCCGCTATTGCGTGGCTCGAACACGTCGAGCGTCGTCAACGATGACGAGACGCGCCCGTCGACGGCATTGCGCGTTGCACGCGCCAGCAGGCTCGGCATTTGCAGCCGATGGTTGGGGCCCATTGCGTAGTAGCGGAGGAAATCCTCGACGGGTTCATATGGCGACGCCATTCCCGGAGTATTTCACGCCTTAGCTGAAGAAATCGGCCTAAAACCGAACAATTCTCAAGGCCTTCCGTCATCCTTTTCGAACGTCCTCGGGACGAAATCGGCGCGAATTGTTAGGTAGCGGGAATGCCCACCCCTGTGAATTACACAAATCACTCACCAATTTTCGACCAATTTTGGCAGGTATCGGTGCGTTGATTGGCCCTGCGAGAGACCGATGGATTTGCATGGATCGCTCGCCCGTTCGCACAGACTTTCATGTGCTCGCAGAGATGATCCCCGCACCTGCATTGATGCTGCGACCAGACGGCACGCCGGTCGGGTGGAATCGCTCGTATCTCGAGATGCTCGGGATCGATGACCGGCTCGTTATCGAGCGGACCATCGAAGAGACCATGCATCCAGACGACATGGATGCCACCGCCCTGATCTTGAGCGAAACGACCTTCGACATTCCGCTCGGTCCGACCGATTTGCGCGTCTTGCACCACGACGGCAGCTGGGTGCGCGCCTCGTGGATGCACCGTCTCGACAAAGCCACCGGGCTCCTCCTCGTCGTCGCGATGGACGTCACTGCTCGTCACGAATTGAGCCGTCAGCTCATGGTCGAAGCACGAACCGACGCGCTCACCGGACTCGCCAACCGAACCGGCTTGGTCGAGGCGATCGAGGCAACGCGGGAAAATGGCTCGCCCTATCTCCTCGCATCGCTCGACCTGGATCGCTTCAAACGCATCAACGACACGTGGGGGCATCATGCCGGCGACCTGGTGCTCATCGTGGTCGCAAAACGCCTCAAGCGAACGCTCCCGCTCGGGAGCGTCATCGCCCGGATCGGCGGCGACGAATTCGTGGTGATGATCCCGCACTTACTCGATCCCGATCCGACCGATATCGGACAGCGAATCACCGACATCTTCGCCCAACCAGTCGCGGATGGCGGACGACGAATCCCGATCGGCGGAAGCGTTGGCCTCGTCGTCGCCACGCCAGAAATGGAGACCGAAGACGTCCTTCGGCGCGCCGACTTCTCCCTATACGAATCGAAGACGGACGCGGGGAAGAGCTGGGTGCTCGCCGACAGCGAGGCGTTTCAACGCCAACAGGTCCAACTCGAACTTGAAGATGATCTTCGCGCGGCGATCGGCACCGGACAGTTCCGTTCACATGTCCAGCCGATCGTGCGAATCAGCGACCGGAGCACCGTGGCGTTGGAAGCGCTCGCCCGTTGGTATCACCCCGCTCACGGGGTTCGGGCCGCGGGAGCGTTTATCGAGTCAGCCGAGAACCTCGGTCTGATTACCGAGATCGGTCGTGATGTTCGCGAGCACGCGATCATGTATCACCAGAACGCTGATCCCGGTGTTGCCTTAAGTATCAACCTGTCGGCCCTCGAGGTCGCCCAAGAGACGCTCATCGATGAGCTGATCGCCACGACCGAGATGTTCGGTCTCGCGAATGAACGGGTGATCCTCGAGGTCACCGAGTCCACCCTGGTCGCTAGACTGACGGCGGCACGCAGTTCGCTCGAACGGCTTCAGGACCGCGGTTTCAAGATCTCCCTCGACGACTTCGGCGCCGGCTACTCGTCGCTCCAATATTTGGCGACCTTTCCGCTCGACCAGGTCAAGCTCGACCGGTCGATCCTCGCCGGACGAACATCGTCGAAAGCGGCTGGACTGCTGACCGAGGCGGCTATCGACTTCATCCAGCGACTTGGCCACGAGCTCATCGTCGAAGGTGTCGAGACCGAGGAAGACCACGAATACCTGATCGAACGCGGTGTCGAATACGCACAAGGATGGTTGTACGGCCGACCTCGGCCGGTAGGCGTTCCCACGTCAACAACCAATCCCACCATGCAGCCCAACGAGTAACCCTCGGTACCACCGATATCCATGAGGTTGTCCACTTTTGACCATGCTCCGTCGGGCCTGTACCTGGCCAGCTCGTGACGGGTCGACGATGCTCGAGAGCATCGGATCTCTAGGAGTGACATGACGGCCAAACTCGACAACGCGATCGCCCTCTACATGGAGGGAATCCGCGATGGAAACGCCCGATACGCGGTGGAGAAGTACACGGGGGACCGCTACACCCAGCACTCGACGGGAGTTCGAGATGGTGTCGAGGGCTTCGTCGAGTTTTTCGAGCCATTCATCGAACGCAATCCGAGCCGCGACATACGGATCATGCGCAGCATCGAAGACGGACAACACGTCTTCCTGCATGCGTACCAGAACATGAATGACGGTGAGTCCGAGTGGGTCACAACCGACTTCTTCGACACCGACGAAGACGACAAGATCGTTGAGCACTGGGATGTGATTGCGGCATTCACTGGACCGAATCCATCGGGGCGCACCCAAGTGGACGGCCCGTCAGAGGTCACCGACCTCGACAAGACCGATGCGAACAAGCTGGTCGTACGCAAGATGATCACCAGCTGCCTAATGACCGGCGGAAACGCCAGCAACATCGCCGACTTCATTCGTGAGCCGTACCTGCAACACAACGCCGATGTCGCCGACGGGCTGGAGCATTTTGCCGCGCTCGCCCAAGACGAGAACCGACCACTGAACTACGACGAGATCGTCCTACTCGTCGGCCAAGGCAACTTCGTCGCCACATTGTGCAAGGCGAACTGGGACGGCGCGCCGCTCGCCCAGGTCGACATCTTCCGTCTCGAGGACGGCATGATCGTCGAACACTGGGACAACTCCGAGCCGGTACCCGAAAACGACGTGAACTCGGGCAAGTTCTAGACAGGGTCTAGGCGTTCAAGCCACGCTTCGAGAATCTGATTCTCGACCTTCCAGACCTCAGACGCGGCTACCGGGACTCGAACGCTTAGCTCAATCTCAGACACGCTGGTGGGCCTTGCGGTGACCATTGGTTCAACGATCGGCGTCGCAAGCGCATGACGTCGCGCCCGAGCCTCCATCTGTTTGCGCGCTGGTGCGACGTACTCTGCCGATGCAGCGATGGCCGCGTCGCCAAGTACCTGTCGTGCCTCTCGCCAACGATCAGCGGCTACCGCAACGCGGAACGAATGCAAAACGAATTCGTGGCCAGCGGTCTCGTTGACGACGGGCTCTGTCAGGAAGTGACTGTTCGGCACGCTGATTGTTCGGCCTGTACGGAAGTGACCCGGGCTGACCTCGATCAATTTGGTCGTCAGGAGCGAGTAATCGATGACCTGGCCACGGATCTCGCCTACCTGAACCCGGTCACCGATCGAGTATGACGCGCTCGTACTCCGCACGAATGAACCGACGAGAGACTTGATGAGGTCCTGCACGGAAATGGCGATTGCCACAGCGACTGCCACGAGTGAAAGTCCGATCACACGGAGCTCGTCAGCCCAGACCAACATGATCAAGAACGAGCCGAGCACGAGCGACCCATTGCGGACGAGCACGATCCATCGACGCCGCTCTTCAATCGACGACCACGAGAACCGCGAAAAGAGTCGCTGAAGCCCAAGCCTGCCTACACCCAGGACAAGAATGATGACGCCAGTGGCGACGAGTTCAGGGGTCATTTCACTCACATTCATCTGCGTGGTCGACCAAGAGTACGACAAGGTTCGTAGTCACGAATGACACGTTTGTGGCATCGAAAGTCGGCGGGCGAGGTCTCACTAGCTTTCGCTCGAGCGGGCCCACAGGTTGATGCCGGTGTCGGTGGCGTGTTGGTCGATGCGTGCGAGCTCGTCGTCGGTGAACGACGTGTTTGCCGCTGCGGCCACACACTCTTCGACCTGCGACAGCTTGCTCGCACCGATGAGCGCCGACGTCATCGTGTCGTGACGGAGCACCCACGCAATCGCCAGCTGGGCGAGCGTTTGGCCTCGGTCGCTAGCGATGTCGTTGAGGGCTCGGATGTGTTCGATGGCCGTGTCGGTGATGAGGTCCGGGCTGAGCGAGGTGCCCTTGGTAGCCCGGGAACCTTCGGGCAAACCGCCGAGGTACTTCGTCGACAACATGCCTTGGGCGAGCGGCGAGAACGCAATGCACCCAATCCCGAGGTCTCCCAGCGTGTCGAGCAGGTCCTCCTCGACCCAACGATTGAGCATCGAGTACGACGGCTGGTGGATCAGGCACGGCGTGCCGAGGTCCTTGAGGATCGCTGCCGCCTCGGCGGTCTTCTCCGCCGAGTACGACGAGATCCCGACATAGAGTGCCTTGCCTTGGCGCACGATCGAATCGAGCGCTCCCATGGTTTCCTCGAGCGGTGTTTCGGGGTCGTAGCGGTGGCTGTAGAAGATGTCGAAGTACTCGACGCCGGTGCGCGTGAGGCTCTGGTCGCAACTGGCGATCAGGTACTTCCTCGAACCCCACTCGCCATAGGGGCCAGGCCACATGTCGTAGCCGGCCTTGTTGGAGATGATGAGCTCGTCTCGGTATCCGTGGAAGTCCGATTTGAGGATGCGTCCAAAGGTCTCCTCTGCCGAACCGGGCGGCGGGCCGTAGTTGTTGGCCAGGTCGAAATGGGTGACGCCAAGGTCGAAGGCACCCCGCAGCATTTCGCGTGCGTTCTCTTCGGTATCGACTCCGCCGAAGTTGTGCCAAAGACCGAGAGATACCGCCGGCAACTTCAATCCGCTTCGTCCCGTGCGCCGATACGGCATGGTCTCGTAGCGGTCGGCGGCTGGCGAATAGCCCATGGTGTTCTCCTGAGGTGACGTTCTTTGAACGCTACTGCTCATTCTGAGGGCACCGCACGAGCGCCATCGATTCGACGTTCGGTCTAGCCAAAGGCTCAAACACTGATGCCAGGAAGCGAGGAATTCGTCGCCACGATCATTGTTGGCGCCACGACACCGCTGTTGACCAGGCGCATCAAGTTGCTGAACATCGTGGGAAAGTTCACTCCCATCAGATGTCCGAGGTTGACGGCAGCTGGCGGGCGCGCAGCTACGGCGGCGAGTGTGTCGAGAGTGAGTTGGCGGAGGTCTACAGGTTCGCTGCAAGCGAGACCTGCGGATTCGAGCGCGTCGATGTACCCACGAGCGGTGTCGACAAAACTCTCGTTCGCTGACGATGCCCACGGCACTGGGTAGGTGATGCTCCCGGCACTAGTCCGCATGATGTCATAGATCACCGCGGTGCCGCCGGTCCGGAGCACACGCCCGAATTCGGCGAACATCGCGGCCTTATCGGCGATGTTCATGCCCACGTGGAGCATGGTGATTGCGTCGAGCGAGCCATCGTCAACATCAAGGTCGAGCGCGGACCCCACTGCGAAAGCGACTGTGGAGCCGAGACCGACGTGGTCACTCAACTCGCTAGCGGTCGAGACGAACTCAGGCGTCAGATCGATGCCGGTGACGTCGGCGTCGAGCCGGCGAGCTGCGAGGCGAGCAAAGCCGCCAATACCGCAACCGACGTCGAGCAGGCTCTTGGTGCCGGTGAGCGCGTCGAGCACGACTTCGCTTGCCGCTCGGCCGCCGAGGTGAAATTCGTCGACGCTCGCAAGTGCATCTGCGTCGAGCGCTCCTCGTTCGATTCCGGCGTCATCGAACGCGGCGAGGATCCGGCCCGTCAGGTTGGAACTTGCGTAGTGATCGGCGACAGCGTCCATGCCAGACCGTAGCGGGTCCGCCAGATGCTGCTTCGATATTGGCGTTAGTCGTCGAGCTCGGCGATCAACTTCTTGGTCGCAGTGTTGCGGAATGAGTCTTCGACGAGCTCCTCGACTTCGCCCCAGTCGGTCTTGGCGGCCGACAGGTCATAGCCGAGCCACCCGTAGGGCCCCCAGTACGCGGGTACGAAGACTCGGTCGTGTTGTTCCAGAGCAACAGACTCGTCGGGATCCGGGAGAAAGACCATGGCCTGGTCGTATCGACCCGAGTGGTGATCGCCCTTGGTGACCGCGCCGTACATTGCGAAGATCTTCTTGGTGAAGAATGCGGGCCGACCGTGCGAGACCTTCTCGGCCGCCGACGGGAACGCGAGGCAAATCGAGCGAAACTTGGCCAAGACCGGATCGTCATCGTCGAAGTGCTGCGGATGGCTCATGCCGCAAATAGTAGTCCTGGCCTCACTAGGCGACCGCTGAATGTGCTGCCTCGTCGAAGAGCTCGCCGATTCCGGTGCGGGTAAACCCCATATGACGCCCGGCGTTTGCGATGAGGTCACGCTCCTCGATTCGAAACTCGTTGTCGGCGTTCGCGATCAACATCGCTCCTTCGAGCAACAAACGCCGATGGGCCAGGGACAGGTGCCGGCTCGCCTCGCGAAGTACGTCGGCGAGATCGCCGAGCACCCGCTGAGAGTCGCTGTTGAGGACATCCATGTCGTAGTCGACGTCGTGGCGAGCGAGCAGTTTTCGCGCCATGGCCATTTCGGGCTCTTTGATCAGGCCGTCGGCGATGATCATTGCCGAGAACAGCAGACTGAAGGCTTCGTGAAGGGAGGTCTGTTGCGGATGATCTTCGGGATTGAGCACCCTCGGTGGAAACTCCGATCCACACGACCGGCAAAGGACAAACTCGCCAAGTTCTTCGTCATCGAGAACGATGTGTTTGACGACGTAGCTGGCATCTCGCTTTTCGACCGGGCAGGCGAATTCACCGCGGGCTACCACGTGTTCTTGGGCCGCTGCACCACCGACATCTGACATTGCTGTATTCCTTACTTCGGCCGCCGGGCGTCAGTGTCGCGGAAACTTACGTGGCGCGCCCAAGCGGCAGATCGAGCCACGATCACCGAATCTCAATCGGTCGACGGTTCGACCGGGCCGACGGTGACGGGTGACGCCACGCTGGCCACGCTGTCGGCTGGAGAGTCGCTACGGCCGTCGGGAATTCCGTACTCCTCGAACAGCAACTTCTATGTCTTTGAGGAACAGAGCGCGACGTTAACGAGCGCACAGACCACCGATTCGGGAGATGTGCTCCCCACCGGCCAACTAATCTGTGCTCACCTCATCCACTTCTCCCCCGCCTCGGGCACAACGACCCTCGTCGGCGGAGTCAACTTTTCGGGAACGATTCATTGGCTACGACTGGCAAGACGCGACACTTGCAGCAGGTGATGCCCAATGGGGCGTTCCCGGCGTGAACTATGGGGTGGGTCTTCGCCGGATGGAATGGCCTGGCAACGACACCATTACCTTCACGCTGCCGGGCAGTGTTTCGCTCTCGTTGTACGCAGCTGCCGCGTACGTCGATCAGATTCGCATCTATGTCGTCTACTGACATGTCGTCCGCACATGTGTCGACCATTGACGGTTAGCTGCAGATGAGCAGGGGCGCGACCGACTACATGACGATGGCCCGCCGTGGCCTCATTGCGGTCGGCGTGTCGATGGTTGGGTTTATGGCGATCTACGCCGCGAACGCCCGCGTGATCGAGGATCGAAGTATCGCGAGCCGTCTACTTCAAGACCGGATTACGTTCAGGAACTGGCGCGCGGGCGACGTCGACCACGTCGCCGAATTCGAGCAACAGATGGACGACTTCCGGACCAGCGGGCGAGATGAATTTGTCTGGCCGAGCGATCTTGAGCTCGTCAACAGCGTCGAGCGCGAGGACACCACAGATGGCATGACCGTGTACGTCGTGAACGAGGATGGTTCTTCGGACACGACCGTGCTCTACTACCACGGCGGTGGCTACACCTGGGAAATGTCGAATTTGCACGTGCGGTTCGTCGATCGGCTCGCCACATCGCTCGACGCAAAGATCATCGTGCCGATCTACCCGCTCGCCCCGCTCGCCGACCATGCGGTGTCTCTCGATGTCGGTCTCGCTCACTACCGACAGCTTGTCGACGACGGCGACGCGAGCAAGCTCGTCGTCTTTGGAGAGTCTGCCGGCGGTGGTTATGCGTTGAGCCTCATGTTGTCTGCAAAGAACGCCGAGGTTCCCCTGCCGTCTCGGGTTGTCTTGGCTAGTCCGTGGCTCGATGTCACCTTGACCAACCCCAAGATCGATGACCAGCTCCTCGGCAATGAACGAGTTCTCGATCGAGACTCCATGCAGATCGCCGGCAGGCTTTGGGCGGGCGACGCCGATATGAGCGACCCGCTCGTCAGCCCGCTGTTCGGCCATGTAGCCGGCCTTCCTCCCGTCGACCTGCTGTCGAGCACGTACGACCTGTTGCACCCCGACATCGTTCTCTTGCGGGACGAACTCCGGGCCAACAACAACGCCGGCACGTATCGCGAGTACGACAAGATGCTGCATTCGTTCTACCTGAGCACGCTGCCCGAGTCTCAAGATGCGCTCGACACCCTGGTGGCCATGATCGAAGCAGACGGGTAACCGCGCCACGCTCCCTGTGCGCTCCGGATCACCGATCGCCAAGGTTCTCAAAATCCGGGAGAGTTTTGCCGATAGATCCTCAACGACATAGATGAGGCTCATCGTTTTGCGACTTCATCTGGCAACTTCGAAGACTGCCGACAGACGTCGGCGGTCGCAGTGGGAGAAATCAATCGTGAGATTCCGACCGGCCCTTTGCCTACTTCTCGCCGCATCGCTGGTCGCAGCCGCATGTGGCAGCACTGCAACAAGCGTGACCGAAAGCGACGAGTCAGCCACCACAACGACGTCGGCGGCACCGGCCACGAACGATGACGACGGCGGCGTAACTGCGCTTGCGACCTCGATCGACGTCGACGCAATCTTTGCCGCTGACCTTTCGGACTGCACGCCCGCACCAACGGGCGATCCCATCCGGATCGGTATGGTCATGGACTTCAGCGACGCAGCTGGCTTCGTCGACCAGCCCGGCAGCGAGGTCGTCCCCTACGTGGCGAGCCTTGCGAACTGCGTGGGAGGCATCAACGGACGTCCGGTCGAGGTCGAGGTTCGTGAAGCCGGAGACGACTCCTCGCTTGCGACCCAGGAACTCATCGATTGGGGCGCACACTTCTTCATTGGCCCACCGTTTGCCGACGCCATTCTCCCAATGCAACAGACCGGTGGCGGCCAGTACGCAATCTTCGCTGCGGCATCGACCGAGCCAACGCTCGCCGACGCAGAGAACAACACGTTCTTGGTGACGTTCGACGACAACGCTCAGTCGATTGCATCGGCGCGCTACGCACTGTCGCAAGGACTGACCCGGGCGATCATCTTCACCGAAGGCACCGGCGTGCCGTACTCGGGCGTAAACCCGGATGCGTTCAAGGAAGCGTTTACCTTGCGCGGCGGTGAGATCGTCAGTGAGCACACCTACGTGTGGTTCAGCGATACCGACTTCTCTTCCCAGGTCAACGAGATCGCGGCAGTAGCGACCGGGGACGAGGTCTTCTTCTCGGCAGGCGCGGCGTTTCAGATCACGGCGTTACGGGCACAGCTCGAGGGTCAGGGCCTGAACAACATCACGTACATGGGAACCGACGCAATGGACGCGACCGGCATCAGCTTCGACCCCGGCGGTGAGGGCATGATCCACACGCCACACACTCTCCTCGTGGAGGGCAGCACGCTCGAGGCAGTTCTTGCCGACTCGGGAACGCTCGAGAGCGATGCGCCTGGCTTCATGCCGCTGTACATCGATTCGATGTTCCTCGGTATTCAGAGCATGCTCGATTGCCGCTGCGACGAGCCGGCAGATATTGCCGAGTCGGTCAAGGTCATCTTCAACTTCGTTGGACTCTCCGGCGATATCACGTACCTCGGCACGAACGGCATTCCGCTCAAGGACGTTCCGATCGTGCAGGTACAGGACGGCAAGAACGTTCTGCTCACCTCGATGAACTAGGCCCAAAGCACGCAACACTCGTCGACGGCTACGGTTGGTCATGGTGTGGTTGGCGACTTCCGGATGCTGGGACAAGGCGTTGAGCTGCTGCACGAGGGCTCAAGGCCATCATTCGATCAGCAAGCCACCCGCCAAGACGGTCCGCTGGAAGGCCAGGAGGCGCACTCGGTGAGGAGTATCGCCGAACTCCTCGAAGAACATCGCGACGCGCACTTCCCCGCCGAGATCGAGAACGCCCGCGAGTATGGGGTGATCGACCCGGTCATGATCGATGCTGACATCTTCGGATGGGTGAGCAGCTATGCATCGGGGGTCGAGCTCGACACTGATGCGCGCCGCGGCCTTGAGCACGCCCGGTTGAAGCTCGGCGAGTCGTGGAGTGAGCTCCCGGCAGCCTCGCACCCCTACTTCGCACGGCTCCTCCGCCTCGCTGACGTCGCGATCCAAGGCTGCGAGGCGCTGCCGCCTCCGGCTCCGCCTTTGAGGGACAGGAATGACCTCGTCGCACGCGTGGGCTGCAACGGCGAAGTCATGTGGCCACGCTCGCTCGCCAGGGATGCAATTCGCTCCTTGACGGCGGCCGACTTCGAGATCCTCGGACTCGATCTCAGGAAGTACCCGCCTGATGGTGGAACCCAGGAGGCCCCCTGGTCGAGCCTCGAATCAACGGCGAATGCAGCGAACCTCGATCAGGCGCTCCGATCGCTCGAAGCTGCGCTCGACAGTGAATTTGTCGACTACCCGTGGATCCTCATCACATATCGCAACGCCGGAGGGTCAGACCCAGTACTCACCCGAGGTGAGGTCGGGCTCCTGGCCGACGGGCTCACGGATGACATCTCGTTCGACATCGCACTGATTGATTTCGGCGTCCGAGGGAACCCACCGGTGCGAAACGAACCACCGGACGCGAATCAGATCGACGCAGCGTTTCGCAGCTACGAGCGGCTCCTCGACGCGGATCTCATACGATTGGGCCGAGTCAAGTACATCGACGGCGGTCCACCCGGCCGAGTCGAACCAGTCGAACATATGGCGGAGCCCCTAACCAAGGTTCGTGCCCGAGTCGAAGAGGCGTGTCGGACGGCGTCGGACTGGGGCGACTGGGCATTCAGCTGCTGGTCGGTGAACAGCGAGACGGGCGACGCGCTCGCCAGGGACGACGCAGGCCGTGACTAGCGGAAGACCCGGAAACCTTGGCCGGCGAAGCGAGAACGCAACTCCCTCATGCGTCGGTCAGGCGCCGAATGACGTTGACAAGCTGGATGACTGAGTCGACCGCGACGCCTGCATCCCGACGTGGGACTATGTTCGAACCGTCTAAGTCGCAGTCAGTCCGAGCGAGGCCATCGGTCGGCCCAAACATCGATGACATGGACGACCATGGCGCCCGGGTCCTCTGACCAGGTATCGAGTCCCACCAAGAGGTGATAGCCCGACACCGTTCGCGCCGCGTCTACCGTAAACCGACGGGTCCCAGGTGCATTGGGTATCTCAGGAAGTTGCCACCAGTCGACTAGGGACAACGCGTCGATCGCTTCGGGGAGGTCGTGTGCTCGGAAGACGTCTGCCCGGTCGGCTGGGAGCTGATCGTCGATACTCGCAAGGGCATGATCCGGTAATCGAATCGGACGTTTCACTTCTTCGGCTGAGCCTCAGTGTTCGACAACGTGATGGCATTCGGCAGCCGTTCGATCGCCCGCGCCAGCGAGCGCTCTCCAGCCGCAGGAAGATCACGTTCTTCGAGGGCATCCGCAGCCAAAGCTTCAGCTCGATCGGACTGAACATCAGGCACAGCTGGGGTGGTCTCCATTGCTAAAGACTACCTAACGACTATGACAGGCTGTCTACCATTGCGATTCGAGCGGTGTAGCTGAACCCAACGGAGTCGCTTCTCATCCTCCATCCGTGTGAAACCGATGGGGTCGCGTCTCATCCTCCACCCGTGACACCGAACGCCCCTCACATAAGGCGTTTGGTCCTTCAGGTCTCTGGGCGACCCTGGGATTTGGCTGCCAATCAGGGCCAGATCCCGGCAGCGGACGCAATATTCGAGTGATCTCACACTTGGCACTCCGCGATGACTGCAAGGCGGGAGCGTTCGGCCTCGACAAAGGGAACCAGCCAATCGCGCGGCAAACAGTCTTCAGGGGTATACGTCTTGACGACCCACTTGCCTTCAGATCTCGCCGCCGAGTAGACGCCAGCGTCTCCTGAATAAGCGAGAACCGCGTAATCTCCCACCCACTCTGCGAACGTTGTGGAGCGATCCGATCCTCCAATTCCGAGCAAGATGATCTGATTTCCGGCGGGGTCACTCAACTGGAGGTCTGTTGAGAACTCGTCTACTTCCATCCAACGAGCGACAGTATCTTTCGGAGCGTTAAAGCCCGGGTCAACCATCTGTCGGGGCTCTTCTAGCCCGTCCCCGAGAGCGCATCCAGCCAGGCTGATCACTAGGAGAAGGAGCGTCGGGAGAATTTTGCGGTACATCAGTGATAGATGTCGGGCGAGGTCGGTGTCCCGAAAGCCCGAACGGTGAAGGTCTCCATCCATGTGATGGAGATGTTGTAGGAGTCGGCTCAAGCGTAATCGTCCCGGCTACCCAATTTTTGACGACATCAGTTGAGTATTCAGCGTTCGGGTCAAAACCAACGGGGGTCGCGTCTCATCCTCCATCCGTGACACCGAACGCGGCCGTGGAAGGCAACAATCTCCCGTGCAAAAAGCAGCCGAGGCCGCCCCATGGGACGGCCTCGGACTACAAACTTTTTGGCGGAGGTCTTGCGAGCTCTTTCGAACCCGATTACGTCCTGGTGAATCATGACGCCGCTGACACCAGCTGGCTCACTGGGCTCAGTCTTATCGCTACTCGAAGAGTTAGCGATTCCTGGACTCGCTCTTAGCCGTTGACCGCGACCACCAGCGCTACAGCTGTTGACACATGGCTTCCGGCGATAGTGAGAACTAGTCTCACCGTCCTGGCGTCTCTGGTGCCGATCCCACGATTAGCGAACCAAGCTCGGAGCCGGGATCGAGATCCTCGATAGCTATGGCATCTGAAATCCTGGCATTGGCTGAACGCTCGCCAGGCTCAATAGTGACTGACATGACCGCTAGCTCTGTGCCAGCGAGCAATTCGCCATCGATAGTGATCTCACCGATTAGTGTCCTGCCATTTTTGTCGGCGATATTGACCGAGTCGAGCAGCCACACCTTGAGAACGCCATCCGCTGAGAGGAAGATGTCGTGAACAACTCGTTGTCCCTCTTGGAACAACTCAAGCCCTGTCGGGAGGCAGTCATTCCAACCAGCTGTTGCCTCTACGCAGATCAGCTGGTCTGCAGTTACCTGTTTGTCGACGCTGAAGACCAATACTGCTTCTTCTAAGTCGTCCAAGAACTCCTCGGAAACATCGGCTGAGTTCAAAAGCACTATCTCGTCGTCTGAAGTTTCGTTATCGATGACCCTCTCGATAGCCGAAACATCTCCAGCAGGAGCGATCGGCACTTGTGCAGCGAGACTGTCAAAGGAATCGCCATGAAAATCTCGCAGCTGTTGCTCGTTTGACGATGCACAGTTGCCTGCAAGCTCAACTCTTCCGTCCTCGACGAGGATTGCTGAATATACGAACGGTGGTGATTCCAAGCCGTTGAATGGCACGTTGATAGCAAGATATGTCTCTACGGCGTCGTTTCCAATTGCTCTGCGAGCGGCATTGGCCGCAAACAGGTTCATTCTTACAGATTGATCGAACTTCTCAATATCGCTGCGAGTCGAGGTGACTACGCCTTGGAGTCTTACTTCTACGTAGTCACCGTCTATGTCCCCCTCTTCCATGGCTGTCGGCGATAGGTAGAATGAAACCGAACTTAGCCGTTGCTCAGGAGTGAGAGGATCTCGCAGTGGTTCTCGACCAACGATTTTCCCGTCTTCATCAAAGCTCGCCGTGGTGCAATCACCGCTAAGTTCCATTGATGCTGGAGCACTCTGGGTGTTCGAAACCACGATTTCGTCTTGGCTCGCACACCCGGCCACGGCCAGAGTAATTGCAGCGCTGAACAGTAGTCGCTTTGCTTGTCTCATTATGACAGTCCTTCCAAACGAACATTGTCGGCATAGAAATAGAGTCGTTGATTTGAGGTTGACATCGATCGGCCATAGAACTTTGCCTGAATTCTGTGTCCCTCAGCAGAACTCAGATCAGGAAAGCCTGAAAGGCTCGACAGGTTGCCGAATTTCTGTGTCCAGCTCGTGCCAACATCAGAGACTGAGTTGTCCCAGATCACGATCCAGCCACTCTCAAACTTCGGCTTGTTGGGCTGCAGGCCGGGGAACGGATAGAAGGTGTTACAGAATTGACCTACTCCATCATCGCTCAGCGCCCTTATTGAAATTCTGCTTTTAGTCAAGGTTGTCGCCGTAGACGTTGCCTCTCGCATCCAGTATCTAGTCCGGAGCGGATTCAGCGTTCCAGCTCCATCCCAAACAGTCATGGTTTGGTTGATGTATGAGTTGTATGCGTACGCCAAACCCTTCAAGCGAATCGAGCGATTGCCCTGATGCTCGAGGGTGGAACCAGCGCGTTCCATATTGTTACCACCCCAAAATTGAATCCCTGTCTCAAACCCACCATTGGCTGTGTACTGCAGAAGGGCTGCGTCGTTGTGCAGATAATTCGCGTATTGCGCCTGGTCCTTGCTGATTGGACGGTCCTGAGTCCAACCTGTAGGGAATACACATGAACCCATGACTGCTAATGGGGAGGATGTGTTGTCGCTGAGGCCGCCGTGTTCCATGCCGATGGCGTGCCCCATTTCGTGACGCACCGTCTTGTACCAAATCTGATTATTCGTGTCCATCGCCAAAGGATTGAGCCTCAAATGGCAGTCGCTCGGCCTGACTTCGCCAAAGCCAGCGATACTCGTGTCCAAATAGACCTTTAGAGTATCGCCCGTACTGCTCTGTCCGACATTCTCTTCGACCCAAGCGACGGGTTCACCGTCATAGCCGCGCTCTTGGCCTACGGCGGTAATCCCAGCGCGGACAATGTCCTTAATATTGTCGTTCCCGTTCCAATTCGAACCTTCGAAGTTCCAGAGAACATGATCTCGGTTGCATTCCGAAAACTCGGCTGCCGGATATGCGTCGACAGCCGGGATGCTCGTCAACGATCCCAGTACGGCCAGTGCGGCAAGTGAAACGATCGCCTTGAGTTTCTTGATTTCCGCAGATTTCACACGCTTCTACTTCGATGAGGTGTCCCGAAGTTAACATCAATCGATTTTGAGTGTTGAGAGGCCTGCTCTAGTGATCGGTACGTAGGCCGTTTGACTTAAGCACTTCTCGTAGCGCCGTGACGCGCGTCGGGCGAATCGCCGCGCGAGATAGTCACCAGCTGATCAGCCGCAGCTAGTGGTCCGTCGCTGAAATAGTCGAGTCGCGTATGGTTTGGCATGGTTCAGGTCATAGAGATGTCACCCGAAGCTCGTTGCGAGTTGGAGCGGATGTAGCGTTCGTCGGTGTCGCCGCATCGCAAAGTAGTGCAGGCTAAGGCGTTGCTGGCGTTGGCTGATGGTGCGTCGGTGCGCTCGACTGCGAAAGAGTTCCGGACCTATCCGAACACGGTCGCAGCGTGGCGTGACCGCTTCCTCGAGGCGGGCGTTGCGGGTGTTGGGGTGATCGCGCCGGGTCGTGGTCGCAAGCCTGTGATTGCGACGGCAACGATCGAGGCGATCGTCAATGACACGTTGCACACCGTTCCTGATGACGGATCGGTGTGTTGGTCAACGAGATCATTGGGAGCGAAGCACGGTATTGGCAAGGACACGGTGCAGCGGATCTGGAAGGCCCGGAACCTGCGGCCGTGGCAGGTCGACACGTTCAAACTGTCCAACGACCCCGACTTCGAGGCCAAGCTTGTTGATGTAGTCGGGTTGTATCTTGATCCGCCCGAGCGGGCAGTGGTGTTCTCCTTCTATGAGAAGACCCAGTGTCAGGCGCTCGATCGCACCCAGCCGTCGCTGCCGATCAAGCCGGGGCGGGGCCAGACGATGACCCATGACTACAAACGCAACGGCACCGTCGATCTGTTCGCGGCGATGAACCTAGCGACAGGCGAGGTGCTTCACGACACCCGTCGTCGCCATGCCGGGACCAACGTGCTCGCGTTCTTCAAGTGGATCGATTTGCACGTGGAACGCCACCTCGACATCCATGTCGTGCTCGACAATCTCTCGGCGCACAAGTCCGAACCGGTCCGCACCTGGCTCGCAGATCCCAAAAGGGCTCGTTGGCATCTGCACTTCACCCCGACATCAGCATCCTGGCTGAACTTGATCGAGGGCTGGTTCTCGGTGCTGACCCGCAAGGCCCTAACCAACGCGAGCTTCACGTCGACACATCAGCTCGAAGAGGCGATCGACCTCTGGGCATCACACTGGAACGACGACCCGCAGCCGTTCGTGTGGACCAAAACAGTCGAGGACATCATCACAAAGGTCAAGCGTGGACGAGCCACCCTCGATCGCATCACTGAATCCGCGACAGACCACTAGCAGAGATTGGATTCGACAAGGCTCAGGCGTCGGGACTTTATACGAACGAAATTCGTCGAAGCACAAGCCGAAATCACCAAACAACGAGCTCGCCAGAGCTGTTCGGAGCGCGGGCAGCCAAAGACGATCCGGCCGCGGAACGCATGGGAATGTCAACCAATTTTGGCCCCGGTGTGCTGACGAATGTTGGCCCCATCTGGGTCAGGTTTTGGTGCGGCTGGTTTTGAGTCGGTAGCTGTCGGTTCCGGTTTCGATGATGTGGGCGTTGAAGGTGAGTCTGTCGATGACGGCGGCGACGAGGCGCGGGTCGGTGATGATTTGGCCCCATTCGCTGAAGGGCAGGTTCGTGCCGACGGCAATGGACGATGTTTCGTCTCGGTCGGTGAGGACTTGGAAGAACAGTTCGGCCCCTCGTGAGTCGAGTTGGACGTAGCCAAGTTCGTCAATGATCAAGAGTTCGATACGCGAGTATTTGTTAATGAGGCGGGCGAGTCGTCGTTCGTCGGCGGCTTCGTTGAGTTCGTTGGTGAGCTGCGCGCATGTCGTGTAGCGGACGCGTCGGCCTTGTTCGCAGGCGGCCATTCCGAGGCCGATGAGCAGATGGGTTTTGCCGGTGCCTGAGTCGCCGAGCAGCACGACTGGGTCGCCGTTGTCGAGGTAGTTGCCCGGCGGCGAGTGTGGAGATGGTGGCCGGGTTGATCGTGGGTGCGTCGTCGAGATCGAAGTCGGCGAGCCGTTTCTGGCGAGGAAATTTGGCTTCGGTGATGCGTCGTGTCCGGCGTCGTTCGGCCCGGTCGTCAACTTCGAGGGAGAGCGTGTCTGCGAGGAACCCGAGATAGGACTGTAGAACGCTTCCTTGTCAAGCGGCCCGTGTGATCACCTGATTTCGGGCTTTTTCGTCTCGCCACATTCGTCGGATTATCCGGTTAGAGAGGTGTCGTTTGTGTGCCCGTCTGGCTTCTCGTCGGGTCTTGCCTTCGGCGGTCTTGCCTTCGGCGGTCTTGCGGGCGAGGTATGCCTTGGCCTCGGGCTGGTCGCGGGCTTGGGTGATCGATGCTATATAGATCATTGAGTTGACGGTCCGGTTCCCGCGGAAATCGAGGCGGTGCCGGACCGGCATCCCCGAGCCTTCGCCAGACGACAATGCCACGGCCCCGGTGCCGCACCAGCGAGCAAATTTGGACTCGGTAGCGAAACGGTTCGGGTCGCCAACCTCGCACAGCAGTGTCGCGGCGGCGATCGGGCCGACACCGTCTTCGTCACGTAGCGTGGTCCCGTGCGCGTCGAGCAGCCGATCGATTTTGCGTTCCAGCGCACGGATCTCTCGGCGGGCTTGCCGGTCCCGGTCGATGATCTCTCGAAGCCACTCAAACCGGTAGCGGCCTGCTGGTGTGAGTTCGAAATCATCGGGGTTGAGTTGTTCGAGACGGCGCAGCCGTGACTCGATCTTGCCGGTCGTGGTGAGTTGATCACGCACGACTGTGGGGAGTCTGGTTATCTGATCCCCGACATGGTGAAGCATCAACGTTCGTGAAGCGACAAGGGCCTTTCGGTGGTGCAGAACAGCCTCGATCTCAGCAACAACGGGATCGAAAACCTCGAGGGCCTGCACTGGTCCCAATGTCGGCTCGGCAAGCAACGCACGCGCTGCGCTCAACGCGTCGACAGCGTCGGTTTTGTCTAACCGCCGAGAGCGACGCTGCGCTGCGGTCCTGGTCGGCGGAACTTCACGTGCATCAAATCGGGCAGCGACCAACGCAATCGATACATGCTCGCCCCACTTTCCCGATCCCTCGACACCGACCTGTTGGACACGGTGAGTGTTCAACGAATCGATCGCTGCAATGAAGCCGACACTGTTGTTTTCGAAGGTTTCGACCACGACTTCGACGCCGTTGGTATCGACAATGCCGACGGTGAAGGTGTCTTGGTGCGGGTCGATTCCCGCCACTGGTGATGCCATAATCTGTGCTCCTGCTGGTTTCTGGTGATTCCGGTGGGTCGGGGCCGGCAAGAGCCACTTCGTCAGTAACGAGTCAAGATGTTCAGGCTTCCTTCAAGACAGAAGTGTTTCTGCCGGTCCCAGCATCCGACGCGACAAGAACAACAACAGGCACAAGGCCACAAGTGTGGTTGAGTCATTGCCGGACACTGGGACCGAACCTAACCCTCTGGCAGAGGGCCCGGCGAGAACAACAGTGACACTCGCAAAGTGTGTGTAAACGGTTGGTGATCTGACTTCGGTCCGCGGCGTGTTGTCGTGGGTCGGGAAGGATCATGAACATGGAAAATGAAGGAACCGAGATCGAGCAGGTCTCAACCGAATTGATGCTGCCGCCTGATGCGTCGCTGGCGCTGGTGGCTGAGCGCCTGGTCGATCAAGCCAAACACGATGGCGTGGCGTTGACGGGAGAGGGCGGTTTGTTGACTGGTCTTGTGCAGCAGGTGTTGCAATCAGCGTTGGAGACCGAGATGACTGACCATCTCGGCTACGAACAGCACTCATCGCAAGGCTGGGGGTCGGGTAACTCCCGTAACGGGTCGTACCCGAAAACGGTGGCGACCGAGATCGGTGACGTTCAGCTGAAGGTGCCTCGTGACCGCAACGGCAGCTTCGAACCACAAACCGTGCCGGTCGGCACCCGGCGCCTATCGGGCCTCGACGAGCAGATCATTTCGCTCTACGCCAAAGGGTTAACGACCGGCGATATCGCAGCCCATCTGCTCGATGTGTATGGCAAGAACATCGACCGGTCCACGATCAGCCGGATCACCGACCAAATCGTCGGCGACATGGAAGCGTGGCAATCGAGGCCACTCGACGCCGTCTACCCGGTCGTGCTCGTGGACGGCATCAGGATCAAGATCCGCGACGGCACTGTCACGAACCGGACTGTGTATGTCGCGATGGGCATCAACATGGAAGGCACCCGGGACATCCTTGGCCTATGGGTCGGCCCAACCGGCGGTGAGTCAGCCAAGTTCTGGCTCGGCGCCCTTTCCGAGCTGAAGAACCGGGGGGTCGAAGACGTGTTGATGCTCTGCTGCGATGGGTTGAAGGGCCTGCCGGATTCGGCGAGGGCGGTGTGGCCAATGGTCGACGTGCAGCTCTGTGTCGTGCATCTGGTTCGCAACTCGCTTCGGTTCGCATCGAAAGCCGATTGGCAGCCGATCACAAAACAACTGAAGGCGATGTACACGGCGCCGGGACTCGAAGCCGCTGAGCTGCTGTTCGAGGAGTTCGCCGGCCAGTGGGAAGACAAATATCCGGCGATGATCAAGTCGTGGCGTGACACGTGGGATGACTTCATCCCGTTCCTCGACTTCCCAAAAGAACTCCGCAAAATCGTTTACAGCACCAATGCCATCGAAGCGTTGAACGCAAGGTTCCGGAAGGCCGCTGTCCGCCGCGGACATTTCCCGACCGAGCAATCAGCGCTCAAAGTCCTGTATCTGGTGTCGATCGAGAAACGCAAGAACCGGACCAACCCAACCGGCCGGATCAACGCCTGGAAAGACATCTTGAACCAGCTGACCATCCACTACGCCGACCGCCTAGCCGCCCACAATTAGCAACAACGATCACCGACGTTTACACACACCGATCTACAGTCCCTTCGCAGGTCTGGTTTGACGATAGTGGTTGGCTTCGTAGTCGGCTGGGGGGATGCGGCCGAGGTCGTGGTAGATCCGTCGATGGTTCCGAACGAGTTCGGTCTTGTAGAGGCCGTTGATTGTTTCGGCGAGCGCGTTGTCATAGCTATCACCGCGTGATCCGACCGAGTTGACGAGCCCGTTCGCAGCAAGTCGTTCGGTGTAACGAATCGCCAAATATTGAACGCCCCTGTCGCTGTGATGGATCAAACCGTCGAGGGTGGCGCCTTCACGCTGCCGAGCCCATATGGCTTGTTCCAATGCGTCGAGCGCTAAATCGGTTTTGAGCGAACGTGATGCTTGCCAACCAACGATCCGTCGGGAGAACACGTCCGTCACGAACGCGACGTAGACAAACCCAGACCACGTTCGCACATAGGTCAGATCAGCGACCCATAGCCTGTTCGGGCCGGCTGCGGTGAACTGGCGATCAACCAGATCACGAGGCCGCTCGGAGGCGTTATCGGCAATGGTTGTGCGGTGGGGTTTGCCTCGCACAGCGCCACGCAAACCAAGGTCACGCATCAATCGCTCGATAGTGCAACGGGCAACGGTGATGCCTTCACGGTTGAGTTGCGCCCACACTTTCGCAGCGCCGTAGACACCAAAGTTGTCGGCGTGAACCCTCCGTATCTCTGGCTTGAGTTCCTCATCACGAATGCTGCGAGCAGACGGCGGGCGAGCCTTGGCGGCGTAATAGGTGCGTGGGGCGAACTGCAACGCTCTGCAGATCGACTCGACCCCGAACCGTTCCCGATGGGCATCGATATAGGCGATCACTTCTTGGTTCGACCGTCGAGCTCGGTCGCGAAGAAAACCGACGCAGACTTGAGGATCTCGTTCGCCCGTTTCAACTCGCGATTCTCACGCTCAAGTTCCTTCATCCGGGCACGCTCGTCGGTCGTCAACCCCGGACGTTGACCCGAATCGGTTTCGGCGCGGCGTACCCAAATCCGAAGTGACTCGTGATGCACCCCGAGCTGCTTGCCGATCGTCTGGATCGCTTTCCACTGCGACGGATACTCGTGCTGATGCTCAAGCACCAACCG
>CALLAA010000052.1 GCA_938002955.1 uncultured Acidimicrobiales bacterium
TGGCACTTGCCGAATTGCATCATCACGCCACACGTTGGCAATACACCGGAGATGGGCCTGCCATTGATTGCGGATCGAGTTCGACAAAACGTTGCACGATGGATAGCGGACGAGGAGCTCATTGGGCTCGTCGACGTAGAAGCGGGGTACTAACACATGGGTGATTATCACCAGTTCGGTCCGATAACGACGCTGCACAAGCTGTCGGCGCGTTCGATCGACAGCATCGAAGCCGACCTCGTCGAATGGTCGGCGACTCGGCCAATGGCACTGGTCATTCCGGCGCTGTACAGCGAGTTGGAAGGTCCGGCGCTCGAGAACATCGTCGATGAGCTCTCGCAGGTCCCATATCTGAGCGAGATCATCATCGGTATCGATCGGGCGAACGAGGACGAGTTCCGCCACGCCAAGGAATTCTTCAGCCGGTTGCCGCAACGTCACCGATTGCTCTGGAACGACGGGCCTCGACTGCGCGAACTCGACGAGGAGTTCGACGCACTTGGCATTGCCCCGAACCAGCCGGGGAAGGGACGCAACGTTTGGTACTGCATGGGCTACTACCTGGCATCGGGTCGAGCGCAAGCGGTTGCCCTGCACGACGCCGACGTCGTCACCTACAAGCGTGAGATGCTCGCTCGCCTGCTCTATCCGGTGGCGCACCCGACCTTTGGTTACGCGTTCTCGAAGGGCTATTATTTCCGCTCCGATGGCGAGAAGCTCAACGGTCGTGTGACCCGACTGATGGTCGCCCCGCTGTTACACGCGCTCCGTACCACTCTCGATCACAGCGATGAATACCTCGAGTTCTTGCAGAGCTTTCGATATCCGCTCGCCGGCGAGTTCGCAATGCACACGAACGTGGTGCGAAACATGCGATTCCCGAGCGACTGGGGTCTCGAGATTGGCGTGCTGAGCGAGCTCTACCGGCGCTACACGCCTCAGCGAATCTGTCAGGTGGACATCGCGGGTGCCTATGACCACAAGCATCAGGAAGTCTCCGAGGAAGACAAGCACACGGGTCTGCACAAGATGTCGATCGACATCGCCAAGGCGCTGTTCCGGAAGGTCGCGATCGATGGCGAGATTCTGACCCCCGAAACCTTCCGCACGATCAAGGCGAGTTACTACCGCACTGCGCTCGACCACGTCGATCGCTACCACAACGATTCGGTGATCAACGGGTTCCAAAGCCATCGTCACGCCGAGGAGACCATGGTCGAGCTGTTTGCTCAGGCGATTATGGACGCGGGTGATTCGTTCTTGAATAACCCAATGGAAACGCCGTTCATTGCGAGCTGGGCTCGGGTCATGAGCGCCATGCCGAACGTGTTCGACCGCATCAAGGACGCGGTCGAAGCCGATATGGCCGACGTCTAAGCAACTGCGTTTACCGAACTATCCGCAACGAACAGCACCAACTGCCAGCCGGGGTGATCGGGTAACGCAAGGCGATGCTGATCGAACGAGCGCTGTCCTGAGGGGTGGTTGATCACTCGTGCCTTCGGCGCCAGCGGTGCCACGTCGTGTCGGTCCCACGCGTGAGCGAACACGTCATGTTCTGCCCGTAGTTCCGTCGACAGCGCGTCGAGGTGGTCGTCGCGGAACTCGGTGATGTGCGCCCGGAATTGACGGGTGAGCCGCTCGACCTCGATCGGCCAGTCGTCGATGAACTCGCGAATCTCCTGGTGTTCGAGGAACAGGCGCAACAGGTTGGGGTTCGTCCCGGCCGTCTTGAGTACGGGGAACAGTTCTTCTTCGGCGGTGTTCCACGCCACGAGATTCCAGTGGTGATCGAGCAGGTAGGCGGGGTTGGGGTCGAGGCTGTCGACCAAGCGCTGCAGCGCGGGGGTGAGCGTGGCATCGACGGCCTCGGTCGGAAGGCGAACACCGGCCAACGCATAGAGGTGCGCGACTTCGGTTCCACTCAGCCGCAAGGCGTTGGCAAGACCGCCGAGAACCTCGGCGGACACGCTGTTGGCACGCCCCTGTTCGAGTCGGGTGAGCCACGACACGCCGACGCCAGCAAGTACCGCAACTTCTTCACGACGGAGACCGGCGGTTCGACGGTTCGTTCCGCCGGGCAAGCCAACGGCGGTTGGATCGATTCGCTCGCGGCGGGAGCGCAGAAAGTCTCCGAGTTCAGCAGCCTTCATCATCCCAGGATGCCCGAAGTCCGGTCGGTCTGTCCTACCACTGGTGGTACCACCATTGAGACGGTCTTCCCCGCGAGGCTGGATGCAGCGAAGCTGCACGGATGCCGTCAACAGCAATCTCTACGCTCAGCTCACCGTCCGCCTTGCTCAGTCGCCGTGCAAAGGCGGGGTCATCGTCGGCCATCCGCGACCTTCTCTCCCAGGCCAAACAACCCGGCATGATCTCGCTCGCGGGCGGACTGCCCGACCCGGCGCTCTTTCCGACCGTCGAGCTCTCCGTGATTGCGCAACGAATTCTCGCCGAACGTGGGCGGGACGTCCTGCAGTACGGCGAGACCGCCGGAAGCCCCATTCTGAGAGAACGATTTGCTGCGGCACTCCCAGGTGTCGTCGCGGACGACGTCATCATCACCACTGGCTCGCAGCAGGGCCTCGATCTCATCGCACGGACGATCCTTGACGACGGCGACATGGTGGTGGTTGGGGATCCTGAATACCTCGGGGCATTGCAGGTGTTCAGGACGCATGGGGCTCGCCTGCAATCGGTTCCCGTCGATGCTGACGGACTCGATGTTGACCACCTCGAGTATCAGCTCCTCGGAGGCTTGCGACCCAAGGCCTGCTACATCGTGGCGAACTTCCACAACCCAACGGGAGCGTCGATGAGCCGAGCTCGTCGATTGCAACTCGCTGCGCTTGCCGATCGATACGGATTTCTCGTCATCGAGGACGACCCCTATCGCGACATTTTCTTCGATGCAGCGCCGGTGTCGCCGGAGTGCGAAAACCCGAATCGATATGTGCGCCTGCGGAGCGTTTCAAAGACGTTGTCCCCAGGGCTTCGGGTTGGCGCAATGGCGGTGCCTCGATGGTTGCTCGAACCGGTCGTGATCGCCAAACAGTCGTGCGATCTGCATACGAGCACCGTTTCCCAAGCCATTGCCGCCGACGCAATGGTCGCGAACTGGTACCCGTCGCACCTTGCAGAAATTCGCTCGGTGTACCGGACAAAACGAGATGTTCTGATCCGGGCGCTCGAGATCGAGTTTGCGGGAAGATTGTCGTTCTCCACGCCCGCCGGGGGCATGTTCTTGTGGGTCGACCTGGATGCGGGTGACACTATGGCCCTGCTGCCCAAAGCGCTCGAACAGGGTATGTGCTTCGTGCCAGGCGAAGCGTTCGGGCTCCCAACCCGCCAATCCAGCTGGGCCCGGTTGAGCTATGCCACGGCCAGCGCGGAAGATCTCGTCGAAGGGGTTGGCCGTCTCGCGGCAGCGACCAAATAGTCGACGCCAGCGCCGGGTGGGTTCAGCGCCCCCGATTGTTGAGATAGGCGGCTGCGGCGGCCTGACCTTCCGGGTCGTGTAGCCCAGCCATCAGCGCTTCGGCGTCGCGCCACGAACCGGCGATACTCACCATGTTGGCCGTTACCTCGTTGGTTGCTCGCTTCGTAGCCTGCGTTGCGAACATCGGCTTCGACGCCACGACCTTGGCGAGCTCGGCGACCGTTGCCTCGAGTTCGTCTGCGGGAACGACTCGGTTCAGGAATCCAGCCGCCAACGCCTCATCGGCATCGAAGGGACGACAGGTGATCACCAGTTCCTTTGTGAGCGCGGGCCCGATCTCGCGAACGAGCCGGTTGATTCCGCCCCAAGCCAACGGGATGCCGATATCGACCTCGGGTATAGAGAAGCTGGTGCCGCTCGCCGCAATCCGGAGATCGCAGGTCGCCGCCACCACGAGACCGCCACCAACGCAGTGCCCGTGCACCTGAGCGATCGTGATGGCGTTCATCGCTTCCATAGCGTCGGCCATCCGCCGACCCGCATCACCGGCCACATGTGGGGCGTGAGTGTTCATCCCGTCCGGGGTGAAGCTGGACAGATCGGCGCCAGCGGAAAACGCTCGGCCTTCGCCGCTCACGACAACCACTCGGAGCTCGGCGTGCTGATCGAACCAGCGAGCAGCGGTCTCCATATCGAGAAGCGTTTGTGTCGACAGTGGGTTGAGCTTGTCGCCCTGGGTAAAGACGAGCGAGCCAAAGGCTCCGTCAACCTCGACACGAAATCCGGTGAACTCTTGAGTGGCCATGGCCAACCCTATTGGATGGACTCGGGGGGATTCGTAGTCCCAGCGATTCGCTTCAGCGAGATCTGGGCGACGACGACCACCACCCCCGCCACAATTGCTCCATAGAGGTTGGCCCACACCGCGCCGAACGCGTCGCCGATCACGCCGGTGATCGGGCCACCGATCGGTGTGCTGCCGAGAAAGATGACGCTCAGCAAGGCCAACACGCGGCTCCGGATCTCGGGGCTTGTGCGCTGCTGCACGATGACGTTCGACGCATTGATAAACGACGTCAGGCCAATGCCCATCGGCACGATCACAATGAACGCAACCACGGTGGAGGTCGAAAAGGCGAACGCGGTCATCGCTGCGGCGATGAGTGCGCCGCTCGCATACATGTACCGGTGCGAGACCACCACGAGTCGTGCGACGAGCAGGGAGCCAATGACATTGCCCACACTCATCGCCGAAAGCAGGTAGCCGAACAGTTCGTTGCCCTCGCCGAGTCGCTCGGTTATGAGCAAGGGAATCTGAACACTGGTGTTGAACGAGAACGTCGCGATCAGCCCGAAGGCCACGATCGTGACCCGCAAGATCGGATCGCCCCACACCTCTCGGAGTCCGTCGCGAATTGGTGACGACGACTTCGGTGCCCGGGCGAGTGTGTGGAACGTCGACCGGTCCATGGCGCTCAAGGCGAACAGAAACAGCATGAAGGTCATGCCGTTGAGGAGGAACACCCAGGCTGTTCCGAGTTGGTTCGCGACCAACGCGCCGAGCGCAGGCCCAAAGATTCGAGCGCCCGTCATGACCGAGGTACTGAGCGAGAGCACGTTGGCGAGCTGGTCACTTGGCACGAGTTCGGTCAGCATCGTGCGTCGCGTCGGGTTCTCGAAGGCGGAGAGAAGTCCGAGGAGGCCGGTCATCAGATACAGGACCGGAATCGACTCAAGGTCGAGAAAGTCGAGCGCGGCAAATATCAAGGACAAGAGCCCCATCGCGGCCTGCAACCACATGGTCGCCCGATGGCGGTCGACCCGGTCGGCCACCGCTCCGGCGTACAACCCCAAGAACAGCAACGGAAGGAACTGGAACGCGGTAATCAGGCCAAGCTCGACACCTCCGCCACCAAGCTCGCGAACGAGCAGGATCACAGTGGTGACTTGCGCCCACGTCCCGGCATTGCTGATCGCAATCCCGCCAAAGAAGATGCGGACGTTACGTTGTTTGAACGATCGAAGCGGATGGCCTGTGTTCGATGGCGTGCCCGGATCCTGCTTCATCTACCGCCAGGGTATTGAGTCAGAACCCGCCTAGCGCCGGCGGCGCTTGCTTGGTGCAGCGATCATGCGACCGTCGGCTTTGCCGGTGATCTTGATGATGCCGCGAGCTTCGGCTGCGGTCACGAAGCTGTTGAAGTTTCGGTAGCCCAAGTTCCGTTCGCTGAAGTCGGGGTCTCGTTTTCGCAGCGCAGTCTTCAGTCCAGTGAGCGGTATGGGGCCGTCCTCCTTCACGAGAGCGGTGAGCAGTTCGTCCACCTCGGCCCCGCTCGATCCGCTCAGTGCAACCTCGGGGTCGCCCGATCCCGTGAGCTCGACCAAGCCCTTGTCGGCGAGGTTCGCGAGGAGCGCACCAAAGGTGCGGAATCCGAGCTCGGCTTCGGAGAACGTCGGGTCTTTGCGAAGGAGCGCACGCTTGAGCGCCGACGAACGAACCGTCCCCGATGACGACGACAACCCCGCAAGCGTGCTCGTCACCAACGAGATGTCCGAAGACCGAGACGGACCATCCTCGTCGGGCTTGCTGCTCTTGGCCTTCTGCTTTGGCTCATCATCGGAAACCAAGTTGTCGTAGAACATGAACTCATCACATGCCGGTGGCAACAGCTTCGACGTGCTCTGACGAACGCCGACGCCAATAACTTGCCGGTCGAGTTCGCGCAGCTTCTGCACCAACGGACTGAGGTCGCTGTCGCCCGTGCAGATCACAAACGTGGTGATGTAGTCGCGGTCGAGCGCGAGCTCGATGGCGTCGATGGCCATCTTAATGTCGGCGGCGTTCTTGCGGCTTCCGCCCATCTTCTGTGGGATATCGATGAGCTCGACCTGGTGCCGGGTGAGCATGCGACGGTCGCTATCGAAGTACGACCAGTCGGCGTACGCCTTGCGATGGATTACCCGGCCACGTTCGGCCAACGCGTCAGCCACCGGTCCAAAGTCGAACGCCGACCCAAGATTGTCCTTGGCCCCGATCGCCAGATTCTCGTAGTCGAGAAATACAGCGATTCGAGGTTCTTGCTCGTGTGCGGCCATGACCAAGCCTTCCAGAGTGCGCTCCGAATGGGTCAGATGCCCGGCGGTATCGGCTACGCCCAGTCGATGCGGTAGTCGAGGTCGTGGCCAGCGAGCGCTGAATACTCCTGAATCGACTTCTGGGCCAGCTTCAGCGTGATGTTCGGCGGTAGCAAACCGGTGACGCGCCCAAACAGCGTGCGGTCCTCTCGGACCGGTGCGGTCTTGGTCGTGGGGAAGCGGACCTCGACGGCGGCTTCGCGCTTGCCCGCCCGGTCGAGCAATGTCGACAACCGTTCAAACATTTGGAGCAACGGGTCGGCCCGATGCATCGACCAGTTGGCCGACGGCATGAAGTCGACGAAGTGCATCAGGTGATAGTTGAGGTTGATCCAGACGTCCTGGCCAGAAATGGTGAGCGGTTCGTTGTCGATTACCCGATTGCAATGCAGTGCTTGGAGCGAATCGAGCCGGTGCACGTTCTGCTCGAGCTCATCGAGGAAGTCGTTGTTGTACATGAGCCGCAGCGTCGACGGGAAGGTCTCGACGTGGATGGCTTCGAAGTCGGTGAGCAGGGCCTTGAGCTGGGGGATCTTGGCCGCGTCCATTGCGAACGTGTTCGTGGCCGTCCCGAGGATCGAATGCAGCAGCGCAACATTGGGGGAGTGCTCGGGGTAGTAACGGGCTGCGTAGTCGTGGCAAAAGACGAGATGCTCGAGGAACGTCCCATCGGCGTGCTCCATGCTGAAATCGCATTCGTCGACCATGAAGTCGATCAACCGCTGGTCGATCGTCGGGGCAGGCTGCGCGGCCTCGGCCTCGGCATATGCGGCCTCGACTTCAGCGGCCGCGGCTGGATCCCACACCGGTTCTTTCGCAAGCTTCTCGTCCATGAACTTACGGGCGATACCTTCGAGCCCGCCGAAGATCGTGCTGCTCATGTCAAAGTCGGCCATGCGCGACACCTGGACGCGACCGGCGTGGTCGAACGCACCGCCACGCGTAATGGCTTCTTTGCGTTGCAAGTTGAGCGTCGCTTTCAACTCGGCACTATCGGTATTCGCACTCATGAGCCCACCTCCGGTTTCGCTTGGCGAAATCTTAGTAGGCGCCGTCGCCGGGACAGCAACGGCGGAGGC
>CALLAA010000053.1 GCA_938002955.1 uncultured Acidimicrobiales bacterium
CAGAGGTCTTTACTCCTGAGCCGGTTGCAGAGGTCTTTACTCCTGAGCCGGTTGCAGAGGTCTTTACTCCTGAGCCGGTTGCAGAGGTCTTTACTCCTGAGCCGGTTGCAGAGGTCTTTACCCCTCAGCCGGTTGTCGAAGCGCCAGCACCTGCACCTGCGCCGATGCCGATCATCGAGCCGGTTGTCGAAGCCCCAGCACCTGCACCTGCACCGATGCCCGCCCCGCTGGCACCGCCTCCAGCGATGCCAGCGCCGCATATGCAGCCCGCCCCGATGGCAGCGCCAGCAGCTGCTCCAATGCCCGCTCCAGCTCCTCCGGTGGCACCAATGCCGCAGGTGGCCCCAGCAGCTGCTCCAATGCCCGCTCCAGCACCGCAGCCCGCCCCGATCGCGGAGACAGCAGCACCTGCGACGACCTCGAGCGGACTAACAAAACGAAAGCGCTCAAGTGTGAGCACTGCACCTGTCGATCTAGAAGCGGACCGCACCGCGCCGTCCCAGCGAACTCCAGATCAGGTGAAGAACATGTTGTCCCGATACAAGACTGGACTCGAGCGGGGCCGCGGCGTCGCTGAAACGGATGGTGAATCATGACCCAGGTAGAAGATGTCAGCTGGCTGATCTCAAGCTTTGTCGACCAGACCCCCGGCGTTGTCGAAGCCATCGTTGTTTCCTCCGATGGCCTTCTCATGGCAATGTCCAACGGCCTCGACCGAGCCGGCGGTGACCGCTTCGCTGCGGTTGCATCGGGCCTCATCGGCCTCGCCTATGGCGCTGCAGGTCGCTTCGGCGGAGGCAAGGTCAACGAGGTCATCGTCGAAATGGACAACGCACTCTTGCTCGTCACAGGAATCAGTGACGGTTCCGCCCTCGGCGTAGTCGCCGATGCCAATTGCGACATTGGCTTTGTTGGCTATGAGATGGCCGTACTCGTGGAGAAGGCAGGACGTGTACTCACCCCTGAACTTCGAGCACAGCTTGTGAGCTCGCTGCCACGATGACCGCCTACGACGTAAGCCACGATCAGAGCGGGGGACAAGCTCGTCCTCGCCTGCGGGTGCCGCCCTATGCGGTGACCGGCGGGCGAACGCGAGTCGATGTCGACATTCCGTTCGAGGCGCTTGTGCGCACCACCGAACGTGGCAAAGAAAACATGCAGCTGATCGCGTTCGAGCGACGCGACATTCTCAAGCTTGCAGAAAACCCAATAGCTGTCGCTGAGCTCTCGGCGCACCTTCGACTTCCGATCGGGGCCATCCGTGTCCTCGTGGGCGATCTCAGTGTTGAAGGCCACGTACAAACGAAGGCGATGACGGTTAAGGCCGATACCGCTCTTCTGGAAAGGGTCCGCGATGGTCTCCGTCGACTCTAGTTTCCAATCCGCACAGGACACCTCGTCCGAGTCGGTCCCACTCCCGGTCAAGATCGTCGTCGCCGGCGGTTACGCCGTTGGCAAGACGACCTTCGTCGGGTCGATCTCCGAGATCGATCCGCTGACTACCGAAGCAGCGCTGACGACCGTCAGTGCCTCGGTGGACAACGAAGGCGATGCCAGTTCCAAGACGTCCACGACGGTGGCGATGGACTTCGGTCGAGTTGGGCTCGGCGACGAGCTCGTTCTCTACCTGTTCGGCACCCCAGGCCAGGATCGCTTTCGCTTCATGTGGGACGAGCTCACCCGTGGCGCCATCGGTGCTGTGGTGATTCTCGATACCCGTCGTTTCGAGGACTCCTTTGGCGCTGTCGAGTACTTCGAACAGGCCCAGGTTCCGTTCGTGGTGGCGATCAACGCATTCCATGGCGAGCTGCATCACTCGATTGAACAAGTCCGCGAAGGTCTCGATCTCGCTCCCGACATTCCGGTTGTCTCCACCGACGCCCGCGATCGTGAACGAACCAAGCAGACGCTTCTCGAACTCGTCGAGCATGCACTCGTGAAGGCGCAGAGCTAACCCAGCAGGTCCGAACCCGGCTGGTCAGCCATCGCCGATGTGTCCCTTCTCGATCCGATCGAGGTCAGGGCGAACCTTCACGAGGTAATACAGCGCCGCTGGCAGGCCGATCGGCATCACCCCGGTGCCCACCAAGAGCCCGGCAAGCCACCAAATCTGTGTGCGGCCAGAAAACGCCCATGCCCATTGTGGGGCGCGTGCAGCATGGAGAAACGCAAGCCCGCAGACCGCTACGGGTATTCCGGCGAGCGCGATCCAGAACGCCATCGTCACGAACGCGCCGAATCCTTCCATGGTTCCGACGTTACTGGGTAGTCTTAGCGACCATGGAGCCTCAACCAACGACCTGCCCACGCTGTCACGGTGATCTTGGCGACGCCGAGTACTACGGCATCTGCGGGTCGTGCTCAACAAACCTGCGCGCCGTGTACAACGGCCAGCCCCGCTCCGATGTTGAGGCCGCGGAGTACGAGCCGAAGATGAACGTCACACCGAACGCAATCGCGTCCAAGGAGTAGCCGCCTCACTCGCCTAAAGGGCGAGCCCACGGGTCGCAAATACACGCTTCAATACGGTCGGCCGGTCGGTCATGATGCCGTCGACGCCAAGATCGAGCAGGTGGTGCATCTCTTCCTCGTCGTCGATTGTCCACGCATGGACGGCGAGCCCATCGGCGTGGGCCTTGTCGACAAAGCGCTTTGTGATGATCGGCAGCCGGTTGTAGGTGGGTGGCACCTGGGCAGCTCGGCCGTCCGCCTTGCGGGCTCTCAGGCCGATTCCGCGCAAGATCTGTGCCGCAATGGCCTTGGGGCCGAACGACGTACACACGTTTTCTGGGCCGATCTGACGCATGCGCTCAAGGCGGTCATCGGAGAACGAACCCAGACAGACGCGGTCGAACGCATCGGCCTCGGCAATGACGGCGAGGAGGGGCTCGACGACCGCGTCGGACTTCGCATCGAGATTGAAGTTGTGGTCGGGGAACTCCGACAACAGGTCCGCGATCGAGGACAATCGGCCAGTGCCCCCAATGGAGACCTTCTGCAGGTCTTCCCAGTGCCACGCATCGATTGCGCCAACCGACGAACTCACCCGATCGATTCGGTCGTCGTGAAAGGCGACGACGACGCCGTCAGCACTGAGCTGAGCATCCGTCTCCAAGTACCGATACCCAAGGTCTGCGGAGGCCCGAAACGCCTCGATCGTGTTCTCCGGCGCCTCCAGTGCGCCACCGCGATGAGCGACCGCAATCGGGGTTCCGGAACCCAGATATGGGTGTGATGGCGCTGAGATAGCCATGAGGGGAGGTTAGCGGTGGATCGAGTGAACAGATATGTATGCCCGAGACCATCTCTACAAGCGCATCGGCAAAGCGTGGCGACCACGGTGAGCGCACTAACCTTCACCGAATGCGCAGGACAAAACTCGTTGCAAGCCTCGGCCCAGCTACCGATGACGAGGAGGTGCTGCGTGGCATTATCCGCGCAGGAGTCGACGTCGCACGCGTCAACCTCTCTCATGGCTCGGTCGACGAAGGAATGGTCCGCTACAACGCCGTTCGCAAGATCGCGGCCGAAGAGGGCCGTCACGTTGGCGTTCTCGCTGATCTTCCTGGACCGAAGGTTCGCGTTGCCAAGTTTGCAACCGAGTCCATCTTCGAGAACGGCGACATGGTGAGCATCGTCGCCGGCGACACCGCATCATCTCGAGAGGTAATCGAAGTCGACTACGAAGACATCATCACGAGCTTCATTCCCGGTGACCGGATCGTCATCGGTGACGGTCGCATGGTGATGGAGGTCCGCAGCGCCGAGCCGGACAAGCTGCTCGCCGAGGTTGTTCACGCTGGAAAGCTCACCGGACAACCCGGCGTGCACGTGCCCGCTGACAAGCTGACGATGTCGACACCGACGCCGCAGGATCTCAAGCTGCTCGACGCGTTCGTCGAGGTCGGGGTCGACATGGTGGCGATCAGCTTTGTGAAATCGGCACACGACATGCGTCGTGTCGGCACCGAGCCGCACCCGCGCGGACCGCTGCTCGTCGCAAAGATCGAAACTCGTTCCGCGGTCGAGAACCTCGAAGGAATCATCGAAGCGTCAGGTGCGATCATGGTCGCTCGCGGCGATCTCGGTAACGAACTTCCTATCGAGGACCTTCCAATCACCCAGAAGCAGATCATCGAGCGCTGTATCGCCGGTGGCAAGCCGGTCATCACGGCGACCCAAATGTTGGAGTCGATGATCACGGCACCCGCACCGACCCGAGCTGAAGCATCAGATGTTGCGAACGCAGTGTGGGACGGGACGAGTGCGGTCATGTTGTCCGGCGAGACCGCCGTAGGTGTCGATCCGGTCAACGTTGTTCGCACCATGGGCCGTATTGCACGCAAGGCAGACGAGGTCTTCGATCACGAAGCATGGGCGAGAAACGTCACGGCGTTGCGCATGACCGAGTCTGGATCTGGCCATGAGGTCACCGACGCAATGACCGTGGCAGCGTGGCGTGCTGTTCGGGAACTCGATGTGGCAGCGGTGCTCTGCATCTCGGGGACGGGCTTCACCGTCCGCCAGATGGCTCGGTTCCGCCCCGAAGCAATGATCCTTGGCCTGAGCACGGATCCCAAGACCGTCGACCAGCTCACGTTGAGTTGGGGAACAACGCCAGTCCACCTGCCGACCGGTGGCACCCGTGAAGAGATGATGGCTGAAGCCGTGAAAATGGCTGCGGCCGAAGGCCTCGTGCGCTCTGGTGACCAGGTGGCGCTCCTCGGTGGCGATGGCGTCGGCGCCAAGGTAACGAACAACCTACGTATTGTGACGGTGCCCTAATGAGTACTCATGACGTTCGATTTGGCGGTTCGGGGATCCCTCAGACCGTGCTGCCCGAAGAGACCGCCGACGTTTCGGATCGCTTGGTAGCCGCTGCGGGCCTTGACGGCGACGCTCGCCGGGATGCAATCGCAGCGGTCGCGGCACGTGCGCCCCGTTCGCTGTCGGCGTGGGCAGCCCTTGGCGACGCTGGCCGAGACACGATGGAGTCGTACGCCTACTACCGCATTGGGTATCACCGTGGTCTCGATGCGCTTCGCCAAAATGGCTGGCGCGGGAGTGGCTACGTTAAGTGGGAACACCCGACCAACCAACCCTTTCTCCGTTGCCTTTCCGGGCTGCAGAAGCGGGCAGAAGAAATCGGGGAGACCGACGAGGCCGAACGCTGCGCCCTCTTCCTGCGTCAGCTTGAGCCGAGTTGGCCCCCAGCCGGACTGGCCTGAGCGTCGTCAACGATGACCCACGCGTGCGCAGTTGCCATCATCGCAGGTGGCAACAGTCGGCGAATGGGTACGGACAAGGCGCGCCTCGTGGTCGCCGGGGAGCCTCTGCTCGCCCGTGTCGACGATGCACTTCGCCCCGTCGGCTCCGTAATGATCGTCGGTGGCGACCCGTCGCTGCTCGCTCTCCTCGAGGCTGACCGAACAACGGCGGTACACGTCAGCGATCTCTTCCCCGGGGAAGGCCCGCTGGGAGCGTTGCTGACGGCACTGAGCGCAACAACAGCACCAACGCTCGCCCTTGTTGCTTGCGATCTGCCCGACGTCGATGCAGCGACCGTCCTGCAGTTGGTCGAGGAACACGTGACGACCAGCGCAGAGGTGACGGTCCCGCTGGTCGGCGGTCACCAACAGCTGCACACCTCCATCTGGAGCAGCACTGCTTTGCAGCACCTGCAGGCCCGATTTGATGCGGGGGAGCGGTCCTTGCGACGCGCCATCGACGGGCTTCGCACGACACATGTCGTGTTCGCCACCGGTCCAGCCCTCGATGACCTCGACACTCCCGAAGATCTCGCAAATTACGAGAATCGCGAGCCGCTTCGTGGGTCGACCCCGGTCGGGGTATACGATCGGCACGTGTTAATCCCTGAACTGTCGGTCGACGAGCTCGCGTCTCTGGTCGCCTCTGACACATCGGTCTCCATTATCGATGTGCGCGAACCCCACGAATACGAAGCCGGTCACGCCCCGGGAGCGATACTCATTCCGCTCGGCGAGGTCGTCGAACGAACCAACGAGCTCCCAGCGGGGCCGCTCCACATCATCTGCGGATCCGGCGTTCGTTCGCTCCATGCGTGTGAGGCCCTCGCACCGCTCGGTTTCGATGTCACAAACATTGCTGGCGGTACAGGCGGCTGGATCGCCGCTGGACACCCGGTCGAGTCGGAAACGTCCGCAGAGTGAGCGAGTCGGAATACTCGGTGATCGAGACCGATCATGAGTTCCGAGCCTTCGTCGACCGCACGCTCGATGTCGAGCACTACGCCATCGATACCGAGTTTCACCGGGAGCGCTCCTATTTCCCGCGTGTCGCACTCATCCAGATCAACAACGGCAGCGAGATTGCCCTCATCGACCCGTTGGCGGTCGATCCGGCGCCGCTCACCGAGCTCCTCGAATCGCCTGCTGAGGCAGTGCTACACGCCGCAAGCCAGGACCTTGAGGTCTTTCAGCACTGGGCGAACGCGGTGCCGACGCGAATCTTCGATACACAGCTCGCGGCCGGCTTCACCGGACTCTCCACGCCTTCGCTCGCGGCGCTCCATGACCGCGTGTTGCACATCTCACTGCCGAAGACGTCACGGCTTACCGACTGGCTCGCTCGACCCCTGACCGAAGACCAGCTCGACTACGCGGCGAGCGACGTGTCGCACCTCCTCGAGCTCCGCAACCGGATTACGTCCGATCTCGAGGCGCGCGGCCGTCTCACCTGGGCCGAAGACGAGTGCGAGGAGCTTCGGCTCATCCCTCGTGGTCGACGCGACCCTGACGATGCGTGGCGGCGCATCAAGGCGGTTCGACAGCTCAAGGGGCCATCGCTTGGTGCAGCTCGTGCGCTCGCGAGTTGGCGAGAGAACAAAGCTGCCGATCTCGATCAGCCGGTGCGGTTCATTTTGTCCGATCTCGCGCTCGTCGGCATTGCGCAGCGACGGCCCAAGACCGTCGAACAGTTGCGCTCGGTGCGTGGGGTCGACGATCGCCTCGCTCGTGGAGAGGGAGGCGAGCTCATTCTTCGCCTGGTTAAAGAAGGCTCCGAGCTGCCACCGCCGCCTCGCAGTGGCGCTCCGAAGCGCGAAGCACGACCCGATCTGCGGCCTGCGGTCGCCCTCGTTGCTGCATGGGTTGCTCAGTTGTCTCGTGAGCTCGATCTTGACTCGGCGCTGCTCGGAACGCGTGCCGATATCGAGGCGCTCGTGCGCGGTGATCAGGACGCCAGGTTGAGCGTTGGGTGGCGCGCAGAGCTTGCGGGAGAGCCGATTCGGCGTCTCATGAGCGGCGAAGCTGCGTTGGCCTTCGATGGCGACGGCGGACTGGTCCTCGAAGAGCGTTCCGGTGTGCCAGTTCCTGGTACGAGCGGCTAAACTGACCGGCTATTGCTGTCTCTCAGGGAGGTCCTATCGTGAAAAAGGGTCGCCATCGTCGGTTTGAAGAAGCTCGTGCGCTGAAGCGTTCGCATGAGGTGGACCTCGAAGATCTCTTCGAGGACATTACGGATGCCCCTGAGGGCGAACATAAGCCCGAACACGACGCCTGGGCCGATCTCGCCGAAGAGTGGGATAGCAAGTCTTCAGAGGCTGCAGACGACGCCGATGAGGACGGAGACGACGATCTCGGTGACTCGGTCGACGAGGACGACGCTACTTCCTCGTCGGAAGCGGCAAGCTAACGACGGTTCCGGCGCCCTCGATATGGGCGATCAGCGCGTCGGCGATCGCCTCGCCAGCGAGCGCAGCGATTTCGCCACGAAGGTAGCGGGCGACGTGTTCGCTGCCTGAATACGCCTCTGGGGCTTCGGCACACCACCAGCCCAGGTCTTGACCTGCTTCACCCCAGTCCGCTCGTGTCCATTGACGCACGAGGTGTGTCGAGTGATCATTGTCGTCGAGATGGTGCTCGACGCGTATGGGCAGTTGCCAGCACACCTCTGGCTTCCATTCGAGCGGATCGAGTTCTGCGTTCTGGGCCGCGAAGTGAATTGCGCACCCCGGCCCGGTGTCTGAACCTGGCCGATTCTGAAACACGCATGCGCCATCGACAACCTTGGTCACGCGATCGCCGTCATCGTCGACGGTTGTGAGCGCGTCGACGAGCGCGTCGAGGTCGGCGGCTCGATCGCCGGTTGGTGTCGGCCGATGCCCATGGTGCTCCCACACCGATGCTGGCAAGGCACCGGCGACCTGCATGACGCGAACGAGATCGGCGTCATCCGCGAAGTGTGCGCCGTAGCTGCAACAGCCGCGATGGCCGTCGACATCGGGTGCAAATTCGATGCCAGCGCACCCGGAGCCGTAAATGCAGTTCCAATTCGAGCGGAAGTACGCGAGATCGAATATCCAGGTCTCGTCTTTGGCGTCAACAAACGAGATCCACTCGGTTCCTCGAGGCGTCATGGCTGGTGAGTCTGTCACAGTGCAATACTACGATCTGTTGGTATGTCAGGCGATTACGACCAGCTCATCGAACGACTTCAGATCATCTCGGAGGACATCGCCGATCTCGGCATGGCTCGCCTACGGGAGTCGATAACCGGTGACGCCGAAAATTACGGCAAGGAAGAGCGCCAACTCGGCAAAGCCCGCCGTGCGGTGGAGAAGGCAGCCAACGAACTACGCCGCATCGACTATTTGTGAGCGATTCTGCAGCCTGAGCCTGCAAAATCGCTCACAAAAACTATGGGGTGGCGTCGTTTAGCTGGTCGATCAGCATGCGGAGTCGGGCGTGGCCGTGGCGATCGAACCGGAAGGCGATTCGGTGCAGGTCGACGTGGTCTTCGTCTCGCACCTCGGAATCGGTGACCTCGATTCGCTCGATCTCGCCATCCTCGATGATGTCGGTGAACTCACTGTTCAGCGCGCTCAATTCCGCGTTGGAGACCTCACGATGGAGTCGAAGCACGAGGCGTTGCCCAACGTAACGCGAGCTGTGGTAGCTGCGATAGAAGCGGGTCATCTCATCGGCTGCCTCTTCGATCGAACTGGTGATGATGAACAGGTTCATGTCGGCTTCGGAGATCAAGCCACCCTCGAGAAGCTCCGCCTTCACGAACTCGTTCCAGTGATCCCAGTAGTGGGAACCTTCCGGGTCGAGCAACACAACGGGAACAAGTTCGGACTTGCCGGTCTGCATCAACGTGAGCAGCTCAAAGGCCTCGTCCATGGTTCCAAAACCGCCGGGCAGCATCACAAAGCCAGCGGACTCCTTCATGAACGTGACCTTGCGCGTAAAGAAGTAGCGGAAGTTGATCAGCTTCGGATCGCCAGCGATGAACTCGTTCGCCGACGCCTCAAAGGGCAATTCGATATTGATGCCGAAGGAGTTTTCCATGCCGGCACCTTCAAGGCCAGCAGCCATGATCCCCGGCCCAGCACCGGTCATCACCATCCAGTCCCGCTCGGCCATCGCTGCACCCATCTGCTTCGCTGCTTCGTATGCAGCGTCGCCAGGCTTGGTTCGCGCCGATCCAAAGATCGAGCATTTGGGTATCTCTCGGTACGTCGCAAAAACGTGGAACGAGTATCGAAGTTCCTTCAGTGCGGCATTGACCAACTTGAGATCGGCTCGTTCAACATCCTCGAGGCTGAGACGTAGCGCCGAGACGATCATCTCGAACGTTAGGTCCGTGTTCTCAACCAACTTCGAATCGTCGATGAGTTGGACGATGTCGTCGTCAAGTTTGGTTGAGCCGGTCCGGTAGCGGGGAAGTTTGTCCACGACCAGATCGTACTTCTTGGCACTCGCCGGTCGGTGTCGTTCCTGGAGAGTTCATGTTTTCCGTGCGCTAGGGCAGGCGCACGCCGCTCGCTGGGGTGTCCTGGCTGAACGTATTGACCCACGAGCCGTCGATCCGTTGCCACAACGAGCTCACGTACATCTGCTCGGTCGTAGCGTCATCCCCAACTCGCAGATAGGTCGCGAGGTAACACAGGAGCGCCGAATCATCGGCCACGGGGAGCACGCGAGCTTCCTCGATGAGGTATTCGGCGACGGTGGGACCATCGGTGAGCTGTGCGACGTGTTCAGCCTTGTTCGAGAAGCCCGTTGGATACAGGCCAACGAAATCGTCGTGCAACGAGGCAGCATCTGCGACCTGGTCACCGGCGACGAGGGCGTCCCACACGGCGGTTTCGAGGGCGACGAACGCGTCGAGGTCAGCGGAGGTTTGTGGAGCGGCCATTAGGCGTGCACCAGCGCTGGGTCGACGTCGATCAAGTCGTACCGCGTGTTCCGCTGACGGAGCGTGCGGCCGAGGGGAGCGATCGCCGCGGCGAAGTCTGCTCGGGTGAGCTCGGTGCCATGAGCGGCCCCAGCCGCCCGGCTGATGTTCTCGTCGATGAGCGTGCCACCAAGGTCGTTGACTCCAGCATGCAGAAGCTGTGTAGCTCCCTCGACGCCGATCTTCGGCCAGGATGCCTGGATGTTATCGATCCAGCCGTGGTAGGCGATCCGGGCGACGGCATGCATCAAGAGCGTCTCGCGATAGGTCGGGCCTCGTCGGGCTCGGCGACGCAGGTATATCGGCGACGCCATGTGCACGAAGGGCAGCGTCACGAACTCGGTGAACCCGCCGGTCTCTTTTTGTAGATCTCGGGTACGCACGATGTGTTTGGCCCAATGAATTGGGTTCTCCACCGCTCCGAACATGATCGTGACGTTCGAGGTGAGACCGACCTTGTGCGCGAGGCGATGTGCTTCGAGCCATTCTTCGGTGTTGACCTTGTCGGGGCACAGGATGGCCCGGATCTCGTCGTCGAGGATTTCGGCTGCGGTACCGGGCAGCGACTTGAGACCCTTTTCCTGTAGTCGAGCGAGGTAGTGCTCGAGTGGTTCGTTCAGCCGTTTGGCACCTTCGGTGACCTCGAGAGCCGTGAACCCGTGAATGTGGATGTCTGGAGCTGCTGAATGAACCGCGTCGATGACATCGACGTAGTAGTCGCCATCGAAGTCTGGGTGAATGCCGCCTTGGAGACAGACCTCGGTCGCTCCCATTTCGGCTGCTTCGACGACACGTTCGGCCATGTCGTCGAGCGTCAGGAGATAGGGCGCTCCTCGCAGGTTGAGCGAGAGTGGACCCTTGGAGAATCCGCAGAAGCTGCACTTGAACGTGCACACGTTCGTGTAGTTGATGTTTCGGTTCGCGACGTACGTAACGACGTTGCCGTTCACCTGTTGTCGAAGCTCGTCAGCGAGGTTCGCTACGGCGAGGACCTCTTGGCCACGCGCCGCAAATAGGTCGGCGATTTGTGGAACGTCGAGCTCTTCGCCCGCTCGTGCTGCATCGAGGATCTCGCCGATCTTTCCCCGAGCGACACCTGTTGCTGGCAGCAGCGTCATTGGGTTGACGTCGGCTCCCGAGTACCACGCCGTAGAGCGGTCGCCGATCAAGATGACTTCTGCGCCATCGGTGACCCTTGCATCCTCCATTGTCTTCTCCGGGAAGACCGAACCTGGGTCATCGCGGCCCATGCCCTCGGCATCGGATCGGTCCATCACCGGGAAACGAAGCGCTTCGTCGAACCAGCGCTCCGGGTCGTGGACGAATTCGGGATGGGCCGTGAGTCGAGGAGCGAGCACGAAGCCCTCGTGGGCGAGTGCGTCGGCGATAGCGTCGACCTGAGGCCACGGCCGTTCGGGGTTGACGTGGTCGATGGTGATCGGCGAAATGCCGCCGAGGTCGTCGATACCAGCAGCGATCAGCGAGGACACGTCTTCGGTGAGGTTTGGAGGCGCTTGAACGTGCACGTCAGCAGGCAGGATGACCCGCGCCAGCGAGATGGCGTCGAGGTGCACGTCGGTTGGGCACGACGGGTCCTTGTGCATTCGAGTGCCATGCTTGGGCAAGAAGTTCTGGACGATGACCTCTTGCACGTGTCCGTGGCGACGGTGGCTTTCGGCGATTGCTTCGAGAGCGGCGATGCGGTCGCTGCGATCCTCCCCGATGCCGACGAGGATGCCGGTCGTGAACGGAATGGCGAGTTCGCCGGCGGCCTCGAGGGTCTCAAGCCTGCGAGCAGGAACCTTGTCAGGCGACCCCATGTGGCATTCCAGGTCTTCGCGGAGGCTCTCGATCATCATCCCTTGTGATGGCGAAACGGTCCGCAACATGGCGAGTTCATCGGCGTAGAGCGCTCCGGCGTTGGCGTGGGGAAGAAGGCCGGTTTCGGTGAGCACCAGTTCGGCTGCGGCACGCACGTAGTGGACCGTGCTTTCGTAACCGTGTTCATCCAACCATTCCTGGGCGGCCGGGTAGCGCAGCTCAGGACGTTCTCCAAGCGTAAACAGTGCCTCGTGGCAACCAGCTCGTGCGCCCTGCTTTGCGATCTTCAGCACCTCGCTGAGAGCCATATACGGTGCTTCGACGCGCGCTGGCGGCTCGGCGAATGTGCAGTAGCCGCAGCGGTCCTGGCACAGCTTCGTGAGCGGAATGAATACCTTGGGGGAGTAGGTGATACGCGTGCCGGTCTGCGCGTCTCGGATCGCTCGTGCTCGTGCGGCCAGCTCGGGTCCCTGAGGGAATTTGGCTTCGAGCTTCATGTGGTTTCCAGCTTTCGGATGTCGGCCGCATCGACCGG
>CALLAA010000054.1 GCA_938002955.1 uncultured Acidimicrobiales bacterium
GCCGGAGGGGCAAATGCGCAAGAAATCCACACTCATCCTCGCGCTGCTCGCAGTGCTCAGCCTTTTGGCTGCAGCGTGCGGCAGTGACGTAGCAGACGTTGCAAGCGATGCTGCTGACGCAGCAGGCGATGCAGCCGAAGCCGTCGAAGACACCGTCGACGACGCAATGGAAGACGACGCCATGGAAGACGAAGATGCAGACCACTCTGCTGACGACGACGCCATGGAAGACGAAGACGCCATGGAAGATGACGGCGCCATGGAAGACGAGCCAGCAATGGCAGACTCCGACACCACCGTCGGCCTCGTCTACGACATTGGTGGCCGCGGCGACCTTTCGTTCAACGACTCGGCAGCTGCTGGCCTTGAGAAGGCACAAGCTGACCTTGGCGTTGCATTCACCGAAGCATCACCAAACAACGATGGCTCAGACCGTGCTGAACTTCTGCAGATCGCCGCTGACGGCAACCCGATCGTTATTGGTGTGGGCTTCCTCTTCGAAGGTGACGCCGTCGCCGTCGCTGCAGAAAACCCGGACACCAACTTCGCCGTGGTCGACTCCTCGATGCTCGACTTCAGCCAGGATCCTCCAGGACCCTACGGCGACAACGTCGCTGGCCTCGTCTTCGCTGAAGAGCAGGGCTCGTACCTTGTCGGTGTAGCCGCAGCGCTCAAGACCGAATCCAACCAGCTTGGATTCATCGGTGGCGTTTGCTGCTTTGGCCTCATCGAGAAATTCGAAGCTGGTTTCCGTGCTGGCGCTCTTTCGGTCAACCCAGACATCGAGATCGTTTCGCAGTACATCACCGACGCTCCTGACTTCGAGGGCTTCAACCAGCCCGACCGTGCTCAGGTAATCGCAACCACGATGTACGAAGATGGCGCAGACATCATCTACCACGCTGCTGGTGGTGCCGGTAACGGCATGTTCCAGGCTGCGAAGGACTTCTCCGAGGACAACGGCTCCAAGGTATGGGGTATCGGCGTTGACTCTGACCAGTACAACACCATTGGTGCTGTAGACGAAAGCCTCCAGGAGTACGTACTCACCTCGATGCTCAAGCGTGTCGACACCGCAGTCTTCGAGATCCTCAAGGCCCAGAACGATGGCGCTTTCGCCGCTGGCCCGAACGTGTATGACCTCTCCGTCGACGGTGTTGGCTACTCGACCTCGGGTGGATTCGTTGACGACATTGTTGACGATCTCGAAGCAGCGAAGGCATCGATCATCGCAGGCGACGTTGTTGTACCTACCGACCCAACCGAGGTTGGCTGATCTAGGGCGCACTAGCGGTTGCGATCGACAAGATCGCAACTTCTGATGACAACCTGTCGAGACCGGGCTCTCCCACTTTCTCCTCATTGAGGGGATCGGGTAGGGTCCGGTCTCGGTGCTTTTTCGGGGAGGATCAACACCACATGTCAGCGGCCATTGAACTAACGGGGATAACCAAGCGGTTCCCTGGCGTCATTGCGAACGACAACGTCAATCTCACGGTCGAGAAGGGTGAGATCCACGCGATCTGCGGAGAGAACGGCGCCGGCAAGTCCACGTTGATGAAGATCCTCTACGGCATGCAGCCCGCCGACGAAGGCACGATGAAGGTCAACGGCGAAGAGGTTGTCTTCAGCTCCCCCACCGACGCCATCGACCGCGGCATTGGCATGGTGCACCAGCACTTCATGCTGGCCGACCAGTTGACCGTTCTCGAGAACATCATCCTCGGAGCCGAGCCCACTACCGCTGGCGGTGCCATCAAGTTCAAAGAGGCCGAAGCTCATCTCGCCGAGGTCGCCGAGGACTACGGTCTCACCATCGACCCCGATGACATGGTCGAGTCGTTAGAGGTCGGCGAGCGCCAGCGTGTTGAGATCATCAAGGTCTTGTACCGAGGTGCGGAGATTCTGATTCTCGATGAACCAACCGCCGTACTCGTCCCGCAAGAGGTCGAGGCGCTCTTCGACAACATGCGCGAACTGAAGGCTGGCGGCGCAACGATCATTTTCATCGATCACAAACTCGATGAAGTACTCGAGATTTCCGACAGCATCACCGTGCTGCGCCACGGTAAGACGGTCGCGAGCATGCCCAACGACGGCGTGACCGCTCACGATCTCGCCGAGTTGATGGTCGGAAGCGAACTTCCAACTCCCGATACCACCGAGTCGACAGTGACCGATCACGTCGCGCTCGCTATCGATGACCTCACCGTCGCTGACGAAGACGGGCGAGCGGTGATCGAGAACATCAGCTTGTCGATTCGCAAAGGAGAGATCCTGGGTATCGCTGGGGTCGAGGGCAACGGCCAGGGAGACCTTGTCGATGCGATTATCGGCACGACCGACATTCTCGGCGGATCCATCGAGTTGCTCGGTAGCGACCTCACGAAGTTGTCCGTGCGTAAGCGCCGCGAAGCTGGCATTGGATACGTGCCCGAGGATCGCCATCATGAGGGCCTCATGCTCGATGCACCATTGTGGGAGAACGCAGCGCTTGGGCATCAAACGCAGGAACCCTATGGCTCACGCTGGTTGTTGAACCGCAAGGGTGCTCGTGCCCAGACCACAACGATCAAAGAAGAGTTCGATGTACGTACGCCGAATATCGATGTCTCTGCCCATGCGTTGTCCGGAGGCAATCAGCAGAAGCTGATCATCGGGCGAGAGCTCACCTCGAACCCGTCGCTTTTGATCGCCGCTCACCCAACCCGAGGTATCGATGTCGGCGCTCAGGCCGCCGTCTGGGAACAGATCCGTGCTGCTCGGGCCGATGGCCTGGCAACACTGCTTATCTCGGCCGACCTCGATGAGCTCATCGGCCTGTCGGACACCATCGTGGTCATGTTGCGAGGACGCCTCGTCGCTCGCTTGGCCCCCGAGGATGTCACCCCACGTGACCTTGGTGCGTACATGACGGGCGCCGCTCACCAAGACGACAACGAGGCCGCCTAATGAGACGTTTCCTGTTCGCTGCTGCCGCTCCCGTTGGCGCACTCGTCGTCACGCTGATCATCACGTCGATTGCCCTGATCCTGTTCGGGTCGAATCCGCTCGAGGCGTACGGCGACATGATCAGCCACGCATCAAAGTTGGAAACCCAGGTCGACATTTTGAATCGAGCGACCCCGTATTACCTGTCTGCGATTGCTGCCGCGATTGGCTTTCGCATGAACCTGTTCAACATTGGTGTTGAAGGGCAGTATCTGTTTGCGCTGCTCATCGCTGCCCAGGTCGGAAGCCTCGTCGCCCTCCCCCAGGTCTTCCATATTTTGCTGATCATGACGGTCGCCATGGCGGTAGGCGCCGCCTACGCCGGAATCGCTGGCGTACTGAAGGTAACCCGTGGGGTGAACGAAGTTATCTCCACGATCATGCTCAACTCGATCGCCATCTCGGGGCTCATTGCACTGTTGCAGCAGCGTTGGCAGGCCGACCAAGAGAACTTCACGTCCACAACGCTCGGCACGAATCCAATCGACGAGTCCGGGCTGATGCCCAACATCAACGGGTTGCTCGAGATCTTCACTCGCGACATCGGTCAAGGCAAGGAGCTCACGGGTGTTCTGCTCATCGCCATCTTGGTCGGCGTTGCCTATCACCTCCTGTTGACTCGAATGCGGTTCGGCTTCGATCTCCGAGCCAGCGGCCTCAACCCATTTGCTGCTCGCGCTGGTGGCGTTCCACCAAAGCAGATGATCGTCGCCGCAATGTGCCTGTCCGGTGCCGTCGCCGGCTTGATCGGAATGGTCGAACTCGCCGACACCGGCAAGTTCTCGCCAAACCCGATCAAGGGTCTCGGATTCGGTGGCATTGCGGTCGCGCTGCTCGGTCGCAACCATCCCGGCGGCATGGTGCTCTCGGCGCTGTTGTTCGCATTCCTCGACGTGTCCTCAGGAATCCTGCAGAACACCGAGGCAGCGACCAAAGAGATCGTCAACATCATGCAGGGCATCGTCCTCCTGGTTGCGGTGGTTGCCTATGGCGTCACAAAGCGCATCCAGACCCGCGAGGAGGCCCGGGCAACTGCAGAAGCCTTGCGTGCGACCGAACCTGCTGAGGTGGTCGCATGAAGTGGCTACAGGACCAACCGGCATGGATTCGCTGGCCGATCTATGCCCTTCTCGGAATCTTGCTGCTCACCGTCGTCCAAAGCGTCAGCGATACCGAGCGACTCACGGCAACGCCAACATCTCGAGAGATGCTGCGCTGGGCTGTTCCGATCTTCCTCGCCGGCCTCGGTGGCCTCTTTAGTGAACGCGCTGGTGTCGTCAATATCGGTCTCGAAGGCATGCTCATCCTGGGGATGTGGTTTGGCGCCTGGGGCTCTATCGAATACGGACCCTGGATCGGCCTGGCAATAGGTATGGCCGGCGGCGCCATCGGTGGCGCCCTCCATGCGATCGCAACGGTGACGTTTGGCGTCGATCACATCATCTCCGGGGTGGCGATAAACATTTTGGCGCCCGCCATCACCAGATATTTGTCCGACGAGATCTGGGCCTCCCCCACGACATCCCCAAGTACCGAATCGGTGGGCGATTGGGACGTTCCGTTCTTGGCGGGTGGCACGATCTTCGGCTGGGAGTCGCCAGACATATTGTTGACGATCGACAAATGGGAATGGTGGTTCGTTAGCGACGTCGCCACACTGCTGCGAGGACTCCTACGCGGAACCCACTGGGTCGCCATCATTGCGATCCTCCTGGTCCCAGCAACCAGCTGGCTACTGTGGCGCACCAGGTTCGGTTTGCGCCTCCGGATCGCTGGCGAGAACCCATCGGCTGGTGCCGCGCAGGGAATCGACATCGTTCGATATAAGTACGTTGCCGTCATCATTTCGGGTGCGCTCGCTGGACTCGGTGGCGCATTCATCTCGACCGAGCTGTCCGGGTTGTTCCAGGGCGGCAACAGCGCTGGCCGAGGCTTTATCGGGCTCGCTGCGCTGATCTTTGGTAACTGGCGTCCTGGTGGTGTCCTGATCGGGGCCCTGCTCTTCGGTTATGTCTTCGGGCTCGATCTGAAAGACCTCGACGGCACGGCGTCACACGCGCTGCTTCTCGTGAACACAATCGTCTTGGTTGGCGTCGCCGCGTGGGCAATTACCCGCAAGCGCAAAGCTGACGCGATATTGGCCACCATCCTCGGCGCACTTGCATTCATCTGGTGGGTGGCAGCCGAAGCAGTGCCGAACTGGTGGAGCAACATTTTGCCATACGTTCTCGTATTGCTCGTGCTTGTCTTCTTCGCACAGCGTCTCCGTATGCCCGCAGCATTGGGGCAGCCGTTCCGAAAGGGCGACACGTAGGTGTTCTCACCAAACGACTTTGCGCAGAACGGTGTTGCCGTTTTTCCCGATGCCGTCGACGCAGTGGCCTTGGACGGGATCCGCACCCGAATCCGAGAGTTGGTCGACGAGTTCGATCCCGACGGTGTTCGTACGGTGTTCTCGACGGGCGACCAGAGCCACGGACGCGACGAGTACTTTCTTACCTCCGGCGACAAGACCCGTTTCTTCTTCGAGGACGGAGTTCTCTCCGATGATGGAAACCTGCTCGTCGACAAACATCAGAGCCTGAACAAGATCGGGCATGCAATGCACGATCTCGACCCGACGTTCTCCGAGTTCTGCCGGTCCGCTCCATTTACCGAAGCGACAAAGGCCGTCGGTATGGCCGACCCATTGCTCTTGCAGAGCATGGTCATCTTCAAGAACCCCGAGATTGGCGGCGAGGTCACCCCGCACACGGATCACACGTTCTTGTGGACGGAACCGCAGAGCGTCATCGGGTTCTGGCTAGCTATCGATGAGGCCACCGAAGAAAACGGGTGTCTGTGGGCCTTGCCGGGTGGACATCAGATACCGGTGAAGTCGCGGTTCAGCCGGACGGCCAGCGGCGACGCAACAGAGATGACGATTCTCGACGAGTCGCCGTATCCCGAAGATGGCTGGGTGCCGCTACCAGCCGCTCCGGGGACGCTCATAGCGCTCCACGGCACGCTGCCGCATCGAAGCGCCCCCAACGTCTCAGACAAGTCACGGCTGGCGTTCACGCTGCATTGCATCGAAGCCGCCGCCGAGTACCCAGCCACTAACTGGTTGCAGCGGCCCGATCTCCCATTTCGCGGTTTCTCGTAACCCGCGTCTACCCAAAGACGGAGTCGATCTCGGACTGGAGGTTCTCTTCGCTAAGCGAACCGTACCGCTCGGTTGATCCGTCGGCTCGCACGAGCACGAAGGCGGGCTGATTCCCGACGCCGTACTCGACCCAAATGCGGCCGCGCTCATCATTGATGTTCGGAAAGACACCGACTCCGGTGCCGCCGACAAACGCTTGCATCGCCGTTTCGGAGTCGTGTGCGGCGACGCCGATGAACGAAACGTCAGGATTTGCTTGTGATACCCGTGCGACCGCACCGGCTTCTCGTTGACACGTCGGTCACCAGGGCGCCCAGAACCACAAGACGGTATCGGTGCCGTCGATTGAGTTGAGGTCGAGCTGTCCACCACCGACCAAGTTCACCAAGTCACCGTTAGCTGCCGTGGTTGTAGGCGCTGCAGTTGTTGTGGTTTCGGCAACGGTGGTTGTCGTGGTGGTCGGTGCCGCGGTCGTCGTAGCTGCAACGGTGGTTGTGGGAGCATCCGTCGTCGTGTCGGCGGCATCGTCGCTGACATCCTCATCGGCGGCTGTGGTTGTGCTGGTCTCTGCAGCCTCTTGAGCGGCCGGTTCGCTCGTGGTGGTGCTGGTCTCTGCTGCCGCAATGGTTTCGGGTGTTGCAGTCGTTTCGGGCGCTTCGGCCACCGCTACATCGGCGACGCTTGTTGTCGAGGACGCAGCGGAGTCGACTACGTCCGCGCCGCCGCAAGCCGTCGCTACCAGGGCGACGATCAGGAGGAGGGAGCGCGGACGGCGGGAACGCATACGGGAACACCATAGGCATCGCCGCAATGTGATTCCCGGGGACACCGGCGACGTTTCGAAGGATGTAAGAACTAGTCGAACAAACCAGGTTCATGAACCGCTGGAGCTGGCTGTTGCTCCGGCAGGTCCATCACCTGCTCTCGGACCTCGTCATAGAACAACCGAGCCAGGTCCGGCGCATCATCGTTGTCGGGAGTGTGGATGAAGACCGTCGGCGACTTTCCATCCCTCAACCATCGAGCAGCGGTGTCTACCCACGGCTTCCAGAACTCAGGATTGGCCGACGGATCGGTCTGGCCGATGAATCGAACGACGGGAGCGTCGTTGGTAGCAACGGCTCGGACCGGCAGCCGAGGCTTGTTCTCGAATGCGTCATGCTCAGCCGGTGTCACGCGAGGTCCGGCAAAGACCGCACGAGAGTCGAGGATGATCCGATCCGCACCAATGTCGAACAGCATGTCGTTGAACGCTCGCTCGGTCGTGCCACCGTCGAAGAAGTCGGGGTGGCGAACCTCGACGGCATAACGAACCTCCGTGGGTAGTCCGCGTAAAAACCGGCGAAGTGTGTCGACCGAGTCCGGGCCAAACGATGCCGGCAGCTGGACGGCCACCGGCGCCATCTTCTCCATACACGGCGCTAGCGCAGTGAAGAACTCATCGAGCTGCACGTCGACGTCGCGCAGCTTGCGCTCGTGGGTGATGGAACGGTGGAACTTAAACATGAACCGAAACTCCGCTGGCACCGCATCGGCCCATCGCTGTGCCACCTCAGGCTGGGGCAACGCATAGAACGTCGTGTTTCCCTCCACTGCCGACACCAGTGCGCTGTACGCCTGTAGCTCGCGTCCCGTGGGCGTGGACCGCGGAGTCCAGCGCCCAGGCCACTGGGGATGTGTCCACATTGCACATCCGACTCGCAGGGTCCCAACCACACCGCGATCGTATCCAGCGGCATGCCGCCAACACCGCAGCGGGGTGTTTCCCATGGGTTGGGTGTCACA
>CALLAA010000055.1 GCA_938002955.1 uncultured Acidimicrobiales bacterium
GAGGCGGGGTCGATCCCCGATGGCGTCAGCGGACAGCTGTCGCTGCTCGGTGAAGACACGCTGCTGTTGGCCGGAGCCGAGGACCTCACAGGCGAACCGGTCATGAGCCGCTCCACCGACGGTGGAGCCACCTGGCAGACCGTCGACGTACCCGTCGACCTGTACGGGGCCTACCCAATGGTCGTCACGGGCCCTGCGGGTGCGGTCGCACTGATCACTGGATCGGTCGAACCGTTCTCCGACTTTGGCCCGCAAGACCCGCTGGTCATCACCAAGGATGGCTACACGCTGACCCTTCCCGAGTTGTTCGAGGGTGGAGGCGGAGCAACCCTGACCGGACCCGACGGAGAAGTGATCCACACCTTCACCGAAGAAGACCTCGCAACATCGGACGGCAGCATCGAGGGAGTCGTCCGTGAGAACCCACTCACCGGAATGCCGACATTCCTCGACCCAGACACCGGCGAAGACCTGGTGAGCTTCACCAATCAAGACTTCGACGATGCCTACGGCGGCTTCGAGCAGGACTACACAGAACCGGAAATGGCCACGGTCGTCCTCTTCTCGAGCGATGGGGTCACCTGGACCGAGATCGATGATGATCGACTCGATGTCGACGACCGGTCAGGAAACATCAATCCAATCGCTGTCGGTGATGACGAGCTGATCGTCGCCTCCTATACCTGGAACGGTCCGCCCGAGGAGTTGTTCGCCTTCGAAATGGAAGGACGCGAGCCAACCGAGGAAGAAATCGCAGCCCTCGATGCGTGGGAAATGAGCAACGACGGCGGCGATTCGGTTGAGTTCTTCCGAATCGAACTCGGTTAAACCTATTCGGAGTACCGTCCGGCGTTGACTCGTCGGACGGTACCGTCGATCTCGCGAATTCGATCCTCGTCGCTCAGCCGTGCTCCGAGTGCGTCGATCCGCAGCCCAGAGGTTTCGATCACCGGATGGCCAGCGAGGGTGAAGCCTTCGTAGCGAGCCGACAATGCAACCTTCTTGCGGACCTGGTGCGGTTGGAGGTCGTCGTACTCGCGAACCGTGATCGGGTCACCCAAGACCAACGCACCAGCACTGTCGGCCGATGCCACCAGTGCCGCGCCAGCCGCGGAGCGCACCATGATGCCGTTGAAGCCCTCGTCCTCGCCGGTTGGCCCGCCGCCTGGCCATGCGTCGGCTGCGGCGACGTCCGCGGCTTCGCCGAGTGCATCAGGACAGACCGTGCACCGGCTCTCCGTTTTCCAACCCGACTCGTCATCCCACATCTCGTTGTAGCTGAGCTCGAAGGACCGTCCGTCGTGGGTTTCGACCCGGGTCGGTCCAGGGTTTCCGTATCCCCGATAACGGAACAGCGATACCTCGGACTCGTCGACGCCCAGCGCCGAGATGACGTCTTGGGATTTCTCAAAGCGAGACTGACCGCCACAGACCATGGTCAGCCGAGCCACGACGAGCTCGTTCACCCGCGGATCGATCGATGCATAGGCGTGCAACGCACCGAGATCGCATGGTTTTGCGATCACGGCGAAGGGCTCTCGGCGGTCGAGCGCCGGGCCGAGTCCGGCGAGCGGAGCGGTCGGGCCGTACCACGAGCCGGCGTTCTCAAGCACTTCCGTCGACGATTCGCTCATCACCCAACGACTCCGCATCGGAGCGGTTGGATCCGTGCCGACGTGCAAGACGAACGCAGCCTGACCGCTATCGAGGAGATGCATGCCAAGTGCGGTGAGAACGCCGCCGGTCGCAGCCCGGAACCGGACATCGGGATCTCCCGCCCACGCCAATCGCATATCGCTCACTCGACCCCAAACGTCGTCCGGTTCACTATCGAGATCGGACCGCGGCGACGCGACCGTGCCCGGACACGCCGCAAGGAGCTGCGCCTCCTCCTCGGCTGAGAAGCCATCGAGCGGCGCCGGTCGAAGGCTGCCCGCGCCCGTGGGCTGCATCTGTACGCGCTGTTCGGTCACCGTCTCGCACAGCCCACAGCCAATACACAACCCGCTGGTCACGACCTCGGCGATACTCGTCGCTCGTCTGGGTCGGCGGCTATCTGCACGATCGGTGTCCACGTTCGAAGTGTATGCAGTCGCTTGGACCACCTAGGGTTTGGGCACCGAGATCGGAGGCAACGTGACCGAGGCGTATCGACAACACGTGGCGCATCCATCTGCGTGGCGGGGCTCGGACCTCGCATCGGGCGACGATGTCATCGTCACGCTGACCGCTGCCCATGTCGACGCGCTGGACGCGGCCTTGCAGCACGTTACGGCGTCCGGGCTGACCCTCGACACCGTCGAGCGTGCCGACTTCGATCTCACCGCGATCGCGGACGACATTGCCGAGATCGAACGCGAGATTCTCCACGGACGTGGCATCGTCATTCTGCGAGGGTTTCCGATCGACGGGTACTCCCTCGAGGACATCGAGATTATGTACTGGGGTCTCGGCTGCTACCTCGGTGTGGGCGAGTCACAGTCGACCCTCGGAGACCGGATCGGCCGTGTCGAAGATGTATCGGGCAAGGATCGAAACCAGCGTGCGTACCGCAACAGTGTCGAACTATTGATGCATACCGACCTGACCGACATCATCGGCATGTTGTCGGTGCGTAAGGCGCCGGTCGGCGGCCTCAGCAGTTACGTCAGCGTTGCGACGCTGCACAACGAGATACTCACGAACAAGCCCGAGTACCTCGAATCGCTTTATCGAGGATTCCGCTATCACCGCTTCGGGTCGGAGGCACCTGGACAAGACCCGGTCACCGAACACGAGGTACCGGTGCTTTCGGAGAAGGATGGCGTGGTGAGCGCCAGGTACGTTCCCGACTACATCTACATGGCCTACGACGAGCTCGGCGAGCCAATCCCCGAGCGAGACATGGCCGCGTTGGACTATCTGAACGCACTCACCCGCGACCCCGATCTGCGATTCGACGTCATGCTCGAGCCGGGCGACCTGAGTCTCATCAACAACTACGCCATCATGCATACCCGCAGCGCATTTGATGACGGCCCGACACCACAGGAGAAGCGTCTGCTGCTCCGGCTCTGGTTGTCGAACGAGTACGAGCGTCCAATGGCCGATGTGCTCGACATCTTCGCAGAGCGAGGGATATCCCCGCAGGACGACAAGGACACGTACTACACCGGCCGGGCCAACGCGTCTGCGCACCAAGACTGACCACCTGGCTTACCGCGGCGGTCAGCTGGGTTGCCGGTCACCGACGAGGTCGACGATCTCATCCACGATGTCATCGACGGAGCGTCCGGTCGTCGAGATCTGGTGGAACCGGCCATAGCCCGCTGCTCGGGTTTCGAGGAGCTCGCTGATTCGTGATGCGGGATTGGGGACGTCGAGCAATGGGCGTTTCTCCTGCTCGTTTGTCGCCGTGAGGCGGTCGACCAGTTCGTCGACCGTGGCCGTCAGACAAAAGACCCGGCCGGTCGACGACAACGTTTCGGCGTTGAAGTCGTCGAGCATCAGCGCGCCGCCGGTCGCAATCACGAAGCCCCAGAGCTGGGAGAGCTCTTGGGCAACGGTGCGTTCCATTTCGCGAAAGGCTGCCTCGCTGTGATTGGCGAAGATATCGACGATCGGGCCATGACGGTCTTCGATCATCGCGTCGGTGTCGGTGAACACGAAGCCCAACCGGTCGGCCAAGGCCCGCCCAACGGTCGACTTTCCGGTTCCCATGAACCCCGTGAGGACGATGTTGGCGCCCTCGTCGAACGTTCCAGCGTCGAGTGTTTCGGCGTCGAAGGTTTCGGTGTCGAGTGCTTCAGCGTCCGGCGTTTCGCCGCCAGGGTTCATGTGTCGAGGTGGCGAACGAGCGCGTCGAAGGCCACCCGGTAACTGTCTGGCCCAAAGCCAGCAACGACACCGAGACAGACGGCGGCGAGAACCGTGCGGTGGCGAAACTCCTCACGGGCGTGCACGTTGGACAGATGCGTTTCTATCACCGGCAGGTCGGTCGCAGCGATGGCATCACGAAGCGCGTAGCTGTAGTGGGTGAACGCTCCGGGGTTAAAGACCACCCCGTCGACCGTGCCGCGAGCGGCGTGCAGCCGGTCGATCAGTTCGCCTTCGATGTTGGACTGGTACGACTCGACGGCGACATCGAACGTCGCCGCGTGTGCCTCGATCCCGGCAACGATGTCGTCGAGCGTCGTCGTGCCGTACACCTCGGTTTCCCGGGTGCCGAGCAAATTGAGGTTGGGTCCGTTGAGCAGCAAAACCGTACGCGACATGGTCAAGTGTTTACACGAAGGCAGCAGATATCCGAAGATTTGTACAGGATTTGGACCCTGTGGGGTTCCAAATCCTGTACAAATCACCAGCTGGGGTCGTAATCGTAGATCTCGCGGATTGGCTGGACGTGGTTTGCGCCGAGCCGGATCTCGACGTTGGCAGGATCGACGAGACTCGGGTGTTCAGCCCCCATCGCATTCGACAGGCGGACCAGCTCGTGACGAAGCTCGGCGACGTAGTTGGCGAACCGGACCGACTTGAGCGTTGGGTCGAGCCCCCGCGTCAACCACCGGTTCTGCGTTGCGATTCCGGTCGGGCAGTGGCCGTCGTGACACTTCTGGGCCTGCACGCACCCGATTGCGATCATGGCTTCGCGAGCAACCCCGATGCCATCCACACCCATCGCCATGGCGACCATGGCCTCGGTAGGAAGGCCCAAGCGCCCGGCTCCCAAGAACGCGATCTTGTCGTGAAGGTCCTGTTCGGCGAAGGCCCGGTATACCTCGGCGAAGCCCTGACGAAACGGAAGGGCCACGTGATCGCTGAAGGGGAGCGGCGCAGCGCCAGTACCGCCCTCGCCGCCGTCGACACTGATGAAGTCCGGTCCGGTCCCCGTGCTCGCCATACCCTCGGCGAGTTCTCGCCAGAAGGCCTTCTCACCAACTGCCGACTTGATGCCCACGGGGACACCGCTCGCCGACGCGATCTCCTCGCAGAAGGTGAGCAACGAGGCAACGTCGTAAAACGAGCGGTGACGGCTCGGGCTCTTGACGGTCACCCCGACCTCGACGCCGCGGGCCTCGGCGATTTCGGGCGTTACCTTGCCTCCGGGCAGAACGCCGCCCAGCCCGGGCTTTGCGCCTTGGCTCAGCTTGATCTCGATGGCCTTCACGTCGGCCCCATCCATCGACTCGAGCATCCGTTCCATCGAGAACGTTCCATCGGGGTTGCGGGCGCCGAAGTAGCCGGTGCCGAGCTGGAAGATCAGCCCGCCGCCGTGGCGGTGATGCTTGCTGATGCCGCCTTCGCCCGTGTTGTGCAGGCAGCCGGCGATCGCCGAGCCACGGTTGAGCGACTCGATCGCCGGAGCCGAAAGCGACCCGAAGCTCATGGCGGAGACGAAGACCGCCGACTCGGGCTGATAGGCCTTGGCCCGACCGTGGTGTTCGCCAATGACTTTGCGCATCGGTAACAGGTCGGCCTCATGCTCGGGCGGAGCCTCGTGGGGGAAGGCGGAGTGGCGGAACAAGACATAGCCCGGTTCGTTGAGGTCGTTGTCGGTACCGAAGCCAAAGTAGGAGTTCTGGTTCTTTGCCGAGGCGTAGATGAATCGTCGTGAATCCCTGCTGAACGGCAGCTCTTCGTCGTTGTTCGCCACAACGTACTGACGCAGCTCCGGACCGATTTTCTCGATGAGATATCGCAGGTGGCCAATGACCGGGAAGTTGCGAAGAATGGTGTGTTTCTTCTGAAAGATGTCGTGAACGGCAACGCCGAACACGAGCACGAATATGACAACGAGAGTCCACAACCACCACGACATGGGAATGATCGTAGGCTCAACGGAATGTCAGAGCTGCTTCGAATCGCTGAACGTGTCGCCGAACAGGCAAATTCCGGTGAACAGGTGGAGGCGTTCGTGTCTCAAGGAAGCTCCACCGAGGTCAAGGCGTACGACGGCGAGGTCGAATCCTTCACGTCGGCGACATCGGCCGGAATCGGCATTCGCGTCATCCAGGACGGCCGGGTGGGCTTTGCCCACGCCGGCAGTTTGGACGAGGACGTCGTTGCCGAGACCCTCGCCGAGGCCCGTGACAACCGAGCCTTTGCCGAACCCGACGAGTGGGTATCGCTCAGCGAACCCGATGGCGGAACACCGGTCGTGCACGACCATTGGGACGACGGTGTGGCCACGATGCCAACCGCCGACAAAGTCCAGATGGCGATCGACCTTGAAGCTCGAGTCCTGGCCGCCGACCCCAGGGTTACCGGCGTGCGTACAGCGATTTACTCCGACAGCTCCGGAGAGATGGCGTTGGCCACGAGCACCGGCGTCCGTGCGAGCGATCGCGGTACCGGTGCCCACGTGTCTGTAGCCGCCATGGCCAAAGACGGCGACGACACCCAGATCGCGGGTGGCTACGACGTTGACTTTGGACCGAGCACCCTGTCGATCGACAAAGCCGCTACCGACGCAGTGCACCGCGTCACCCGACTGCTCGGCGCCACGCAACCCAAGACCGAAAAGCTGACGATCGTGCTCGAGCCACGCATGGCGAGCAGCATCATTGGGATCCTCGTCGGCATGTTGAACGGCGAGCGGGTTCTCAAAGGACGTACCCCGTTCCTGGATCGGGTCGGCGAGGTTATTGCCTCACCGTTACTTTCGGTCATCGATGACCCGACCGACGGCCGGTCGTTCGGCGCCACGTCGGTGGACTCCGAAGGCCAAACGTGCAAGCCCCTAAACCTGATCGAAAATGGGGTCCTCGGCGGGTTCCTGCACAACACCTACACCGGCCGTCGCAGCGGAGAGGGGACCACGGCGAATGCGGTCCGGGGGTATCGCTCGACCCCCAGCGTTGGCGCTCACGCGGTCATTATGGCCCCGGGTACCGGAACCCTCGACGACATCATTGCCTCGGTCGACAACGGAGTGCTGGTCACCGCAATGAGCGGTATGCACTCCGGGGTCAACGCGATCAGTGGCGACTTCTCGGTCGGTGCGTCCGGACTGATGATCCGCAACGGGTCGCTCGCCGAACCCATTCGCGAAGCGACTATCGCGAGCACGGTCCAAAAGATGCTGACCGACATCATTGCGGTGGGTGCCGACACGGAATGGCAGCCGGGAGGTTCCGGTCCGGTTTCCATCGCAATCTCCGACGTCTCAATGAGTGGCTCATAAACCTTCATGGCTGCACACATTCGCCGATTGATCACCATGCGTACTCGTTTGCCTCGTCGCGCCCTCTTCGTCCTCGGTGGAGCGCTGTTCTTCTGGTTCCTCGCTACCGCACCCGCAGGAGCCAGCTATTTCCAAGACGGGGACGTGATCGAACTCACGATTTTCCAGGCCATCGTGCTCGGACTCGTCGAAGGCCTCACCGAATACCTGCCGGTCTCTTCCACCGGCCACTTATTGGTCACGAACGAACTGCTCGGGTTGAACGAGACACAGGCCAGCGAAGATGCCATCAATACCTACGCGATCTGTATTCAGCTCGGCGCGATTATTGCGGTTCTCTTCTTGTACTGGGAACGCATTCGTCAGATGATCGATGGTCTACTCGGTCGCAGCGAAGAGGGGCGCAAGATCCTGATCGCAGTGCTCATCGCCTTTGGCTTTACGGCTGCGATTGGCTTGACGATCGGCGAGATCATCAAGGACAACCTCTTCGGGGTCGCTCCGATCGCTGGAGCGTGGATTCTCGGCGGTGTCGTCATCTTGGTCCTGAGCCGCACCGGTTGGTTCGACAAGACCACCAAAGAGCTTGGACACCTGACCTGGCAAAACGCGGTCGTGATCGGTTTGATCCAGGCGATCGCGATGTGGCCGGGGGTTAGCCGCTCGATGATCACGATCATCGCTGCAGTCCTCGTTGGCTTGTCGCTTCGGGCTGCGGTGGAGTTCAGCTTCCTTCTCGGCCTGATCACGCTGTCTGCAGCCACTGCGTATGAAGGTTTGCAGGGTGGCGAAGAACTGATCGACACCTTCGGTATCGGCACGCCGCTGATCGGCCTGGTCGTTGCCTTCGTTGCGGCGATCGCGTCGGTCAAGTGGATGGTCACCTGGCTCAACGACAAGGGCTTCGAGGTCTTTGGCTGGTACCGCATTGCCGTTGGCGTGCTGGCGTTCGCGCTCCTCGCAACAAATACGATCGGCTAGCTTCCGGACCGGCCGCCGATAGGTCATCGGGCCCCCTCAAGCGACCTGTCGGGCCCGTCGACACTTACATCATGTCGACGGTTGACCCCGATACGAGCACGCCCTGGGAATCGGGCACGCTTGCGCCTCCTCCGCCGCCACCTCCTCCAGTGCCTCCGGCGCCAGTTCACGGAGCAGCGCCGCTGTATCCGGGACCATCGGCACCGCCGCCCCCTCCGCCGGTCCTGCCAGCACCCCCGCTGTCACCTCGGACGGCAGCGCCCACACCGCCTCCTCCCGCTCCAGGAGCACAACCGACGTGGCCACATCCCGCGTACTCGCCTCAGGGACCGGTGTATTCGCCGGTTCCGGAGCATCGAGGGCTGAGCAAGACCGGGCGACAGATATTCGCCGCAGGCCTAATCGGTGCGCTACTGATCGGCGCGTTTGCGATCTATCGGGCAGCCCAACCCGCCCAATGGGACCCGGCACTCGAACCGTATGTGGCCTTCATCGAGGCGGAACGGGGGCTCACCTTCGATCACCCGGTCAACGTGCGATGGACCAATATCGCCGAAGAAATCGCGAACGAACAAGCAGCGGCCCGTGACACCTCGATCTTCTCGATCGGCGATGACGACGACGCCGAAGCATCCACCGATATCCCGCTCGACCCGTGGCTCGAGGCATACCGGGTCCTCGGTCTCGTCGACCCAAACCCCGATCGAGCACTCGACGAAGCCGTCACGGAGACCCTCGCCGAAAACGCCGGAGCGTTCTACACCCCGTGGGACGAGACCATCGTTCTCCCTGAAGGACAGCCCGCCGAGGCCTTGAGCGTCACGATCGTGCACGAACTCACCCACGCCCTGCAACACCAGAACGGGCTGCTTGGCTTCTTCCCCGACTCCGCCGATGGTGCGACAGCCCGGACGGCCATTGCCGAAGGCGACGCCGAGCGCATCGCGATGGCCTGGTACTGGTCGCGCACCGACGCCGAGCGACAGGAATATCTTGACGCAATCGGCTACGACCCGACCGTGACGCCACCGGACCCGGGAGACAACTACTTCGCCGCATCGTTCTACGCCTCCTATGGCATTGGCCTCCCGATGGTCGAGGCGATCGTTGCAAGTGAGGGACAGGGCGCGGTCGACGAGCTGTTGCGAGCGAAAGACGCCGGCACGACCGAGCGGCTGATCGACGTGTACGCGACCAGCGACCGATCGGCCGTCGATGCAATGGATGTCATGGGGCTTCCCCCAGGTGCCGTTGGCGCCGACGGCGACATGGGTGCATTGACGTGGTTTCAGGCGCTCGCACCGATCGTCGGGACCGAGCGGGCCTTCGATGCGCTGATCGGCTACGACGATGATGCGTTCGCCATGTACCTGAACGACGACGACATGGCGTGCGTTCGCTTCGAAATGTACTTCGATGCCGATGGTGAAACGGTGGAGTTCGTCGAGGTCCTCAACGAGGCTGGCATCCCGGTCGAACAACGTGAAACCCCGAGCGGCCAAGCGGCACGAATGGACCTGTGCGACGCCATTGGGGATTCAGCCGACCAACGCTTTGGCACGATCATGCCGCTCGTCGTCGTCAATGAACTGACCTGGATGCACACCGAGAATGGCGAGCCCCAAGACGTCGCTCGATGTGCAGCGATCAGCCAAGCGTCCACGATCCCGATTCGGTCGACCGAAGCGTTCATTGGCTGGGAGCAGCTGACCGCCAACACCTCCCAATACGTCGAATCGTGTCGCTAGGGACTACAAAGGAGACGTAGCACCTCGGTGCTCGTAACGACTTCCCCCTCGTTGTATTCACGAATCGTCAAGAGGATGTGTCGTTGCGATGTCTCGCACTTTCACCAGGGGTGTTTCGCGCCCCGCAAGAGTTATCCGTAGAGTCCGTCAACCGTGGCGCTGGGTGCCCTTTGCGCTGCGGCTACGGGTCGCCCGTCTTCGCAACGCAATTTTGCAGCGACGTCTGGTGCAGCACACGGCACGGCTCGCAATCGCTGTCGTCGTTATTGGGCTGGTGCTGGCAGCGAGTGAACGATCTCGGTCGATTCAAGAACGCTGGGGCGACACGATCGAAGTGGTCGTGCTCGACCGCAATGTACGACGCGGCGAACCAACCGTAGAGATCGAGTGGCGACGCGAGCTGCGGCCGGTGGCGTTCGTCGCGGCCGATGCGCTCCTCGCCGTCCCCGACGCCGACGACGTCTTCATTCGTGATCTGCACTCGGGTGATGTAGTGACCCAGCGAGATTTGCGTTCGACGAGTCCGGCGCTCGAGCCGGGGGAGGGGCGTCGGGCTGTTGGGGTGCCGCTCGACCCGTCGGTTCCGCCGTTAGTGGTTGGCGATCGCGTCGACCTGTTTCTTATCGCAGACGTGTTTGGCGGTGCCGGAGATGCCGCTGTCGAGCAGCTCGACTCCGCCGCCGTGGTGCTCGAGATCGATGCGGACGCAGCGACGCTCTCGGTCGCAGCGACCGATGTCGAGGCGCTCGCCCACGCCGCACTACACGGGCGGGTGGTGATCGCGTTGCGGTGAGGCCTAGTCGGACTTCTTGCTCGACGAGCTGTCGGTACTTTTCGAACTCGACGAGCTCGTGGACGACCCGGAATCGCTCGACGAGGAACCCGAATCCGACGACGAAGAACCGCTCGAGCTCGACGAGGAAGACGAACCCGTATTGCCGTGATCGTTCTTGTAGAAGCCGCCACCCTTGAACGAGATTCCCACGGCACCGAACACCTTGGAGATGTTCTTCTTCGACCGGGTTCCGCAGCTCGGGCACTTTGGGGTCGAGTCATCGGAGAAGGACTGAACCTTCTCGAACTCCGCTCCGCATTGCTTGCAACGATATTGATACGTAGGCATTTGTTTTGTGCGTTCTTTCCGTACGTGGCCAAAACAGCATTGAAAGTATTGGGCCACAATCGTCCAACAACAACCTTGCCGCCCGTGTTCCCTTCGCATCGGTGACGTAACATGGCCAGGTGACTGAAACGATCATCGGGGTAGCGCTGCTCATCGCGGCGTATTTCGCGGGCTCGTTTCCCACAGCGAGCGCCGTCGGGATGATCTCTGGTCACGACCACTCCAAAGAAGGATCGGGCAATCCGGGCGCATCGAATGTGTACCGGACGTCGGGAGCCGCCTACGGCATCGTCACCGTTGTCGTCGATGTGCTCAAAGCGTTCGTGCCGGTCCTCGTCACCATGTGGATCCTCGATCGGCCCTGGGCAGCTGGAGTGTGGGCCGCAGCAACCGTTGGCCACGTCGTGCCATTTGCTCGCTGGCGCAACGGTGGCAAAGGCGTCGCGACCGGCGGTGGCGGTTCGCTGCCACTCTTCCCCTATCTGGGTCTCGCAATGGTGCCGATCTTCATCATCATCGTGAAGCTCACAAAGCGCGCTTCGGTCGGATCGCTCGCCATCACCGTGCTGCTCGTCATCGGTGTCATCGTCCTTCACGAACACGTGATGGAAGTCGTAGCCTCACTCATCGTGGCCGCAGTGATCATTATTCGCCACAGAGCGAACATTGCCCGCCTACTTTCCGGGGAAGAACTTAAGGTCAGCTGACTCCGCGGCCGACTATAGACCTATGAGTTCACGCGTTCGCAAAGCCGTCATCCCCGCTGCAGGTCTTGGTACCCGCTTTCTTCCTGCAACCAAGTCGCAGCCCAAAGAGATGTTGACCATCGTCGACAAGCCCGCGATCCAATATGTGGTCGAAGAAGCAGTGGCTGCAGGCATCGACGATGTCCTGATCATCACCGGCACCGCCAAGAAGGCGCTCGAAGACCACTTCGACCGCAACTTCGAACTCGAGACCTTGCTCGAACGAAAGGGCAAGACCGGACCGTTGGCCGAGGTCGTCGCGATCGCCGAGATGGCAAAGTTCCATTTCACCCGACAGGGAGAACCGCTCGGACTCGGCCACGCAGTACTGCAAGCAGAGCAACACATCGGTGACGAGCCGTTCGTCGTGCTGCTCCCCGACGAGCTGATGATCTCCCGCGGCGGCACCGTGCAAGCCATGGTCGACGCGTACGAGGAATACGGTTGCTCGAACGTCGCGCTGCGCGAAGTTCCAATGGAAGAGGTCAGCAGCTACGGCTGTGCTGCGACCGAAGACGTCGCCGACGGCATCGTCAAGATCCCGCACATCGTCGAGAAGCCCGCAATGGAAGACGCGCCGTCCAATCGCGTCGTCATGGGCCGCTACCTGTTCACCCCCGACATCTTCGAACACATCCACAACACCGAACCAGGTGTCGGCAACGAGATTCAGCTCACCGATGCAATGGCAAAGATCGCCAACACCACCGGTCTGTACGGCGTGATCGACAACAACGGCAGCTGGGACGCCGGGCAAAAGCTCGACTTCCTCCGGGCCCAGGTCGAACTCGGCCTCCAGCACCCAGAGATGGGCACCGACTTTGCCGAAATGCTCAAGGGCATCGTCGCTGAGCTCTGATCCTGAAGCCGCCAGCCT
>CALLAA010000056.1 GCA_938002955.1 uncultured Acidimicrobiales bacterium
AAGGAAGCCCTGCCAAACCTCGACTGGATGACCATCTCCGGTGCGAGCGTCGACGTCGCCCCATGCAACGGCGACTTCACACCAACAATGCTTCAGCTCTTCTCACCAACATCGGTCGACTGGGTCGCTGGATCGACCGGATGGTTGAACCTCACCATGACTTCTGACGTTTCCGTCCGGAACGTCTCGGTCACCGTCATCGACGCATCCGAGGGCGTTTCGTTCTCATACCCATCGAACGGAGACCACTCCGCTCCAAGTCAAGACTCGACCGTGTCACCGTCGGAAATCGACTACAGCTCGATCAACTTCACGACGCCATCGGCGGCGGGCGCTGCGACCGCGACCATCCAGATCGACTTCGAATGGCTCGGTGCCCAATATTCGGTCGTCGAAACGCTCGAGTTCTCCAACGTTGACTACGAAGGTGACGACTTCGCCATCTTGACCGAAGCCGCAGAGCTCACCACGTCGAGCGACGCTCCCGAACAGAACTGGCTCGAGCTCAGCTACCTCGGCCTCTCACCGGTCAACACCGACTTGGAAGTTTCCGTCTCTGGTGATCTTGAGGCGTACCATCCGCAAGGTGCCTTCACCGGTCTTCACGCCGATGGTCACCTACACGTTGGCGAGCGCGATGTCGCCCGCGTGTGGTTCGACCCAACAACGTTGAACTCCGGTAGCCACACCATGACCGTGAGCATCGACTACATCGATGTCAACGGTGTAGCCAAGAACGTCTCCCACGACGTCACGGTCGTCGTCAACTAGCCACCACGCCCGCCGTCTGTTGCTCCATCCCTCGCGGGCGCCGCTCAGACGATGCGATTGATGTGGCCCATCTTGCGGCCCGGTTTTGTCTCGGCTTTGCCGTAGGCATGCACCGCAACCCCAGGCTCTTGTGCGAACCCGGCGATCGAGTCGATGTCCTCACCGATCAGGTTCGTCATCACGACATCGTCGTGTCGTGATGGATCACCGAGCGGCCAACCAGCCACAGCTCGGATGTGTTGTTCGAACTGATCGACAGCACAACCGTTTTGCGTCCAATGTCCCGAGTTGTGCACTCGGGGAGCGATTTCGTTGACGACGAGGCCATCGGTGGTCACAAAGAGCTCGACTCCCAACACCCCGACATAGTCGAGGGCATCGAGGATCGCCGTGGCCGCAGCGATTGCCGCCTGCGCCACCGTGTCGTCAACCGGTGCTGGAACGGTGGTCGTACTCAAGATGCCGTCGACATGCACGTTATGGCCGGGGTCAAAGCAGGCAATATCGCCCGCTGTCGACCGAGCAGCAATGACCGAGATCTCCAGATCGAAGTCGACGAATCCCTCGAGTACCGCGGGCGCTCCAGCGAGCGAATCGAACGCCTCTTGGGCGTCGCCGGCTGAGGTCAGGCGCGCCTGGCCCTTGCCGTCATAGCCAAAACGACGAGTCTTGAGAATCGACGGTGTTCCCACCGATTCGATAGCGCGCTGCAAGTCATCGAGTGAGTCGACGGTCGCAAACGGCGCAACCTCGAGGCCGATCGACCGCAGGTAGGTCTTCTCATCGAGCCGGTCTTGGCTCGTCGCCAGCGCGTTGCGTCCCGGCCGGATTGGGGCGAGCGATTCAAGAAGGTCCAGCGCAGAGGTCGGTACGTTCTCAAACTCGTACGTAATCACATCGACCGACTCGCCGAACGAACGCAGTGCGTTCTCGTCGTCGTAGGACGCTGTCGTAACGAATTCGGCAACGTGGCCCGCAGGTGGTGCAGCACCGGGTTCGAAGATGTGGCAACGAAGCCCCAGTCGCGACGCCGCCACGCTGAGCATCCGACCCAACTGTCCCCCGCCGAGAATGCCGATGATTGCGCCGGGCGCCAGCGGCTCAGTCATCGCTGGGATGTTCGGGGATCGAAGCAGAAAGTGCAGCACGCCACGCGTCGAGTCGCTCACCCAACGCCGGATCGGCGGTTGCGAGTATCCCGGCAGCCATCAGACCAGCGTTCGCGGCACCAGCAGAGCCAATGGCCATCGTCGCCACTGGAAATCCCTTGGGCATCTGCACGATCGAGTACAAGCTGTCGACCCCGGACAGGGCCCGTGTCTGTACTGGAACGCCAATAACAGGAACTCGGGTCTTCGACGCCATCATGCCGGGCAGGTGCGCTGCACCTCCCGCGCCAGCGATGATCACTTTGAGACCACGCTCCACGGCGCGAGAGCCGTACTCCCATAAGCGTTCCGGGGTTCGATGTGCTGAAACAATGCGGGTCTCGTAGGCCAGCTCGAGCTGGTCGAGAATATTGGCCGCTTCTTTCATGGTGGGCCAGTCTGACTGGCTTCCCATGATGATCCCGATTTCGACGTCTGCCATCTCTGCTCCCGGCGGGTTGAACGACTGAATCCTACTCGTCGCTCTCGGCGTCCGGATCGGGTTAACGCTCTTCGTAGATCGTCACCGTCTGCCGCAACGGGACGAGGTCGCGACGGTAGCTACGTTCGGTTTCGCGAACAGCATCGCTGACCGTGCGACTCGACGAACGATGTTTCGCCAGCTCACCTTCGAGTTGGGCGACCCGAAGCTCGAGATCGAGCACCCGTTTCACACCGACAAGATTCATACCCTCGGACGTCAGCTCTGAAATGCGTTGGAGAAGAGCAACGTCAGCGTCGCTGTATCGGCGTGAACCGCCAGCGGTTCGTGCTGGCTGCACCAAGCCCTTGCGCTCATAGATGCGGAGGGTCTGCGGATGCATGCCCGACAGTTCCGCAGCAACCGAGATCACATACACCGCAGAACTTCGTGCAGCCATGATCAGTTCCTCGGAGCCGACTCAGCAATTGCGGCCAGCTTCTCGATAAGCGCCCGTTCCTCATCGCCAACATCGGTCGGCACGTGAACAACGACCGTCGCGAGCAGGTCGCCGGTCTGAGCAGAGCTCTTCACGCCCTTGCCGCGAACCCGGAAGACCTTGCCCGATTGGGTACCTGGTGGTAGCCGCACCGTCACGGTCGTGCCACTCAATGTTGGAACCTTCACGTCTGCACCGAGCACGGCTTCTGGATACGTGACGGGAACATCGACGAGCAGGTTCGCTCCATCGCGGTCGAAGACGTCGTGTGACTCGATCGAAATCGAGACCAACAAGTCGCCGGCATCGCCACCGTCGGAGGACGGCGCGCCCTTACCGGGCACACGAATGCGTTGACCGCTACGAACGCCGGCGGGAATTCGGACATTGACCTCCATTGGGCGCGCAAGCGCCTCGGAGTTCAGTCGAACGGACTTCGTCACGCCGCGAACAGCTTCCTCAAAAGTCAGCGTGAGCTGTGCTTGCAGATCGGTGCCGGGCATGGGGCCAAAGCCGCCGAACCCGGTCCGGCCGCCTGAGCTTCCCCCGCGAGCACCACCGAACAATCCACCAAGAAGATCGGACAGATCTCCGAGGTCGCTCATGTTCTCCGCGCCACCACGGCCGAAACCGCCGGTGCCGTGCGTGCTTCCACCGCCGCCATAACGACGGAACTCGTCGTACTTCTTGCGGGTGGTTTCGTCACCAACCACCTCGTACGCAGCCGAGATCTCCTTGAACTGCTCCTCGGCCTTTGCATCACCAGGGTTCGTGTCTGGGTGATACTTGCGCGCCAACGTGCGATACGCCTTGGAGAGTTCCTTGGCCGATGCGGTCTTCTCAACGCCGAGAACCCGGTAGTAGTCCTTCTCAAGCCATTCACGCTGTGCTTCCACGACTACTCACCTCCTCGTTCGTTGTCGCTATTCATCGTCACATATGGACGAGTACCGAAGTACTTACCCAACTACCTTCACCATGGCTGGTCGAACTACTCGACCCTTCCACAGGTAGCCGGCACGCAGAACCTCACCGATGACCGGACCGTCCTGGCCACTGTCATCGGCGGCAGGCTCATGCATAACCGCTTCGTGTTGTTCGGGATCGAACGCTTCCTCCGCGGACGGCGCAAGCAATTCGAGACCGTTCTTTTCCAGCTCGCCAAGAAGCTGGTTGCGGATTGGACCCGCAGCAGACTCTGGATCCTGCACAAGCGCGCTATCGCACGCGTCGAGAACCGGGATCAAGTCGCGAACCAAGCCCGCCGACTGGGCCGCAGCCGCATCAGCGACCCGCTTGTCGGACTGCTTGCGATAGTTCGCGAAGTCCGCGGCCAACCGCTGCGAGTCGGCAAGGAATCCGTCGCGCTCGGCCTGAAGGGCAGCGACCGCCTCGTCGCCCAAGTCGACCGGGGCGACCGCGACGTCTTCGTCACCGTCGGCGAAGCCAATGGTCGACGCAGGCTTGTCCGCGGCGTTGTCTTCGACGGGAGCCGAGGCCGCAGCGGGTGCTGCGGCAGCCTCGGCTGCCTCGCGGCTTTCCATCACTTCGTCGACGAGTGCGTCCATTGCGGACTTCTCGGCGTCACTCATCTTCGTCGTCGTCTTCGACGTCGTCCTCAATGATCTCGGCATCGACCACGTCGTCGGGGGTCGGTTCGGAGAAGTCTGGGTTGTCGTCGACGTTCTGTGCAGCTGCCTCTTCATACAAGCGCTGCGAGAAGCCCTGCGATGCCGTCATCAAGGCTTCGGTCTTGTCCTTGATGTCTTCGATCTCTTCACCGGCGAGTGCGGTCTTGAGATCGGCGAGCTTGCCTTCAACGTCAGCCTTCTCGTCACCTTCGAACTTCTCTCCCTGATCACGGAGGAGCTTTTCGGTCTGGTACACGAGCGAGTCAGCGTTATTGCGGACCTCCGCTTCGCCGCGACGACGAGCGTCCTCTTCGGCGTGTGCTTCGGCGTCCTTCACCATCTGGTCGATCACATCGTTGTCGAGTGAGCTCTGACCCGTGATGGTCATCGACTGTTCCTTGTTCGTCGCACGATCCTTCGCCGACACGTGGACAATGCCGTTGGCATCGATGTCGAACGTGACCTCGATCTGGGGGACGCCACGAGGTGCCGGTGGCAGATCGACGAGTTGGAACTTGCCGAGCGTCTTGTTGTAGCCGGCCATGTCGCGCTCGCCCTGGAGGACGTGGATCTCGACCGATGGCTGGTTGTCGTCAGCGGTCGTGAACACCTCGGTGCGCTTGGTTGGGATCGTGGTGTTGCGTTCGATGAGCTTGGTCATGACGCCACCCTTGGTCTCAATACCGAGCGACAGCGGCGTGACATCGAGGAGCAGAACATCCTTGACCTCACCCTTGAGAACACCAGCCTGAACCGCAGCGCCAATGGCGACTACTTCATCCGGGTTTACCGTCTTGTTCGGCTCGTTTCCGGTGAGCTCCTGCACGAGTTCGGCGACAGCGGGCATGCGGGTAGAACCGCCGACGAGGATGACATGGTCGACCTCGCCCTTGGTGAGTCCGGCGTCCTTGATGGCCTGCTCGAATGGAATTCGAGTGCGCTGCAGGAGATCGGAGGTGAGTTCTTCAAACTTGCTGCGGCTGAGGGCGTAGTCGAGGTGCAACGGACCAGCGTCGGTTGCGGTGATGAACGGCAGGTTCACCTGCGTCGACTGCACCTGGCTCAATTCGATCTTGGCCTTTTCGGCAGCTTCCTTGAGGCGCTGTCCAGCCATCGAGTCGGCACTGAGGTCGACGCCGTGATCGTTCTTGAAGCTGGTGACAAGCCAATCGATGATGGCTTCATCCCAATCGTCGCCACCGAGCTTGGTATCACCGTGGGTCGAACGTACTTCGAAGACACCGTCGCCGATCTCGAGAACGGAAACGTCGAACGTGCCGCCACCGAGGTCGAACACGAGAATCGTCTGGTCCTCGTCGCCCTTGTCCAGGCCGTACGCCAACGCAGCTGCAGTTGGCTCGTTGATGATGCGCAGGACTTCGAGGCCAGCGACCGTGCCAGCTTCCTGGGTTGCCGTGCGCTGTGCGTCATCAAAGTACGCGGGAACGGTGATGACCGCCTGGGTGACGGCCTCGCCGAGGTATGCCTCAGCATCGCGCTTCAGCTTCATTAGCGTGCGAGCGCTGATCTCCTGTGACGTGTAGTTCTTGCCGTCGATGTCGATCTTCCAGCCCGTGCCCATGTGGCGCTTGACGGAACGAATCGTGCGATCGGGGTTCGTGATGGCCTGACGCTTCGCGACTTCGCCGACGAGTACTTCGCCGTCTTTCGCAAAGGCGACCACCGATGGGGTCGTGCGTGAACCCTCGGAGTTCGCGATCACAATCGGATCGCCTCCCTCGAGCACGCTTACTACTGAGTTGGTTGTTCCGAGGTCGATACCGACTGCCTTGGACATGTGATGCAGCTCCTGAATTTCTTGGGTTGGAGATCTTGTGGGGGGAAGTGAGACCTAAGTCGACAGCGCTCAAGTGTAGGAGTGCAATTGCGGTTCGGAGAGCCTTTATGACACCCGATCCGTACTCCTCGCGTCACAGCGATGAATCCTTAGTCAGATCCACTCAACTTTCACCGCCGAAGTTCTATTCCCCACCACAAACAAAATCTCCCAGATCAGTTTTGGGGTCAGACCCCAAAACTGATCGATGGCATGATCACGTACCGCAACATCGCGCGTGTGTTCGATCCACAGGTGGCTGTGGAAACGGTGGAAAACGTATTGACTCAGCCCTGACGGGCTTCCTCAAACCCGAGTTTCTCGCTAGCGCTCCAAACATCGACGCACCCAAGAACCACCCCACGCCCCAACCCTGACGGGCTTCCTCAAACCCGACTCTTCGCTAGAGACTCAGCAAGCTCTTGTCGTACTCGTCGGGAGCCTGGTAACCGAGCAGGTTGATGAGCGTGGCTGCAACGTTGCTCAAGCCCGCGGCTTCAGGCACGTTGAGCACATAATCGCCGTCGTTGCTTGGATCGAAGATCGCGAACGGCACCGGCGAAAGTGTGTGACTCGTGAGTGGAGTCTTCACACCGTTCTTTTCGGTGTACATGATGTCGGCATTGCCGTGGTCGGCGGTGAACACCAACACTCCCCCGAGTTCTTCAATCACATCGAGCAGCTGCCCAACACACTCTTCGAGCACACGGATTGCTTCGATCGTCGCGGAAAGGTCGCCGGTATGACCCACCATGTCTGGATTCGGAAAGTTGAGTCGCCCCCAATCGAAGTCGCCCGAACGAAGCAACTCGATGGTCTGATCGGTGATCTCGCGGACCTTCATCGCAGGCGTCTTGTTGAACTCGACGTTGTCCGACGGAATCTCGATGAAGGTCTCGAGCGACTCGTCGATATACCCGGTGCGGTTGCCATTCCAGAAGTACGTGACGTGGCCGTACTTTTGCGTCTCTGAAATTGCAAAGCTGCGAAGCCCCTCGGCACACAGAAACTCGCTAATCGTCCGATCGATCGACGGTGGTTCGACCAAGTAGTGCTTGGGGATGAACGCATCGCCGTCGTACTGCAAGAGGCCGACGTAGTTGACCTGCGGGTTTTGCCCACGGTCGAATTCGGCGAAACTCACATCCTCGTACGCCTGACTGATTTCGATAGCGCGGTCGCCACGGAAGTTGAACAGCACGACCCCGTCGCCGTCGGACATGGTTCCGACAGGGACTCCGTCATCGAATGTCACGACAAACTCGTCGAGGTATTGATCGCCAGCATCCGACTCTGCGTACATGGTTTCGACCGCAGCGCGCGCCGATGGGAATTCGCGTCCAATGCCATGGGTGTGTGCGTTGTAGCCGCGCTCGACCATTGGCCAATCGGCACCGTAGCGATCCATCGTAATCGTCATGCGACCGCCACCAGATGCGATCCGGAAGTCGGCTCCGTATTCGGCATTTATCTCCGCGAGCACGGCTTCGGTGGCATCGATGTACGTGAGCGCCGTGCGAGGCCCAACATCACGTCCGTCATGCAACAGATGAAGCGCACAATCCTTGATGCCGTCGGCCGCAGCACGACGCAACATGGCATACAGATGATCAGTGCTCGAGTGCACGTTGCCGTCGGAGTGCAAGCCCAAGAAGTGCAGCGTGCCCTGAAGGCCAGACGCAATCACGCTGCGCCACGCCGACCCCTCGTACATCGAGCCATCGGCGATTGCTTTGTTTACGAGCTTGGCCCCCTGGGCAAAGATGCGACCTGCCCCAAGCGCGTTATGGCCAACCTCGCTATTTCCCATGTCGCCCTCGGTCGGCAATCCAACCGCTGGCCCGTGCGCCAAAAGCTCTGTTGCCAGCGGCGATCGCATCAACGCGTCAAGACGTGGCGTATCAGCCTCGGTAATTGCATTACTCGGCCCTGCATCGGCACAGCCAAAGCCATCGGCGATCACGAGCAACAAGGGACCAGGCCGATCTGCGGCAGTAGCGAGGTGTTCAAGCGACAAACTCATGTTCCCAACACTAGAAGCCGCGTGCGACCTCGACATGTGTAGTACGAATTCGGTATGGCCAGACCAGATGCGATGCCTACGAGAGATGTTGCTGCAGCGATGTCGGAACTACACCCGGACTGGGATTTGGTAAGCGGCAAACTGCACCGCGAGCTGAACTTCCCCAGCTTTGTCGATGCATTCGCCTTCATGACCGCCATCGCAATCCACGCCGAGAAAGCAGACCACCACCCCGAGTGGAGCAACGTCTACAACCGCGTCGTCATCGACCTCGTCACGCACGACGCCAACGGCATCACCGAGCAAGACCTCGCGCTCGCAACAACAATCGACGCCGCCACCAAAGATTTGTGAGCGATTCTGCAGGCTCAGCCGGCGCGATCGCTCACAAAAACTAGCTGACTCGAACTGGCATTAGCAGGTAGAGGAAGTCGGCTGAATCTGCGCCGCGCATCACCGCTGGCTTGAGCGGGTCGACCGTTTGCAACGTGATCTCTTCGCCCGGAGTGACCTCGATGCCATCGATCAAGTAGTCCGGATTGAAGGCAACCGTGAGCTCTTCGCCGTTGTAGCTGGCATCGATAACTTCCTGCGCCTGACCAACGTCTTGGGTGACCGCAACCAACTCGAGTGAGTCGGACTTCATGTTCAACCGAATCGGTGTGGCCTCCTGAGCCATCAGACGAACACGTCGAACCGCATCCATCAGTTCGCCACGGTTGACCGTGAGTTCGTTCGGGTACGTATCTGGGATGAGCCCTCGGTAGTTCGGGAACTCACCCTCGATCAGGCGGGTCACCACTTGGGTTCCACCAACTTCGAAACTCGCATCGCGCTCGCCCAAGCGAAGCGCCACCGACTCGTTGTCACCAAACACCCGGTTGAGCTCGGCCAGGGCACGGGAAGGCACCAGCACCGACTGATCACCAGAAAGCACCGAGGTACCCGGAAGATCTCGAACCGCAAGTCGGTACGAGTCCGTGGAAACCAAACGAAGTCCCTCGCCTTCAGCGGCGAGCAACACACCGGTGAGGATTGGACGCGAGTCATCTCCCGATGCGGCCTTGACAACTTGCTTCAACGCAGCCGAAAGATCCGCAGCGTTGAGAGTGACTTCGTCACCCTCGGGTTGGCCGAGGCGAGGGAAGTCATCGGCGGGAATAGTGCGCATCGAGAATTCGGAACGACCTGCCGTGATCTGGACCTCGTCACCCTCGACCACAACGTCGACCGCACCAGGACCGAGCGCACGAACAATGTCCGCGATCAGCTTGGACGGAATCAACACAACACCGTCGGTGTCACCGGCAACCGTGAGTGTCTGAGAGATCGTGAGATCCAAGTCAGATCCGGTTACACGGAGGGAATCTCCAGAGAGCTCGAGGTGAAGACCGGACAGTGCAACATTGCCTGCTCGACCACCAACGGCTCGACCTGTTGTGCTTAGTGCTTCAAGAAGCACATCTCGTTCGCATCGGAATTTCATCGTTCCACATCTCTTTGTAGGTGAGGCTTAGATTCGGTAATAGGAGGAAGTAGGCGTGTGGATTGTGGACGATAGTCGTTCCTGACTGATTTTTGAACGATCTGCCATCCACTCGTTATCCACCATGGTCCACAGAAAGGTGTGGATCGAACATTCGCGCGATGGATAACATTTCTGTCACCCACATCTTCGAGGTCCGCGCGCACATGGCTATCCAGCGCGCGACAGGGACTTTTCCACAAGCTTTCCCCACCTGTGAACACTCGGCGCGCGAATTCGGTCACCGGTTGCTGTTCTTGATTCGGTTGGTCAGCTCGGTGACCTGGTCGTAAATCTGGCGACGTTCGGCCATCAGGTTGCCGATCTTGTCGACGGCATGGATGACCGTTGTGTGGTCACGTCCACCGAATTCTCGAGCGATCGCCGGGTACGACAAGTCGGTCGCCTCTCGGAATACATACATCGCCACCTGGCGAGCGGTCACGAGCGGTCGTCGGCGACTCGCACCAATGATCTCATCTACCGGAAAGCCGAACATGTCCGATGTCTCTTCGAGAATCATCGATGGCGTGATCTGACGAGGCTTCTTACTACTGAGTAGATCGCCAAGCACACGCTGGCAGAGATCGATACTGAGCGTCTCGCCCGTCAGGTTGGCGTATGCCGTTACCCGAATGAGCGCCCCCTCGAGTTCACGAATGTTGTCCGTGACGCGCTCAGCAATGAACATCAGTGTGTCGTGTGGAATATCGCCCTTGGCGATCTCTGCTTTCTTCTGCAAGATCGCAAGACGCGTTTCGACATCGGGTGGCTGGATGTCGGTGATCAAGCCCATCTTGAATCGACTGCGCAATCGATCTTCAAGAGTTGGAATGCTGTCCGGAGGACGATCCGAGGTGAGCACGATCTGACGATTCGCCTGATGCAGCGTGTTGAAGGTGTGGAAGAACTCCTCTTGGAGCCCTTCTTTGCCCTCAACGAACTGAATGTCGTCGACCAGGAGAACGTCGATTTCTCGATAGCGACGCTTGAACTGGATCGTCGTGTTCTGGCGAATGGCGTCGACGAACTCATTGAGGAAGGTCTCGGTCGAGACGTAGCGCACAGAGAAATGTGGATAGTGCGTGTTGACGTAGCTCTCGATCGAACGAAGCAAGTGGGTTTTGCCCAGCCCTGCATCCCCATAGATAAACAGCGGGTTGTACGACTTCGCCGGAGTTTCAGCGACCGACAGTGCAGCGGCATGAGCAAAGCGATTACCGGTGCCGGTAACGAAGTCGTCGAAGGTGTACCGACTTGCCGTGTCGTCACCGGGAACCGGTGGGGTTGCTGGTTCGGGAACCTTTGTCGGGAGCTCTGGCAGCTGAACGTCGATACGTGGCGTCTCTTCGGTGAGGTTGAGGACGGTCGAGTCGAGCCCGAGTAGCGATTGTTCATCGATACGAACCTGCAGATCCATCTGCAACGGGCCGTTGTTCGATTCCGCCAGAGCATCACGGACGATGCCGAGGTATCGAGCCTCGATCCGATCCTTGACGACGCGAGAGGGTACCGAGACCACGATTTGGTCGCCGGTGAGGTCGATGGCTACCAGTTCACGAAAGGTCGTGTTCCAGACAACATCGGAGACCTGAGCCCGAATGAGATCGGAACAGGTGTCCCACAGTTGATCTGCGTTTTGCACGTTGTCTACTCCACTTGTATCCACAGCTAACTCCACAGATGTGGACAGCGACAGCCATTCACCATCGCGCGACTCTGCATCGCGCGCCAATCAGGTGTGGATAACCCTGAATATCGTTGAGTTTCCGCGCGTAATCGATCCACTACCTCGCGACACTCGCGCGCAATTTCGGCCCTGTCGAATCGCGCGCCAACCCAGGTTGTCCACCGAGGCTGTGGACGAACATACGCGCGATCGCACGCATGTTTGCGGGCTATCAACAGGACGGTTGGATTGGCTGGCGTGTTCGACCGGAGCGCCAACAATTCGGCAGAGGTTGTTTCGCGCAGGCGCGCGGTCGTAGCATTGTCTGGTTCTCTTTCGCGACGGACGTGTGCGTCCCTCCTCGACAGCCCTGGACCAAACTTTCCCAGGGTCTGCATCGGCCCTCGCTCAGACGATTCGGAGAAGAGATGAAGCGCACTTACCAACCAAACGTTCGCAAGCGAGCCAAGAAGCACGGATTTCGCTCACGCATGTCCACTCGCGCCGGCCGTGAAATCATGAAGAACCGCCGCCGTAAGGGACGTCACAAGCTGGCTGCTTGATCTCGGGTATCTCCGATCGGGCTGTATTCAGCGCGATTCGGACGTCGGGTCATCACGTACGGACAGCGGATCTACGCCTTCGGTATCTCACCACGAGTTCCGATATGGAGATCACGCCTGTTCCCCAGGTGGCCTACTCGATTTCACGCAAGGTCGGAAACGCGGTTGTTCGCAACCGTATTCGTCGTCGTTTGCGGTCGGTGTTTGCCGATCAGCTCGGACAACACCAATCCGCACCGATCAGCGCTGCGGTGGTCATCGTGCTCCCGGGAGCACGAAACCGAACTTTCGCAGAGCTCCACGATCAAGTGCTGGAACTCATGAAAAAGGTTGAAAAATCAACAAAGGCAGTGTCGTGAAGCGACTTGTTCGCGGCTGCATTCATGTGTACCAATCGTGGTCGTCGACGCGACCGCCGACCTGTCGGTATATGCCGACGTGTTCTCACTACGCCGATGAGGCCATCGAGGAATACGGGCTCGCCCGCGGTTCCTGGCTTGGTTTTAAGCGAATCTGTCGCTGTCACCCATGGGGCGGCCACGGTCTTGACCCAATACCTGCACGAAAGGCGAACTGATGTTCGATCTTATTGCAAATCTGCTCTCGTTCTTTTACGACCTGAACAACTCATATGTGGTCGCAATTGTCTTGCTGACGCTCGTTGTTCTCGTGGTATCGACACCATTGACGCTCACCGGCACGAAGTCGATGCTCAAGATGCAGCTCCTCCAGCCAGAACTGAAGGCAATTCAGAACAAGTATGGCAAGGACGAACGCGAGGCAATGAATGCCGAGATGATGGAGTTCTACAAAGAGAACAACATCAATCCGGTAGGCGGCTGCCTTCCGATGCTCTTCCAGATCCCCGTGTTCTTGGTGCTCTATCGAGTGATTCTGGGTGTTACACGACGTGCCACTGATATCGGCACTGAATTCGGCGAGGTCGCCGGAAGTCTTCGGGCCGGAGCTACTCCTGAGGTCGTCAATGTCAACGATCTACAACCGTTCAATCCCGCCTATATCGGCGAGGACAGTCAGATGTACGCGGATCTCACGGCGGACGGCGTCAACACCATGCAAGACCTGGGATTCGACTTGGCGAGATCTGCCAGCCAGGTTCTGGGCGACAGCGTTGTTGACTCACTCCCCTACTTGGCCCTGGTCCTCGTTGTTGGCTTGTCCGGCTGGTTCCAGCACCAGATGATTCGGAAGCGTCAGACCGGCGCCTCGATCAACCCCACGCAGGAAATGATCATGAAGTTCATGCCGTTCTTCTTGCCGGTCTTTGCGTTCACGCTGCCCGCCGCGATCGTGTTCTATTTCCTGGTCTCGAACCTGTACCGAATTGCCCAGCAGTTCTACATCACCCGTTCGATGTACAGCGGTGAAGATTCTCTGGGCGGCCAGCTGCGCAACCAGCGCGACAATGCGCCCCAGGATGGCGACAAGGGCAGCAACAAGAACTCAGCAAAGAACAATGCTGGTAGCAAGGGCGGCAACGCTGCCAAGAAAAAGACTACGGCAAAGAAGTCCGGGGCTCCAAAAACGGGGGCTGGTGCCAATGGCGGCAAGACCGGGCGACACAAATCGACAACGTCAACGGCATCGCGATCGAGTGCCCCAGGCCGCAATTCCAGCGGCAGGGAAGCTAGTGCACGCGCAAATGTCCAGCCGAAGGCGCGAAAGAAGAAGAAGAGGTAACTCATGGACTGGATCACCACGTCGGGCCGAACGCTCGATGAAGCAAAGAGTAATGCGCTCGATCAGCTTGGAATTGTGGCTGATGAAGCGGAATTTGATGTCGTCAACGACGTAGAAAAGGGTCTTTTCGGTCGTGTGAAGACCGAAGCGAAGATTCGCGCACGTGTTCGACCCAAGCAACCAGCGGCGAAGGAAGAGCGCGGCGGACGTCGACGCTCAAACAGCGGCAACCGCAACCGCAATGGCGGCGGACGCGGTCGGGGCAAGGGAAATGGTCGCAATGGCGGCGAGAACAAGTCCTCGGGTAACGAATCTGGTCGCAACGGCGGCGGGAACAACCGTTCTGGTGGAAACAAGGGCCAGAGCAACAAAGAGTCTGATAGCAATCAGAGCGGCAATCAGCGGAAATCGTCCGGTGATAACGGCAATAACCGGAATCGAAACCGCAATGGTGGCGGCAATGGCGGCGACAACGCCGCAGTAGCTGCACCGAAGCCTGAAAAGAAGAAGAAGGAAACCGTGGAACACGAAATCAGCAGGGAAGATCAGGAGCGCACAGCGCAGGAGTTTCTCGAAGGTGTTCTTGGTGCCTTCGACATGAACGGCAGCGTTTCTGTCGTTGAAGAAGCTGCAGACGACGATGCGATCGAAATGTCGGTAACTGGCGAGGAGCTCGGCCTCCTCGTTGGCCAGAAGGGTGTCACGCTCAGCGCATTGCAGGAACTGACCCGCACGGTTGTACAACGCAAGGCCGACGGCGCAAAGACCGATCGTCTTCGTGTAGATGTCGCCGGGTATCGGGCTCGTCGTACCGCAGCACTGCAGGACTTCACCCGCAAGATTGCCGCTGACGTGGTCGAATCGGGCAATGAGAAGCTCCTTGAGCCAATGGGCCCAGCTGACCGAAAGGTCGTCCACGACACCGTCAACGACATCGAGGGCGTCGAAACTGGCTCTGAAGGCGAAGAACCACGCCGCCGGGTAGTTATCCGCCCGGTCTGAAAAAACGCGCCTACGTGATAGACACGTAGGCATGCGTTCTACCGAAGAGATCTTGCTGGAGGGGATTCGAGCAGGTCAATTTGGTGGTGAAAGCAAACCCCATGGCGATCACGCCATGGGGTTTGTTGCTTTTTCGGCGGATCCTGAAGTGGACTTCGTCGGACACGTCGTTGATATCGGTAGCGGTGCTGGCCTGCCCGCTCTAATCTTGGCGGACGCATACCCGGAGACGACGTGGACCCTCGTGGAGCGTCGTTCTGGTCGGACGGGATTATTGGCCCGTGCCATTCATCGTCTTGGGATGACCAATCGAGTCGACATCCTCGCTGAGGATGCAGCAGTGGCAGGACGCGGAGAGCTTCGCGGTACCGCCGACTGGGTCACCGCACGGTCTTTTGGTCCGCCCGGTGATACCGCGGAGTGCGCAGCTCCGTTTCTTCGCCCAGGCGGCCACTTGTTGACCAGTGAACCCTTTGACTCCGATATCCATAGCCGCTGGCCTGAATCCGGTCTTGAGCGTGCCGGCCTGTCCTTCGTGGACGAGTGGCACACCGACGTAGGCCGGTACGTACGGTTCGCTCGTACCACAGCCCGAATCGAGGACATCCCACGAAAGGGTGCTCGAAAGAAGCCACTGTTCTAGTGGCCTTACGCGGTTCTCGTGGTCGTACGGAGCCGCCGATGGTTGGCGAGGGCAACTCGAGTGTTTCACGTGAAACACTCGATGATCGGCCTGGATGATGACACAGTGGGTATTCCTTCTCCATCCAACATGTTTCACGTGAAACATGTTGCCGATGTTGTTGACGGGGCTAACGAGCTATTTGTTGTGTAGTGCCACCACCTCTGGAGATTGAGGAACTACGCTCGCACGCATATGAACTCCAGTGAACAGATCGCGCAGTCAAACACGCGTGTCATTGCGATTGCGAACCAGAAGGGCGGTGTGGGTAAGACCACCACCACCGTGAATCTAGGCGCAGCACTTGCCGAACTTGGTCAACGAGTATTGCTCATCGACCTCGACCCTCAGGCGAACGCAAGCACGGGCCTTGGAATCAATCCCCGAGCGATTGAGAAGAACATGTACGACGTGCTTCTCGGCGATACACCGCTTGAGGACACCCTCGAGCCTGCCGCCGATGTTGAAGGCCTCTTCGTGGCGCCATCAAGCTTGGATCTCGCCGGCGCGGAGATTGAGCTCGTCCCGGGCTTTAACCGCGAACGTCGTCTGATTGATGCACTGGCTCCAATCGTCGATGACTATGACTTCGTCTTCATCGATTGTCCGCCGTCGCTCGGTTTGCTGACGATCAACGCTCTCGTGGCCGCCACGGAGGTGTTGGTGCCGATCCAGTGCGAGTACTACGCGCTTGAGGGTGTTGGTCAGTTGGTACGCAACGTCGAGCTTGTGCGCAAGAGTCTGAATCAGTCGCTCGAGATCTCGACCATTGTCCTGGTGATGTACGACGCTCGGACCAAACTCGCGGGTCAAGTCGTCGATGAGGTTCGCAATCACTTTGGCGACAAAGTCTGCAAGATTGTGATTCCTCGGGTGGTCCGCCTTTCTGAAGCCCCGTCGTACGGACAACCAATTACCGTCTTTGATCCAGAGAACCGCGGTGCGCAGGCATATCGAGATCTCGCTAACGAGGTTCTCGGGAACGAACTGAATCTTGATGAAGCGCCAGCGGTGGCGGCGCCAGCGCCTGGAGTTGGCATTGCACCATCTGCATCATCGATCGATGCCGAACACGAGTCAGTAGAGCAGCTGCCACTCACGGACGAGCAAGGAGAAGAAGAATGAACCGCCCAAGTGGTCTCGGACGTGGCCTTGGAGCCCTAATCCCCTCGGACGTCACCGATGATTCGGATGCAACATTTCAAACGGTTGCCGTTGCCTCGATCCATGCCAACAAGTATCAACCTCGAGAGCATTTCGATGAAGAGACGCTCGACTCATTGACAAACTCCGTGCGTGAGCTCGGTGTCCTGCAGCCACTCCTCGTTCGCAAGGATGGCGATGGATACGAACTGATCGCCGGTGAGCGGCGCTGGCGCGCTGCGAAGCGCGCCGGTCTCCAAGATGTTCCGGTCATCGTCCGCGAAGCCGATGACACCTCGTCGCTCGAGCAAGCGCTCGTCGAGAACCTGCATCGCCAGGACCTCAACGCGCTCGAAGAGGCAGCGGCGTATCAACAATTGATCGACGAGTTCGACTTCACACAGGCGAAGATTGCGAAACGGGTGGGCAAGTCCCGCTCTGCAATTGCAAATATCTTGCGGCTGCTAGCGCTTCCCACGGGCGTGCAGCTGTTTCTGTCCGACGGTCGATTGTCCGCTGGCCATGCTCGGGCGCTCTTGAGCTTGGATACCGAGGCCGAACAGATCGCTCTCGCCGAGCGGGTCGTTAGCGAGGACCTGACGGTCCGAGACGTGGAGCGCCTCATGAAGGGGGAGTCGCTCACCGAGGCTCCAGGCGAACCGTCTCCCGAGAGCCCGAAACCGGCTGATTCCAGTGAGTCGAGCGCCTCGCCGGGCACGACCCGTGCTCCTGCGTTGCTCGAGCTTGAACGACTGCTCTCCGAGCGCCTCGATACGAGCGTAGGAGTTTCGCTCGGCTCGAAAAAGGGAAAGATTGTGATCGACTACGCCGATCTCGACGATCTCGAGCGCATCTACCGCATTATCGCACAATAGACACCCGTATCGAACACGTGTTCGACAAGAGGGTAGGATAACCCGTCCGCTCGGGTGTTACGCGACTCCGACATCGTCGGGGACGCTGATCCAGCGCGTCAGCGCCTCGTGAATGGCGGTCGAGATAGGCAACTTGTGCTGTTCGAGACCCTCACGTGGGCCGAGTCGGAACACGACAGCCGGCATGCGGGTCTCACGAAGAACCGGCGTGCGAGCCCCCTCGACATCACCGGGGATTCGAAGCGCCAGTGACAGCGCATCGATAGCGAAGTTTGCAAGATCGTTTCCGCCATAGGACGAAAACGAGTCGGTCTCATAAAACGAGGCGGTGCAGGCGTCATCGACTACTGCCATAAGGCCGATGTAGAGCTCTGCGTCGAATTGATTCGCCGCCCGGGCATGTGTGGCGCCGTCACCGTGGTGCAACAGGAGCACCCGAGCACCCGCTTTGCGAAGCGTGGTACCAAGTTCGCCCGCAACAGCGGGGGAGAAGCCAAAGTCCCCAACGACGATTCGTCGACCCACGAGGCTCTTCGGGGCATCTCGCAGACGTTCCTGTTCGCGAATAGCGGCGACGGGGCGAGCAGCATTAGCCGACAGCCTGAGGCGCGTCAGCGTCTCGATCGTGGTCGGCCCGGCAACGCCATCGACGGGAACGCCGGCGTTTCGTTGAAAGTCGGCAACGGCGTTCTCGGTCTCTGGACCAAAGATGCCGTCGATCCACCCGGTGTCGAAACCAAGACTGCCCAACAGCAGCTGAAGTTCGGCGACGTCGTCACCGCGCATCATCGGCGTACGGCGGCACAGAAGGCGCTCACCGAAGTTGTGAGCCGCCTCGGCCAGCGACTTCCATGTCTCGCCTCCGACGGCTCCTGTGGCTTCCAGGCCCCGCCTGCGTTGAAAGGCAGCAACCGCATCGTGGGTCGACTGTTCGAAGCGATCGAGATGAATGGTCTCGACCAAGTAACCAGCGAGTGTGAGTTGACGATGAAGGTCAACTACGGCTTCGCCCGAATCGCCGATCTCGAGACGAGGAGGCCGTGGAGTTTCTTGCATCGTCACAACTTAGTGGCCTTTGGTGGGTGTCCAGGTGCGCCCGACCGGAGAATCAGCCCCGCCAAAACGACGAAACCCCGGCGACCAACCCAAGGTCGGTCGCCGGGGAATTCGATACGACTTAGATGAACTCAGCCAACTCGCCCATGATGGCGTCCTTTGGCTTTGCGCCAACCATCTTCTTCACGGGCTCGCCGTCCTTGAACAGGATCATGGTCGGGATGCTCATGACCTCGTACTGGCGTGCGGTGTCTGGAGCGTCATCGACGTTGAGCTTTGCGATCTTGACCGAACCAACCTGCTCGTCAGCGATCTCATCGAGAATGGGAGCGATTGCCTTACACGGTCCGCACCACTCGGCCCAGAAGTCGACGAGCACCGGCTCACCATCGCCAGCGATGGTGTCGGCGAAGTTGTCGTCGGAGAGTGTTACTACGTTTTCAGATGCCATGGGAGGGGTCCTTTTTCTTTCGATCTAGAGAATGAAACCAGTATGTCGGGTTTCGCATTCCCGGGCGGGCTAATGCCCTTCTTCGTTTGCCTCGAGCCAGCGCTCGGCTTCGAGTGCAGCCTGGCAGCCGGAACCAGCAGCAGTAATTGCTTGACGGTAGTAGTCGTCTTGGACATCACCAGAAGCAAAGACACCTTCGATGTTGGTTGCGGTGCGCCCTGGCTGGGCCAACAGGTATCCGTTGTCCTTCATGTCCAGCTGGCCTTCAAACAAGCTGGTATTTGGCTTGTGGCCAATCGCGATGAAGAGGCCTGTGACGGCCAAATCGGAGATCGACTCATCGAGGTTGTTGCGGACCTTGACGGACTCAAGCTTTTTGTCACCGACGTACTCGACAACCGAGGTGTTCCAGAGGAACTCGATCTTTGGGTTCGCGTTGGCACGATCCTGCATGATTTTCGAGGCACGAAGTTCGTCTCGCCGCACAACGATGTACACCTTCGACGCAAAGCGACTCAGGAAGTTTGCTTCCTCGAGAGCGGAGTCACCGCCGCCGACAACGGCAATTTCTTGATCGCGGAAGAAGAATCCGTCGCAGGTGGCGCATGTCGAGACACCATGACCAATGAGCTCGACCTCGCGGTCGAGGCCGAGCATGATCGATTGCGCACCCGTCGACACGATGACGGTCTTTGCGAGATGGGTCGGTTCGGCTTCGGTGTCGCCTACCCAGATCTTGAAGGGACGCTCCGAGAGGTCGACCTTTGAGGCCTTGACGGTTTGTACCTCGGCGCCGAAACGGATTGCCTGCGCCCGGAAGTTCATCATCAGTTCCGGGCCCATGATGCCTTCGGGGAACCCTGGGAAGTTCTCAACTTCGGTGGTCAACATGAGCTGACCCCCAGGCTGATCGCTCGTCGATGAGGGCTCGCCCTCGAGGACGAGTGGGTTGAGGTTCGCCCGTGCGGTGTAGATCGCTGCGGTAAGGCCTGCGGGGCCCGAGCCAATGATGACGACGTCGTGGACGGTTTGGTCAGCCATGTGATGTTCCTTGGTGTTGCAGAACGTTCTGCGAGGGGAGGGTAGAGATCAGGCGACGCGTTTACGCCACAAGACCCAACCGGCTATCGAAAAGATCAGCCCGAGAACGAGGTACACCAGCCACACACCCAGTCCAAGCACGTCGGTGCTGAACTGGTTGCCGAGGTGGACAAAGCCCACGAGCAACATGATCACCGCGGGAACACCCAGTAGGAGGATCACTATTCCGTACACGAGAGCACGAGCCGCTTTGGTTGCGGGGTTCGTGGTCTTGTGTTTGACGTTGTCGACGAAACCAACAATGGTCTCGGTCGCTTGTTGTGGCCAGTCTGGCGTCGAGTCGCTTGGCGAGGACATGGCGTCGACTCTATCGAAGTGCGGAGCAGTCCTCTGCGTCGAGCACGCGAGTCGTTGCGTCATCGGCAAATTCGATCAGGATGAGACGGGTCGCTCCTCCGAAGGAATCGAGGTTTACCAGGTCGAACGGAAGTTCTGCGGTAACACCCTCTCGAGGGCGCACACATGCCTCGAGCACACCAGCTTCCACCACGGCTGCGGCGTCGTACTTCGGGGTAATGGTTCCCTCGTCGATGAGTTCATCGATCCCGGTCACGGTGGTTGCCGTCGCCAGATCGGAGGTGTTGACGCGGTTTGCCCGCGGCTCGACTGCAGCCTCGTCCTCCATGGCCTCGGCAACCTCTTCGCGGCTGGCAAAGTTCTCTTCTTCGGCATCGGCGGCCGAGTCGTCGGATTCGACGACGTCTGAGGCTTCGTCCATTGCGTCATCGGCACCAGCGGTTTCGGCGGTGGCATCTACGGAGGTTTCCTCGACGGCATCAGCGGCGACGATGTCGGTGCTGTTATCACCGGCAAGGCTGATCGCGACGGGAATGGCGATCAGGAATGCGGCGACGGCCGCCACACCAGCAATCCAGGCTCGTCTCGGGGTGGAACGTTTGACGACGTCGCGTTCGTGGCGAGCTGCGGCGAGCGACGTTACTTCGGGTGCTGGAGTCGCGGCGGCCATCGCAGCTGCGATGGACGCTGAGCGGCGTTCTGGCGTTGCCTCCGGTACTGGTTCGGCAACGAGCAAGACCCCTTGTCGCATGTGGGCGAGGCGCTCGCTGGCAACGGGGTCGGCTTCCACGGACGCGACGGTCTCTGCGTCGGCCTCGCCATCGATGATGGCCGAAAGAAGTTCGTCGGTATAGCGTTCGTTATTCATCGTCGTGTCCTTGTACGCCACGAACAGCGTTCTGGTTCCCGACACTTGTCACATCGCCGATAATGTCGGCGAGCTTGCCTCGACCCCGTGCGATTCGTGACCGTACGGTGCCTGGAGCGATTTCCAACGTCTCGGCGATTTGTTCATAATCCATGCCGCAGAGATCACGGAGAATGACCGGAATTCTGAACTCTTCCGCGAGCTGTTCGAGCGCGTCGTTTACATCGATCGATGCTGCCACGGCCTCACTCATGTTGCCGATGGCCGCAATCTGGAGATGACCCTCTTCATCGTCGATCGAGTCGGCGCTACGACGATTTCGACGTCGCAGTTCATCGATGGCGGCGTTTGTTGCGATTCGATACGACCATGTGGTGAACTTCGCCCGGCCATCGAACTTTTCGAGGTTCTTCACAATGGCGATAAGGGCCATTTGGGTGGCGTCGTCGGCATCGGCTCCACGGCCGACAACTTTCGCGCAGACGGCGCGCAACCGATCGTGGTGCCGATCGAGGAGAATCTCGAGCGACGCCATGTCGCCGTTCTGTGAGGCACGAATGAGGTCTTCGTCGTCCGCCAACGTTTGCATTTAGCCGACCAGTTCGAGCTCGAAGATTTTCAGCTGCTGCTCGATCGCCCCGGACTCGACCTGTTCGTCATATCCCTCGACCGTTTGGTCGACGGCGAGGCCTAAGTCGGTGACCCAGACCAGGAGGGCGGTCACCGAGATATCGGGAAGGTCGAGGTCACTTTGTTCGCCAAGATTTTGAAACTCGCCAATCGGGTCGCCCCAGCCTTCAAGGACGGAAGACGCAGCGTCGGCTTCATAGATTCGAGCGGACCAATCGACACGGTCGGTCAGAACGCGAAGTTGGTCGAGCGGTTGTGCGTCTTCGAATTCCACGATGATCCCGACCCCCTCTTTCAACTGTCCGAATGTCCGCGTCTTGTATTTTTGCGTCAACCAGAACGTAGTGGGGTCGCCATCGAAGGGCCGCGATACCGCTTCGCCATGTTCGTCGTTGTCGCCGAAGGGATCGAATGCCGCTGAGCGTTGCCCGTTGGTGAACGGCGGCAACGTGGTGGTGGTCGAGGTGGTGGTCGTTGTCGACGTTGAGGTGTCTGCAGCCGTCTCGGCGGTCGTGTCGCCAGCATCGGCCGATACGCCCGAATCATCACCGTTGGTCACGACGGCCGCCGTTGACCCTGTTGTTTCCGTTGGATCTTCGACCTCGGCGGAGTCGGCGGTATCGAAGCGGTCCGTCACCGCTTCGCTGGCTGGCTTCAGGAGGAACCAGACGGTCGCGATTGCTGCGACCATGAGAACGAGCGCAAGGAGCGGACCGACCCAGCTCAACGACTTGCGTTTCGCCTTGACGTGTTTGGCGGGAGTGGGGGCGGTTGCGACCGCGTTTTTGCCTCGCCGCGCGGTCGGGGGCCGGACGGTGCCGGGTCCGGGGCCGGCTTGGGCTACCGGCGGTGGTGTGATGACCGGGGGTGTCGGCGCGGGACGCATGGGAATCGATGTCGGACCCGCCTCGACCACGGTTGGATCGATCTGCTGTGGCGCACGGTGCGGTGGATGGCGGTCGGGGGTTGGAGCATCACCGCGCATGGCCTCGGTTAGCGACGCCGACCACGTTGCAGCATCGGGGTATCGATCTGCCGGGTTCCGCGACAGTCCCTTTTGGAGGAATTCGTCGAGCGCAGGCGGCAGATCGGGGCGACGGGACCGGGCCGACGGTGGTTCGCGACGGAGCCGGTCCATGGCACCGACAAGGTCTGTTGCCGAAAACGGGACTTCACCGCACAACATTTCGTACAAGACGGTGGTCAAGCCATACAGGTCGGTACGACCGTCTACAGGATGACCTTCGATCTGTTCGGGTGCCAGGTATTTGACGGTGCCGACGAGTGATCCGGACTCGGTGTGACTCGTCCCATCCAGTGCTTTTGCGATGCCGAAGTCGCTGAGCTTCACGCGCCGGTCGGGTCGGACGAGAATGTTCGCGGGCTTGACATCTCGGTGCACGATTCCGTTTTGATGCGCATGGCCGAGCGCGCCGGCGAGTTGCACGCCAACCTCAACGGCATCGACGGCGGCCAACGTTGGTCGCTCGTCGAGGATGCTGCGCAGGTCTCGGCCCGAAACAAGCTCCATGATGATGGCGTCGGTCGACTCGGTGGTGACCGTGTCGTAGATGCCAACAATTCCTGGGTGGGTGAGGCGAGCTGCGGCTTGAGCTTCGCTGCGGAAGCGGCTGAGGACGTTTGGATCAGCGGCGAGGTGTCCGTGCAGCATCTTGATCGCGACACGACGACCCAGGTTGTGATCGATCCCTTCCCAGACCTCGGCCATGCCACCGGCACCAAGACGCGTGACCAGCTCATAGCGGTCGGCGAGGCGGCGGCCCGTCATCGGGCGGCGATCGGTCGGGGTGTGTGGCATGCGAGCAAAAACGCTAGTGCTCGCAACGTGTCGAGGGGCATCGCGGCGGCTCTAGGCCGGGATTTGATAGGTGATGCCGATGATTCCGGGTCCGCCGTGGGTGCCGATGACGGCACCGATGATGTTCGTTCGAGCGGTGGCCACGCTCGGAATGTCCGAGAGTGTGGCCATGAACTCGTCGTAGTCGGTTGCGTTTGCGTGCAAGATGGCGAGGTTTTCGACCTCACCGGCGTTTGCGAGTTGTTCTTTCACCCATGCGAGGGAGCGCTTGCGGGTTCGTTGTTTGCCGGCTGCGACAACTTCGCCGGTACTCAGATCGAGCAACGGCTTGATCGACAACATGGCGCCGAACGCGGCCTGTGCTCCACCGATTCGGCCGCCTTTCTTTAGGTTCTCGAGCGTGTCGAGGGTTGCATAGACCCGGGTACGTCCGCTCATGTCTTCGGCGAGGGCGACGACGTCGTCGACCGATGCGCCGTCACGACCGGCCTTTGCGCACGCGAGGACGATAGAGCCGAGGCCGCCGGTGACCGACTTTGAGTTGACGACACGAACATCGATCTCGACGTCATCTGACGTCGCTGCGGTGCGGGCCGATTGAATCGTTGCCGACAGGGCTTCGGAGAGGTTGATGCAGACGACCGCGGTGGCACCTTCTGACGCCATCTGGTTGAACATCGCGGCGAATGCGCCTGGTGCGGGTGCCGAGGTCTCGGGAAGGTGTTCGGATTCACCGAGTCGCCGGTAGAACTCGTCGGTCGAAAGTTCGGTGCGGTCGACGAACTCTTCGTCTCCAAATCGGATGGAGAGCGGAACCATCCCGATGCCCCACTCAACGAGTTCGGCATCGGATAGGTCACAGGCGCTGTCGGTGACAATTCGTACGGTCATGGTTCAGACTCCGATTGGTTCTTCGGTATCGGCGGTGCTGCCGACGGATGGCGGTGTGTCAGGAAGCGGTTTGACTGTATCCCGGGTGGATCGCAGGTGCTGCAACCACCAAAGCAGCAGCACAATGATTGCCACAACCCCGATCACAAGGCCGACTCCGGAGAAGGCAAATGTGCGGACGAGGATTTCGGCGGATCCAAGGGTTACGGAGCGGTCGGGACTAAAGACTTGAATGCGGATTGGCGAGTCGCCCGATGCCAGCGCTTCGATGGGGATGTCGATTCGGTTGGGTCCTGGTTCGAGGACGATCTCGATGGCTTGCCCGTCGGGGAAGGCCAGCTTTTCGCTGTCGAGAACGAGGAGGACGGCGGCGTCGACGCCGAGGTTGTTTTCGACGACGATCGGTACTTCGGAGATCCGTCCGGTGAGGGTGATGGTTTCGCTCTCGGGCGTAGTGATCGATGCGTCTTTTTGGGTGTTGATCACGTCGTATATTGCGTCGATGTATTCGTTGCGTTGACCGTCGGTGAGTCGGTAATCGGTGCTGACGCGAAGCAATTCCTGGAGGCGTCCGAGCGACGCTTGGTCGGCGGCGATGACCGTCGACCAGCTCGCGATGGCAGCTTGCGCTTGGCTGTACTCGGTACGGAAGCTGAGCAGGTCTTGTGCTGGTCGTTGAGCTCGAATGTCGCGTCGCAGGGGCGATCCGAGAGTGCCGAGTCCTTGGCTGGGGGTAAAGGCGGTGTCGGAAAGTGCGTCAAATGGTGAGGCCCCGCGAATCGCGGGGATTCGCTCGATACCGGTGAGCATGACGTTGAGGAATGTGGCGTCGGGTATCCAGTCGGCGGGTGGGTTGACAACGACGGCCTGACGAACTTCGGCGTTCTGTAGCGACAGCAAGGTCAGATCGGCGAGGAGTCGATTGGCGTTGTATGCGGCGCCACCGGGATTGGTGAAGTGATTCGATAGGCCGCCGTCGGCGACGAGCGCGGGGACGGTGCGGCCGTCAGCGGTCGGGATAACGAATCGTGTCGTGAGCGCTTGTGGAAAGAGTTCGCTGTTCAGTGGGCTGAGTTGTGCTGGTCGGACGATCACGCCTTGAACGCCGAACGAGTCGTCGCCGCTACTGGGCGAGATCAGTGCTTGCAGACCCTCATCGTCGACGGTGCGGTCGAGGAGCATCGCTGAGGGTTCCGGTTCGATGCCGATGACTGCGTTGGTCGCAACGGACCCCGCTTGGTAGAGCTCGGCGAGTTCGTCCTCGAGGCCGGCGTCGATCCAGGCTTGTTCCTCGACTTCGGAGTAGGGATTCGGGAGCAACTGGCTCGCAGTGATGTTCGTGCGGAGCTGGTCGAGTATGCGTGCGGTCTCGTCGGTGTTGATCGACTCGAGTCCAACGAGCGCTTCTGGGGAGATCGACAGGGCGACGTCGGCGTCTGGGTGCTGGGCAATGGCATCGACGATCGTGGCGAGCTGAGCGGTGGCGTCCTCGTCGAGGGGAGCAGTGCCGATAGGGGTCGCCATCGGCGGCATTGTGGCTTCGAGCACGATCGCCGTGCGAAGGGGAGCGTTACGTTGCCCGCGCGGCAGCTCGATGAGTGATGTGAGGAACTGATCGGAGAGCTCGCCATCGGCGTTGTAGAGCGAAACCTCCACCGGATAGACGGCAGACCCTCCGTTTGTTCGAAGGATGCTGATGGGGTTTGCTTCGTCCTCCTCTTCGATGGGGATGTTCGGTCCCGCGACCGCGACTTCGAATCCAAGGACTTCGTTGCTCGTGCCCTGGACGTCGCCGAGCATGATGGGCTCGAGTTCGAGGATGGGTTCGAGATCTGCGGCGAGCTCTTTGCGCAGGAAGTCGTCGCGTTCGGGCCACGGGGGGTATATGCGAAGAACGACCGACGAGTCGGGATCGGCGCCGGCGACGCGAACTTGTATGTCGTAGATGCCCCCATCGTCGACCCAGGCGCTTTGTGCGACGAGCTCGAGTGATCCAACGCTCTGGGCGGCGACGGGGCTGGCAAAGACGGTGATGAGCGCGAGCACGATCCCGGCGATGGTTGCCACCCAGCGGTTCGTGTTCGTTTGGTTCACGGTCACGGGGTCCACTGCAACACCATCAGTTGTTCGGCCGAGAGTACGAACCCGAGCGACTCATAGAGGCGCAACGCATTCTCATTCGAGGTTTGGGTGTTTACCAGCATCGAGGTCGCGCCATCATTCTTGGCCCAGTGCATTGCGTCGATGACGAGCTGAGAGCCAATTCCTTTGCCTCGGTGTTCGGGGGCAACGCCGAGGCGCTGCAAGAAGCTCGATTGTGTTGCCCGTCCGGTAATTGCGTAGCCGGCGATGGTTCCGTCGACGAGTGCGATGCGATACCGGTGGGTTGGGGTGGCCTTTTTGGCCGCGGTGAAGGCCTCTCGATCGAGGGCCCAGAAGCGGTCGAAGGAGTCTCGGTCGATCGCGAGGACAGCGTGGAGGTCGGTGCGCCTTCCCGCTCTCGTGCGATGTGCTGATCCGGTGTGGGCTGGTATGTCGGTAAGCCGGTGGCGCAGTAGGTGCAGGGCTTCCCGGTCGACGAAGCCTGCTGCCCGAAACGCTGTCTGTTCGCTGGAGGCCAACGCGCTGGTCACGATTCGGCCGCGTCGAGCAACCTCTTGGGCGGCTACTTGAGCCAGGATTCGTTGGACGTCGTCATCCTCGAGCCGGCGGTACGGGATGATCTGCACGCTGACCGCGTCGGGGTCGTCGGGGGACGGTGATTTGTGCACGATTCGCACCCCGCGAAAGGGGCGTTGCAGACGATCGAGCAACATAGCCGCCAATTCTACGCTCGTGTTTGGCTCGGGGCATGGCGAGCAAAGCCAGAGACGGCCTGGCTCGTCATCTAGCCTCACGTTTCGTGGATGAGACATTGCCAGCAGTTTTGGAAGAAGTTGCCCCTCTGGCAGCGGCGTTTGCCGCCGCGGACCGGTCGTTGTATCTCGTTGGAGGAATCGTTCGCGACCTGTTGCTCAACGCCCCGCTCGACTCGCTCGATTTCGATCTGACGACCGAAGCGCTGCCCGAGGAGATCAAGCGATTGGTCGCTCCGTTGTCTGAAGCCGTGTGGGCTCAGGGGGAGAAGTTCGGCACGATCGGTTGCCAGATCGGTGGCCGGCCCTATGAGATCACGACGCACCGTGCCGAGAGCTACAACGACGTGTCGCGCAAGCCCGAGGTGCAGTTCGGCGACGACATCGAGGTAGATCTTTCGCGGCGTGACTTCACGGTCAACGCAATGGCGATTCGGCTGAGCGACGGTGAGTGGATGGATCCATTCGATGGGCGTGGCGCGCTCGATCGACGGGTTTTGCGCACGCCGATCGAACCGGAGGTTTCGTTCTCTGATGATCCGCTCCGGATCTTGCGCGCGGCCCGGTTTATTGCTCGATATGACCTGTCGGTGGATGCCGACGTACGCACTGCGGCGTCGTCGTTGAGCGACCGGATGTCGATTGTTTCGGTGGAGCGCATTCGCGAGGAGCTCGACAAGTTATTGCAGGCTCCCGCTCCAGCGGCAGGGCTTGGGTTCTTGTCCGAGGTCGGGGCGTGGCGGTTTGTGTCGTCGTGGATTCCTGACGAAGCACTCGCGCAGATCGGCAACGAGCTCGATCGTTCCAGGGTGGATGTTGATCTTCGTCGAGCGGTCATCTTTAGCCATTGCGCGCCGGCGGACAGAGCAGCGCAGCTCGAGCACCTGAAGTACTCCAACGCTGAGGCGCGTCGTCTGCGGCTGGTACTCGCTGGTCTCGATCTCGTGTCGCACGGTGGACAAGATTTTGAGCCGACGACCGTTCGTCGCCTCGTCGACCGGGTCGACTATTCGTCGATGCAGACGTTGCTCGAACTCGTCGAGGTGCTCGGTGTGCGCGATCGCGGATTGCCGAGGCTGTTCGCCGAACTGGACGCGGCCGAGGATCTGTCGAACCTGTCGCCTGGACTAACCGGCGAGGACATCATGGATTTGCTCGGTATCGATCCGGGGCCCGAGGTGGGCGCGGCGCTCGGTGTCTTGCAGGAGCGTCGTTTCGAGGACGGTCCGTTGGATCGCCAGGACGAAGTGGCCTTTTTGTTGCAGAAGTACCGGCGCCGCTGAGCGGGCTGCCTAGTTCCCGATCTTGCGAGCTCGAAAGATCGCTGACGCCGGGTGGATTCCGGTGCCGCGCGGTTCGAGAAGAGTGTCGACTCGATAGTTGGCGCGGGTTAGCTGAGTGAATGTGTGCCCGATGCCGTGTCGATAGGTGAGGTGCTCACCTTCTCCGAGCGGGCGTTCATCGTGATAGTCGTACGCGACGGTTCGCGGACTCTCCTTGGAAACCATGAGTCCAGCCGGATGGGGGAGGGTCACGACGAGGGGTCGGTCGGTGCGGAGCAGGCGATGTGTCTGGCGAAAGACGCGCCCGATGTCGGATACCGCGGCGAGGGAATGGACGGCGATGACTGTGTCGAAGATGTCGGCGTGCAAGAACGCAAGATCGGCGAGGTCGCCGTGGTGGACCTCGACGTGGACTTCGGCGTTTTCGGCCGCAGCGCGGGTGAGTTGTACCTGAGTTTCATCGGGGTCGATCGCGACGACCTTGGCGCCTTGGGTTGCGAGGGCAATGGCTGAGTGCCCGGATCCGCAGCCCAGATCGAGTATCCGTTGTCCGTTGACATCGCCGAGCAATTTGCGATCGAGACCATCGACGTCTCCGGGCCCGAACTCGACCGACGAGATTGGTCGTTGCTGTCCGTAATCACCCGTGGTCGTGTACCGCGTCCAGTTCTGCATGAGTGTGACTGTACTTTCCCGGTACGGTGGGCCACATGAGCCCTTCGACGATCGGCGCCTCGTGAGGCGGAAGATGTCTACGGCCGCAGCGAACAGCGCTGGTGGTTCGATCAACTTCACCCTGGCGCGTGAGCGCACGATCATGGCGTACAAGAACGGCGAAGCAACCCGATCTGAAGTGTGCGATGCACAGACCGAGTTGATGCGAAATGCCCGCGAGTGCGGCAAGCGGGTCGACGCCCGTTGCCCGATCTGTCACGAGGAAGAACTCGTCGAGGTGTTGTACGTGTTTGGCCCGCGGCTGCCTGCCGCTGGACGGTGCATTGTGACCGAGGGCGATCTCGAACGGATCCGTCGGCGCAAGGGTGAATTCACGGCCTATGACGTTGAGGTCTGCACGCGCTGCAAGTGGAATCATTTGCTCCGCACAAACCCGGTGGTTTGAACCAACCGCATCACCTACCGTTTTTGGTAGGTGGCGTTTAGGGGCGGGGTGGATTCGTCGACCGAACTGGTGTGATTCATCTGATCTATAACAGTGCTGCGGTCGTCGACTTCTCGAAGGACGATCTGATTGAGCTGCTCGCAAAAGCCCGTGACAAGAATGCCGCCAATGATGTGACCGGCATGTTGTTGTACATCGACGGTTCGTTCTTCCAGATTCTTGAAGGGCCAGAGGAGGCTGTGGATGCGCTGGCCGCACATATTGCCGAGGATCCGCGACACGATCAGATGACCGTCATCATTCGCGAGCCGATCGCGAAGCGAGCCTTCGGTGAGTGGACCATGGGCTTCGCCGATGTCGACTCGACCGATCTTGGCGAGGTCGATGGGTTGAACGATTTCTTCGACGGTCAGACATCGCTCAGTGCAATGGATGCTGGACGAGCAAAGAAGCTGTTGACCGCGTTTTCAAAGGGACGCTGGCGAGTTCGACTCGGTGCGCGAGCACCGCGATTCACGCCGGAACGTTCCTCTGAGGGACATCCCCACAGCGTGAACCCGCGACCGGAGTTCGCGATTGCGTATCAACCGATTGTCGATGTCTCTCGTCGAACGGTGATTGGTTATGAAGCACAGGTGTGCGG
>CALLAA010000057.1 GCA_938002955.1 uncultured Acidimicrobiales bacterium
CTCCCCACCGCATGGACCGGGTCCAGCCTGACATTGGAATCACGTCCAGGTCGAGGTTCTCGACGTTCGCCAAGAACTCTGCGCTCGCCCAGCGGGCCAACTCGCCAGAAGTTAGCCCGTAGACGTCGGGGATTGGATAGAGGCCCACGAAGGACTCATAGGCCGGGTCGAGCGTGCCGCCACCAATGTCGCCGCCGAGCGGGTTTGGTCGATCGAGCACCACGAAGGACACGTTGGCCTCGGCTGCGGCTTGCATTGCCAGACCCATCGTCGAGATGTACGTGTAGTAGCGGGTTCCAACATCTTGGAGGTCGTAGAGCAACACGTCGATACCGGCGAGCATCTCGGCGGTGGGTTGACGCGTTGGTCCGAACAGGCTGTGGACGGGAACGCCGGTCGCCGGGTCGACTGCGTCCTCGACGTACTCGCCAGCGTCAGCAGTGCCGCGCACGCCATGCTCGGGCCCAAACATCGCCACGAGTTCGACGTTCGGGGCGGCATGGAGGAGGTCGCCGAGATGTTCGCCCCCGACGAGCGAGACTTGGTGGGCGATCAACCCAACCCGCAGTCCATCGAGCTGGGCGAACCCCGACTCGACAAGGACGGTGGCCCCGGTCCTGACACGGGGAGCGAGAGAGCCGGTCGTGGGCGTGACCGTCGTCGGGGTGGGCTCGACGGGCGTTGCCGGAGTCGTCGGCACCGCGGTGGTCGCCGGCGTCGTTGTTGGTGGCGCTTGTGACGTGGTGGACGTTGACGTGCCGCACGCAACGCCGACAGCCAGCAACAACAGAAAACTCAGGCGCCACATCAGGAGAGCGAGATCGATTCAGCCGGTACCACCGACTCTTTCTCGGAATCGTGGGCGAAGAAGTCAGCGATTCGCTGGCCGAGCCAGCGAGCGCCAACCAGCAAGACCATTGCGAGGAGTCCATCGGCCCAGTAATGGTTGCCGGTGATCGCCACGACGAGGAAGGTGATGGCGAAGTGGATCGGTCCGAGCCATCGCCATCGTCGTGTGGTCGCCTCCCACATGCCCCAGCCAATCACCGCGGCCCACGCGACGTGGATCGAGGGCAGCGCCTGGAGTTGTCCGGCGATGCCATAGCCGAGCGTGCCGTAGACGGACTGGCCATATTGCAGGCCGGTGTCGATCATCTGGGTTGCGGGCGTGAGTCGGGGCGGTGCTACCGGAATGAGCTGGATGAGCAGGCTTGCGCCGGTGACGAGCGCGAGCGCGTTGCGCCACGTTGGATACAGGGTTCGGTTGGCGAAGAACAGCCAAACGAGAAAAACACCCATGGCCGGAACATGGGCAATGGCGTAGTAGAGGTTGGAAAATTGCGTCCAGAAACTCGAGGGCAGCACCGCGTTCTGGAGGTCGAGCTCACTCGGTAGGCGAAGGGTGCGTTGGAGATCCCAGAGCCACTCGCCTCGGGCGATCGCGTCGTCGATTCCAAGGACCGACAGCTGTCCGGCGATCTGCCACAGGGTGTACAGCAGCGAGATGGTGGTTGCTTCACGAGCAAAGGCCGACAGGCGCGGCGATGTTGGGGCGAGGCGCCACGCGATGAGCGCAAACGCAACGGCCAAGACCAGGCCGTACTCCCAGGGAAGCCACATGGCGTCAACCGTACCGGCCAGCCGCCGACCATCGAGATCGGTTTGGTAGTCGAAGCTGCGGAGCCGGTTCGACGAAAAGGGGCCTCTGGCTAACCGCCGAGCATCGAGACCGCCCTAGCGGTCGGATTGCGACAGCGGCGAAAGCTAGCTGCTTCGAAGCCAGAGCTGCTCTTCGCCGACGTCTTCGCCAACGATGCGGCGACAGGTCTCGGTGATGAGCCGAACTTCGGCAAGGAACGCTTCGGTTGGCTTGATGAACTCAAGTCCGTACCTGGCGAGACGCTTGGAGTCGCCGCCTGGCTTCTCGGAGCGAACAATGGCGGTGGTCTTCTCGTGTCCAATGGACACCTCGACGACCTGTCCGCGGGCGAGTTTGTCGCTCTTGTTCGCATAGACGGAGGCCCCGAACATGGACATGTCCGCAACCGGGACTTCTGCGGTCTTTGCGCGACCGAGAACGCCCTTTCGCGGGATCCAAATTTCGATGACCGTATCGGTCACGTATCGGCGAGCAATTCTTCGTTCCACAACATCGATATCGACAGCTTTAGGCCCTTCTTGAGGTGTTGGGGCCAATCGGATCATGCGTCGCTAGTGACGGCGAAGCGCAACCTTTTGAACTTTGCCCATCGAATTTCGTGGAAGTTCGGTGATGAATTCAAACGATTTTGGCAGTTTGAACGATGCCAGAGACTGCCGAAGTGTTTCAAGGAGAACTGCCGGATCCGGATTTTCGGTGCCCGACGGGACGATGAATGCAACGACGCGTTCGCCGAAATCATCATCGGGAAGGCCAACGACCGCGCTCTCTTTGACCCCGTCGCAGTCGTCGAGCACGAGCTCGATTTCGCGGGGGTAGACGTTCAGCCCGCCGGAGATGATCATGTCGCCCGAGCGCCCCTCGAGCGAGAGTCGTCCCTGCTCGTCGACCGAGCCAACGTCGCCGGTGATGAACCAGTCGCCGTCATGTTCTTGTTCGGTCTTTTCGGGCAGTCGCCAGTATCCGGCGAAGACGTTCGGGCCCTGCACCTGCACAACGCCGACATCGCCAGCGGCGCACTCGTCGCCGTCGGCCATGACCCGAAGACGAACAGCGGGAAGCGGGTAGCCGACCGTGCCGGGGATCCGGTCACCCTCATATGGGTTCGAGGTGATCATTCCGCATTCGCTCATGCCGTAACGCTCGAGGATGTGATGCCCGGTTCGTGCGGTGAATGCCTCGTGCACGGCTTCGGTCATCGGCGCCGACCCCGATGTGAACAGTCGCATGTTTGCGCAGAGCTCGTTTGTGAACCGTGAGTCGTCGAGAAGGCGAATGTAGTGAGTGGGCACGCCCATCATCACGGTGGCTTCCGGCAAGCGCTCGATGGTCTCATCGACGCTGAACTTGCTGCTGAAGAGCACGGTGCTCGCGTTGAGCATGGCGGTGTGGAGGGCGACGAACAGTCCGTGGACGTGGTAGATCGGCAACACGTGGAGCAGGACATCGCCGGGAGTGAATCGCCAGATCGCATGAAGGGTGAGCGCGTTCGAGGTGAGGTTCGCGTGCGTGAGCATGGCGCCCTTGGAGCGTCCCGTCGTGCCACTCGTGTAGACCATGGCGGCCAGGTCATCGGCCAACCGAGTTTCGACCGCCATTGCCGGTTCGGCGTTGGTCGCTTCGGCCGCGAGCTCGTCGATATTGTCCTGGTTGATGAAGAGCGCGGGTGCTGCGTCGTGGACGAAGAAGGCGACTTCGGCGTCGGTATAGCTCGTGTTGAGCGGCACGTAGATCGCTCCGACGCGCAGCACGGCGAGGTAGATGGCCACGTTGTCGATCGATTTGTCGATCTGGACGACGACACGTTCGCCCGGTGTGACCGAATGCTTGCGCAGCACGGTCGCAAATTGAGCGGAGCGGTGATCCATCTCGCGGTAGGTCAACGCTGCGCCCGTGGTCGGGACGAGGAACTGGCGATCTGGGGCCACCGACCAGTGGGTTCGCAGAAGCTCGAAGAGGTTGCCGTTCATGATGCTGACCTGCACGTGTTGCGTAGTTGGCCAATGCCCTCGATCGTGGTGACGAGCTCGGTGTCGGGCTCCAACCACTCCTGCGGATCACGTCCGGCGCCCACGCCGCTCGGCGTGCCGGTGGCGATGAGATCGCCGGGGCGAAGTGTGCATACCTTCGACAGGTCGGCGACGAGCTCGCGAACCGTGAAGATGAGCTCGTCGGTATTGGACGATTGCTTGACGACACCATCGACGGTCGTTTCGACCGCGAGTCCGCTGCCGTCGCCCAATGTGTCGGTTGTGGTCAGGACCGGACCGACCGGGGTCATTGCTTCGAACGTCTTGCCAGCGAGGAACTGTGTCGTGCGTCGCTGCCAATCTCGTACAGAGACGTCGTTCATGATCGTGTATCCCGCGATGTGCTCGAGAGCGTCGTCGCTATCGATGTGGCGAGCGGGTCGGCCGATCACGATGCACAACTCGACCTCGCTATCGATCGACGTCGAAATATCTGGTCGCGGCAACACGATGTCGTCGTGCGCACCGATGAGGGCATCGGCGAATTTCGCGAAATAGGTCGGTGCACCCGGAAGCTCGCGACCCATCTCGACCACATGCTCGCGGTAGTTGAGGCCGACACAAAAGATCTTTCCCGGCGCGGAAATGAGCGGTGCCCAGTCAGCGTGCTCAACGGCGACCCGTTCAAACGTGACGCCGTCGTGCTCGTTGGCGCCAGCGATTCCCCAGAGATCGTCACGAAGAAGATCGTGCACGGAGAACGGCAAGCGGACGAGCTCGTCGCCCTCGACCCGGACAGCGTGCTCGCCGCCGAAGTTTCGTATCGACCCTATTTGCATGGGTCGATCCTAGAACTATGACGCAGCGCCGAACGTTTCGTAGGCGTAGTCGATGACCGCGACAATTTCGGCCTCGGAGAGTTTGTCGCCAAACGAGGGCATGTTCTCGCCGCCGATGGTGACGATACCGATGTCACTTGCCTTGTCGGGGTGAGTCGCAATGTGCTCGATCAGGCTTGGTCCCCGGCCGCCGGTGCCGTCACTGCCGTGGCAACGGGCGCAGTTCGCCTCGTAGATGGCCATGCCGTCAATGTCTGCGGCGGGGGCTTCGGTGTCCTCGGGAGCCTCGGTCTCTTCGGGGACTGCGGTGGTCTCTGGCGCTGCGGTCGTCTCCGGTGCGGCTGTGGTTTCAGCAGCTGTGGTTTCTGGCGCTGCGGTCGTCTCGGCAGCGTCCTCAGCGGGGGCGTCGGTAGTCGTGGATGTGGATCCGCCGCACGCGGTAGCGAAGAGTGCGAGTGCGATGAGTAAAGGGCGAAGGGTTCGAGCGGTCATCGTGTTCTCCAGAGTGGGATGAAAAGATCGTAGAGGCAGTCACTCGTCAATCGGTCGCAGTTCCTCATCATGTAACAAGTCGGTCGAAATGACGAGCTGTTCTTACTCAGCCCCACTTCAGGCGGGCGCCCTCGTGGCCAGTTCGGATAGCCCAGATCAGCGACAGGATCGCAAACGCAGCGACAGCAAGACCGAGGACGAGCGAAACCGGATCCCGGCCGGTTGTCGCGGACCGCTTCGCAGCGAACACCAGGCCAATGATCGAGACGGTCAGGCCGAGGACGAATAGTCGGAGCGTCTCGCCGAGGCTCTTGTGCTCATCGACGAAGTCGCCGTTGCTGTACGTGTCGAGCAGCGCTTGACCGCTCTGCGCTGCAAATATCGTCGCGACGCTGGTCACGAGTCCAAGGGCCACGATCGCCATACCGAATCGTTCACGGAAGCTCGGCATCACGATCATGATGAGTGCGAGAAGGGCGAGCGTCGGAATCGCAACGATGGGAAAGTGGACGAGAAGCGGATGTGCGGGGAGGCCAAAGAGCTGTTCCATAGCGACACAGTAGATCCACAAGCCCCAGCGAAGTTGTGAATCTGTGCGGAACGATGGTCTGTCCGTGCAGCGGATCGTTCCCGATCGCGCTCTACTAGATCCATGCAGAAGCGTTCTCTTACCGTCGCCGCCCTCGCTCTCGTCGCTGCCTCCTGTAGTTCGGGGACGAACGCCGCTGAATCCGCTACCGACGCCGAGGTCACCACCGAAGCTGTCGAAAACGTCGAGCCCGGGCCTCCCGCCGTCGTCGATCCCGCAGACCTTCCGCGCGGCGAGGTGCGGGACTTTGGGCCAGCTCCTGTGTATCCCGACGGCGATTACGCCCCCGAGACGGCTGCGGCGATCGACACGATATTCGGCACCGGCAACATGCCAGCCATCTTCACCGATGAGCAGAACGCCGCGATAGGAACGCTCGGTGCCAGCGAGGATCCACGCGTCGCATGGATCCTTATGGACATGTTGCGATTCGCTCAAGGTGCAACCCGTGCGCAGAACGTGGCTGAGGCCGCCAACGAAGTCACCGGCCTCGACGTGTCGGTGAACTCGGCCTGGGGCGACATCACCGATCGATTGATCGCCTGGGACATCCCCGCGCCACCCGAGTACGTCCAAACCAAGCAGGCGATTTACTCGAGTGTCCTCCCCGAATGGTCCCCCCTGTTTGAAGACTCCGCTGACACGATGGACTGGCGCTACGTCAGCTGGGGAGGCGTTCGCATCGACGACCGCCCATTCGATGGCACCGACGAGCCGTGTAACTGCATCCCGGCGGCTGACAACCCGCTCACGCAACCAGCGGCTGAGGCCGACTGGCTCGAAGACGATGACGTGGTGTTCGGCGTGGTCATCAACGGCGAGGCCCGGGCATACCCTCGCCAAATCATGGAAGTCCGCGAGATGGTGAACGACACGCTGGGCGGCCGAGACTTCGCCATGCCGTACTGCACGCTCTGCGGCGCTGCGCAAGTGTGGTTCACCGACGATGTTCCCGACGGAGTCGAGCGACCCGTACTTCGCACATCGGGTTTGCTGAGCCGATCGAACAAAGTCATGTACGACGTCACGACGTTCTCGGTGTTCGACACATTCCTGGGCACCGCCCAAACCGGCCCGCTCGCGGCGATCGGTGTCGAGCTCGACCAGCACTCGGTGGTTACCTCCTCGTGGGCCGACTGGAAAGCCGCGCACCCCGAAACCGACGTCCTCATAGAGGAGCTGGCCCTCGGACGCGACTTTGACTTTCGCAACGGTCGCGACGCCGACGGCCCGATCTTTCCGATTGGCGACGTCGACCCACGACTCGACGTACAAGAGGACGTACTCGGTGTCTTGAAGACCGACGGAACGCCCCTCGCATTCCACGTCAACACCGCACTCGACGCACTCGGCCGAGGTGAGACGATCGACGTCGACGGCATATCGATCATCCAAGATGGCGGCGGCATTCGTGCCATCGATGCCGACGGCAACGACCTCGGCGGTCATCAAGCGTTTTGGTTTGCCTGGAGCCAGTTCTACGAAGACACCGAACTCTGGCCGCGGTGAGTGTGTTGTCCCCTCCGGGGTCACAGTGAACGCACAGGTGCTTGGGCGATGATGGCTCTATGGCCCCTCCTCCATCCCCCCGTACCCGTGTCCTGATCGGCTTGGCATCCTTGGCTCTCGTGGCCTCGGCATGCGGCAGCGACGCCGAAGTTGTCGATGACACCGCCGTCGACAACACCGTTGTCGATGACACCGCCGCCGACAACACAGACGCCGATGCGACGAGCACGACCGAAGAGATATCGGCCGAATCGAACGAACCAGGTGGCTTGGATCGCGATGGCCGAGCGTTCGTCGTCGAACAAGCGCAATGGTCCGACAACGTCACGATCACGATCGGCGAGGACTCCTTCGTCTTCGAGAGCGATGGGCTGCCATCACATGAATATCTCGAGACCTACCTCGCCGATGGTCGCGACGGCAAGTACATCGCCGGCGGTGTCGAGTCGTACAACGCCCGCTTCGAGATCCCAATAGTGCCCGAGATCGCAGACTCGCCAACAGAGACCGGCAACGGGGCGATCGGTGTAGCGATCAGCGGAGCGGTCTTCTTCGACCCATTCGAAGGGGATGGCTCGGGGACGATTGCCAACGACGACAACTCGACCATCGACGGCGTCCCCTTCATCGATGCGTGCGGTGGCCACCCGTTGCCCAACGGCATCAGCTATCACTACCACGGCATTCCGTTCTGCATCACCGATGCCGTCGACACCGATGGTGAACACTCGACGCTCATTGGGTACCTGTTCGATGGCATCCCGATCTACGGCCCTCAGGACGTGGGTGGCGATGAGCCAACCGACCTCGACGAGTGCTTGGGCCACACAGGACCAACACCGGAATTCGACGAGGACGTGTACCACTATCACGTGACCTCGACGGCCAACTACATCTCGGA
>CALLAA010000058.1 GCA_938002955.1 uncultured Acidimicrobiales bacterium
CCATAACGTCGGGTCCGATTCTGAAAGTCGTAGATGGCCTTCGCTACGTCGGAGCGGTCGAAGTCCGGCCACAGCGTGTCGGTAAACCACATCTCGGAATACGCGAGATGCCACAACAAAAAGTTGGACGTGCGATATTCGCCGGAGGTACGAATCATCAGATCGACCTCGGGCATCTGTGGATCGTACAAATGGCGACTGATCATCTTCTCGTTGATCTTGTCGGGCGATACGCCGGCCTTCATCAGGCTCTTCATCGCGTCGACCATCTCGGCACGTCCGCCATAGTTAAAGGCAATGGTGAACTTGAGCTTGGTGTTCTTGCGGGTGAGCTCACTCGCTTCGTTCATGCGCTTGGTCAAACGCTTCGGCACTCGCCAATCGTTCCGGCCCACAAAGCGGATCTGGACGCCCTTCTCGTGCAATTCGTTCTGACGCCGAATCAAGATGTCCTCGTTAAACCCAATGAGGAACTTGACCTCATCGGGCGGACGCTTCCAGTTCTCGGTACTGAAGGCATAGACGGTGAGCCACTCGACACCGAGCTCAAGCGCACCCTCGATCGCTTCGATCAGTGCGTGCTCGCCCATCTTGTGGCCCTCGATCCGAGGCAGCCCGCGTTGCTCGGCCCATCGGCCATTTCCGTCCATGACGCAGGCGACGTGCTTGGGCACAGCGTTGAGATCGATCGAAACCATCAGGATGCAAGCTACTCGCGCCATCGGCCGCTGAGCGCGGATTGACGTGTTCTCTTTATGTCCCGTGAACAGACCCCGATCCGGCGGACCGTTGCACTCGCATCAATGTCAGTACACAGCCGTAGAGTGCCAGCCATGGGGCTGAGCGAGAGATCGACCACCGCGCTTGCGGCTGTGGCAGAGGAACTTCCAGGCGGCGGAGAGGATCGGCCCGGCCAGCGAGAGATGACCCAGGCTGTCGCCGATGCAATCACGGCCAACACACATCTCATCGCGTCGGCGGGCACCGGCACAGGCAAGTCTCTCGCCTACCTCGTGCCCGCCATCCTCAGCGGCAAGCGAACCGTCATCGCAACCGCCACAAAGGCGCTCCAGGACCAGCTCGCAAATAAGGACCTGCCGTTTCTCGAAGACCATCTCGATGTGCCGTTCGATTACGCCGTCCTCAAAGGCCGAAGCAACTATGTCTGCCGTCAACGGCTCCATGAGATCGAAGCTGAAGGCGAACAGCTGGGTCTCGATGTCAGCGACGACGCAAACGTCGACGCAGACGACCTCGAGACGATCCTCGATTGGGTGAAGCGCACCGGCACCGGCGATCGCGCCGAGCTCCCGATCGAACCATCGGGCCGGACGTGGGCTGCCGTTAGCGTCGGGCCGACCGAGTGCCCGGGGCAAGCAAAGTGCCCAATGGGTGGCACGTGCTTTGCCGAGATCGCGAGGGAGCGGTCCAAGGCCGCCGACGTCGTCGTCGTGAACACCTACCTGTATGCGCTCGACCTCGTCACCGAAGGAGCCATCCTCGACCAACACGATGTTGCGATCATCGACGAGGCCCACCAGATCGAAGACATCGTCGCCGGCGCGGCAGGGTTCGAACTGACCGGTGGCCGCCTCCGCAATTTGGCCAACACCATCAAGGCCATCATCGCCGACGACGGTCTTGTCTCCGACCTCTATGACATTGGCGATCAGCTTGGCCTCGACCTCGAACCGCATATGGGCAACCGCCTGCACGATGGCGACATGGACGACGACCTTGCCCGCTCGCTCAATCGTGCGCGCGACCGGGCAAATCGAGCGCTCGACGCATTGCGCAAGATCCCCAAGGAATCGTCGCCCGACGTCATTGGCAAGAAGGAACGGGCCACGACCGCAGCATCGCACCTCGTGATGGACATCGACCTCGCCCTCGACATGGTCGACGGCACCGTCGCCTGGGTCGAGGGACAACGCAACCCGTCGCTGAAGGTCGCGTCGATCGACGTATCCAACGTGCTCTCAACCCACCTGTTCTCAAACCGGGCCACGATCCTGACAAGTGCAACAATCCCCCCAAACCTTCCAGCACGGCTTGGACTGGACGAACACGTCCATAAGACGATCGACGTTGGCAGTCCATTCGACTTTGCAAATGCGGGCCTCCTGTACTGCGCCGCCCACATGCCCGATCCTCGCTCCGACGACTACCGAGACGCCGTACACAACGAGATCGAAGCACTCGTTATGGCTGCGGGCGGTCGCACCCTCGCCCTCTTCACCTCGTGGCGTTCGATGAACCTGGCCAAGGAGTATCTGCTCGACCGACTCCCCTATCAGCTGCTCGCACAAGGCGACTCGCCCAAGCAGGTCCTCGTCGACACGTTCATGGAGGATGAGGAGTCAGTCCTGCTCGCCACGATGAGCTTTTGGCAAGGTGTCGATATTCCCGGCCGCGCATTGAGCTGTGTCATCATCGATCGGTTGCCGTTTCCTCGACCCGACGATCCGCTGCTCGGCGCTCGGCGAGATCTCGTTGGGTCAGCGGCCTTCCGGGAGATCGATCTCCCTCGGACGTCGATGCTGCTCGCGCAAGGCGCAGGCCGGCTCATCCGTTCTCAGGACGATCGAGGAGTTGTCGCTGTTCTCGACAGCCGGCTCGCGACATCAAAGAGCTATCGATGGGACCTCATCAAGGCGCTCCCCCCGCTCAAGCGGACAAAGAGCCGGGACGAGGCCATCGACTTTCTCAAGACGATCCGCGACGCATAGAGCTGGGCTCGTCGACCTCGAGGGTCGAGCTGCCCCGAAACCCTTAGATGCCTCCGGCAACGCCGAGTAGGCGTGATCGTGTAACCGAACGGACACCACGCTGCAGGCTGAGAAGGGCAACGCCCCAAGCAACCGCACCGAGCACCAACGGAACCCAACCGGCGCCGAGCAGAACGCCCGTCGCTTGGCCATACGCAAGCATGATGAGCGGAAGACTGATCAGACCTGAGGCCTGCTGCGCCGCCGCCGTGGACTGCACCTTCGCCGAGAGCCGAAGCACCAAGCTCAGACAGATCGCCAGGAAGGGCGGCAGTACCCACAGGATCATGACCCACCACTGAGCGGTTGGGAAGAACCAGCCGCCGACCTCGGGCCCCACCGTGAGGTTCACAACCACGGAGTACATCCCGAAGCCAATCGCGGTGGTCATGTAGCCCGGTAGCAGGCTTGCGATCAGCTTGCCGACGTAGATCTCTTTCACATCGGCCGGGGAGTTCGCGAGGAACTCGCCAGTGCCCTTCTCGCGCTCGCCCACGATGGTGGCAGCGCCGACCGCGGTCGAGATGGTGAGGGGCACGATGACCGCGACCGGGGCGAATAGGAAGACGGCCAGTGCATATCCGGTCCGGCCCTCGGGCGACGATCCTTGCACCTGTTCTTGCACGTCTGCAGGCAAAACTTCGAGTGTCTCTGAGATCTGGTTGAGCGACCCGACGGTTCCGATCTGGGTGATCATGGTGAGCAAGATCGTTGGCAGGATCACAAAGAACAGTGCCCCAAGGACGACCATTGGTCCCCAGAAGTCCCGAGCTTGAATGAGCTGCTTCAGGTCGGTGCGGGCAACCGTGAGCGTACGATTCCAATTCATTGTGCGGTTCCTTACGCTGCGGCACTGCTCGGCGCAGATGCCATGTCGATACGGACGGGGCGACCAGATGATCCCCCTGGTGGAGCGAGTTCGCCTTCGACCGAGCCGTGCTCACGTCGGATAGCGAAGTACAAATCTTCGAGAGAAGGGCTCAACGGAATCACGCCGCTGATCGGAACATTGCGAGCCGAGAGCGCTGCAACGAGTGCCGGAATCGAATCGTGCGAATCCATATCGACAATTGCCGAGTCGCCTTCGCGCTCATATGCAATGACCTGTTCGTGGCCAGCGAGCGCATCGAGACCTTCGGGAAGCGTCGAGGAGATCTTCACCTGCTGAGTTGGCCAGTAGTCCTTCGTGAGGTCCTTTGGACGGCCCGCCTTCAGGCTGGTGCCCGCTTGCATCACCACGATCTCATCGGCGAGACCTTCGGCTTCGAGCAGCAGGTGGGTGCACATGAGGACGGTCTGGCCATCGCTGGTCATACCGCGAATCAGTTCAAGTACGGCCAATGCGCTTTCAGGGTCGAGTCCAGAAGTTGGCTCGTCGAGCAGAAGTAGATCAGGGTCGTGAAGGATCGAGCGAGCGAGCGCAAGACGGGTCTTCATACCCGTCGAGTAGCCACCGACCTTGTGGTCGAGCGATGTTTCGATTGCAAAGACGGCCGCAGCTTCTCGGATTCGCTTGTCGGCGGCGTCTCCGCGCCCAATGCCGTAGAGCTCGGCTGCATAGCGAAGGTTGTCCCAGCCGTTCAATCGGTCATACAGCGAAGGCTTTGCCGATACGACGCCGCAGCGACGACGAACCTCTTCGCCATCGGGGCCTGCTGGATCCATGCCGAATACGCGCGACGTACCAACGTCAGGTCCGAGCGCTCCGGTGATCATGCGAATGGCCGTTGTCTTACCCGCTCCGTTGGGGCCGAGCAGACAGGTGATCGCCCCTTTCGGGATAGCAAGATCGAGCTCGGAAAGTGCAGTGATATCGCCGAAGCGGCGGGTCACGTTCTGGACATCGACGGTGAGTTCAGGTTCCACGGGTAGGCCATCGGCACTAGCACCGCGCTACTCAAGCAATTGCAACGAAGTTCACATCTGGTTTCGCGAACGGTTCCGGCCGCCAGCTCCTCAGTAGCCGAGGCGGTCCAGGATGCTGGCTTCGGTCTGCCAGTTCTTCGACACCTTGACCTGCAGCTCGAGGTACGTGCCTTCGCGGAGCTGTTTTCGGGCTTCCGTGCCCACCTTTTTCAACACCGAGCCCTTCTTCCCGATAACGATCCCCTTCTGAGAATCGCGCTCGACGAGAATTTCGCAGCGGATGTGCGGCCATTCCATTTCGGTCACACGGGTCGCGATCGAGTGCGGGATTTCGTCTCTGAGCACGCCGAGCAATTGCTCGCGGACGAGCTCGGCGACCCAGAACGCGTCGGCGGCATCGCTGACCATGTCCTCGGGGTAATAGGGCGGGCCTTCGGGCATTCGCGACGCAAGATGTGCGACCAATGCGTCGACGCCCTCCCCGGTAATCGCCGAGACTGGGAAGTACGCATCGAGGTCGAACTCGCCGGCCCCAGCCAACTGCCCGAGCACCTGCTCAGGGTTAGCCTTGTCCGTCTTGTTGACGACAAGGATCGTGTCCTTCGGGCAGCGTTCGATCACCCATCGGTCGCCGGGCCCGATCGGCATGGTCGCATCGATCAGGACACAGACGGCGTCGACATCGCCGATACTCGACTCCGCCGATTCGTTAAGCCGCTTGCCCAACGGACCGCGTGGTTTGTGGATACCGGGCGTGTCGACGAAGACGAGCTGCATGTTGCTTCGGTGGAGGACACCTCGCACTTGGCTACGGGTCGTCTGCGGCTTGTCGGAGACGATCGACACCTTCTCGCCGAGAATCTTGTTCAGCAGCGTCGACTTGCCAACATTGGGTCGGCCGACGAGGGTCACGAAACCGGAACGGAAACCGCCGAAGTCCATCGAGTCGAGAAGGCTGCTGTTCTCCTCTGTTACGTCGACGCCGTCGTCGAGCTCGTCTGTTTCTGGGTGTACTTGCTCAGTCATGGTTGGCCAACTCTGCCTTTTCTTCGGCAACCTCGCCGGCACGCACAGCGCGCACCCGGGTGATTCTGCGTCCTTCAACCGCCTCGACCGTCAGGGTGAACCCCTCGGCCGTAATACTCTCGCCTACTTCAGGCACGTGCCCGAGACCGTCAAAGATCAGACCACCGAGGGTGTCCCAGTCGTCGTCGGGCAGGTCAGCGTCGATCAGTTCGTTGAACTCATCGATTGGGATTCGACCGTGAACAAGCCACTCGCCAGCTTGCAGCGGCTCGAGCAATGGCTCCTCGACCGCGTCGAATTCGTCGACGATTTCGCCGATGAACTCTTCGATCAGGTCCTCGAGCGTGACGATCCCGGCCATGCCGCCGTATTCGTCGATAACGACCACCTGGCTCGTGGGAACACCCTTCAGCTCGCGCAGCAGGTCGGCGGCGCGCTTGGTCTCCGGCACGAACACGGCCTTGCGCTGTGCGATCGAGACGAAATGGCTACCTCTGCCTCGTTGAACGCGGGCAAAGAGGTCCTTGATGTGTACAACTCCGCGGACGTCGTCGATGTCGGTCGAGTAGATCGGCATTCGAGACACGCCACGCTCGACCATCATCGCGATCGCGTCGTCGATGGTGGTGTCCGACGATGCGGCAAGGACATCTGGCCGAGGAACCATGACCTCACGCACGATCGTGTCGCCGAAGTCAACAATCGACTGGATGATCTCGCCCTCGTCGCGGTCGAGCACCTCGGCAGCGACGGCCGCATCGGTGATCGCCACAATCTCTTCTTCGGACGCCACTGCGCCTGAGCTTCGGGCCGTCCGACGAAGGATGAACGAGCCGAGCCATCCGAGAAGGGGAAGAATCCAGCGCAGCGGTGGAACCGCTCGAACCCCGCGGCTGATCCGTGCAGCCGAAGGCGCCACCCGATCGATGTTTCTCATCGCCCACGTCTTTGGCACGGACTCCGAAATGACAACCATGATGCAGACGAGAACCGCAATAGCCAGCGGTATCCAGACGATTCCGAAGCGTCGCTCAACAACGATCGCTACCAGCGCACCGAGTGTCAGTTGGGCCGAAAGGGATAGGGCGAGGATCGGAGCGAGCAACCGCCCTCGGTCGGCGAGATCATCGACAAGCTCCGCTGCGCCGTGCACATCGTCCTCTTCGAGGGCCTCAGCGCGGGACCGACTGATGCCATTGAGTGCCGACTCAGCTGCGGCGAGTCCGATCAACAAGGCGATCAGCGCAAGGCCGATAAGAAGAGCGACAGCATCGGTCACGACGATCGCCACCGATCGAGGTGGCGTTTCTCCGCCGCTTTCATTTCTGCTTCTTCGTCGGGCTCCTGATGGTCCATGCCGAGGATATGCAATACGCCATGTACGACCATGAGTGCCATCTCATCGTCAGGATCCCCTGGGGCTTGCTTCACAACCACTGGGGGGCAGATCAGAACGTCGCCGAGCAACCTCGTCTGATCGCTGAACACCACGTCGTCGGAGTCGTCGAGCGGAAAGGACAGCACGTCGGTCGGACCGGTGCCATCCATGTGCTCGATGTTCAGCGCCGTCATCTCATCAATGTCGATGAATGTCAGGTTCAGTTCGGCACCATCGCCGATGCCTTCAGCGATAAGCACGTCGCTTGCGAGTTGGGCCCAACGCGTTGTCGAAATCGATCGAACGCGCTGTTCGTCGAGCGCGACGACCGTAGGTTTGCCGCTCACGACTCGTTCCGGTTGCTGCGGTTGTTCCGGCTGTCGTCGGTCTCGTACGCGTCGACGATCGCCTGCACGATGGAGTGCCGGACAACGTCCTTACTGCCGAGGCGCACGAACGAAAGCCCATCGATGTCCCCAAGAATCCGTTCGAGGTGAGCCAGTCCGGAACGGCCACCCTGGACGTCGACCTGAGAGATATCGCCGGTCACTACTGCGCGAGAGCCGAAGCCGATTCGGGTCAGGAACATCTTCATCTGTTCGGGGGTCGTGTTCTGTGCTTCATCGAGAATGATAAACGCGTTGTTCAGCGTGCGACCACGCATGAATGCGAGCGGAGCTACCTCGACGGTGCCCTTCTCCATCAGGCGGGTCACGCCTTCGCTGTCGGTCATGTCGTACAACGCATCGTAGAGCGGACGAAGATACGGGTCGACCTTCTGCATGAGGTCACCCGGCAAGAACCCGAGACGTTCGCCAGCTTCGACGGCTGGGCGGGTGAGGATGATCCGCTCGACGCGGTCGGCTTGCAACGCTTGCAATGCCATGGCGACAGCGAGCCAGCTCTTGCCGGTACCCGCTGGGCCAATGCCAAAGGTGATCACGTTGTTGGCAATCGCTTCGAGGTATCGCTGCTGCCCGGCGGACTTCGGACGAATTGTTCGGCCCGATGCGGTGCGGAAGACGTTGGAGTTGAAGACCTCGGATGGCCGCTCGTCCTCTTCCACCAGATCGACGGTCCGGGTCACGATGCGCGCGTCGAGGGGCTGGCCTGACTCGAGCATGAGCACGAGCTCCTCGACGACTTTGCCAGCCTTTTCTGCATTCTCGCCGGTGATGGACACCTGATTGCCGCGAACGTGAAGAGCCGTGTTCGGAAAGCGATCTTCAACTACTCGGAGATATGCATCTCGTTCGCCAAGCAAGCTGGTCATGAGGTGGTTACCAGCGACATGGATAGTGACGGTTTGTTCAGGCAAGTTGTACTTCTTCAAAAGGTGATCGGACCTAACACAGGTCAGCCCACCTATCGTACCAGCGCACTGCCGATCATGACCGTTCGCTTCACCGGAGCATCACTGACCAGCAGCTAGGGGCCATCGGCCCATCGCCATGATGCGTCCGGCCCGTTCGGCGACATCGGAGTAGGCCAGGTATTGCCTTCATAGGCAAAGCGGCCCATTTCGGCAGCGTCCAGACACCGCGAAGATCGGTTCTACCTTTAGCGAAAGCACCGGCGGCGATGGCCCAAGACCCTTCCCCATTCGACACTCAACTCACCGATCTCACCGACGGCGCGCGTCGAGCCGAAGCGGCGCGCGAGCGTTTGCAGCGTTCAGATCGGGCACTTGCGGCGGCGCTGTCGGGTACGTTCGCGGGAACCCTGACCGAACTCGCCGAGACCCGAGCGCCGGTCAATGTGGTCACCCGAACCGGAAATACGATTCGGGGAACCGTGACCGCACTCGGTCCCGATGTCGTCGTGATCTCGCCGTCGGACGGGCAGAACCGGGTGCTCGTTCGTCGTCTCGCTATCGAAGCGCTCGTCGAACAAGGCCCGGGCCACGATCGCGATGTTGCCCACATCGACTCCGGGCCAGAACTCGCGGAGCTCCTCGATGAATACAGCGAGGACAACGATCGGCTCGCGTTGACGATGTCGACCGGAAATCGACTGATGGGTTCGGTGCAACGGGTCGGTGTGGATCAGATGATCATTCGCCTCGACGGCGATGCGGACACGGTCACCGTGCCGCTCCATGCGATCGATCAGGTCGTGATCTCGCTATGACCGCACAACGACAAGGCCTCAGCGCATGGATCGACCAGCTATGCGTCAGCGCCCTGTTCGGCTGGCGCAACCTCTGGGTAGAGATGCTCGAGCTCACCGGGCTCGATGCGGCTATTGCCAACGAACGAGTCGATTTCGCTTTGCTTCAAGCGGATTACTCGCCCGAATCGGTATGCGGGCAGTTGCCCTTCATCGATCAACCGGTAGAGCGTCCGAGGGGTCAGTCCCAACGCGGACGCCGCTTCTTTGGTGGAGAGCCAATCGCCATCTGCTTGCGTCATGACGTCCACCGTAACACCATTTCAGGCCCTTTGAGTCCTTATCGATTCCGAAACGGCCACAACCAGGGAGCGCAGCGATGACCGATACCCAGCAGCCAGTACTGCGTGCAAAGCGACGCCTACCCACCGGCCGAGCGGTCTTGGGCGGCCTTCTCGTCACGCTCGCTGTACTCGGCGTACTGTTCGCAAACCGACTCGGGGACGACGCAACATTCCAAGACGTTGTCGTTGCTCGAGAAGATCTCGCCCCGGGCACGGTCCTCGAACCGCAGCATCTTGCGCAGATCACGATCCGCCTGGCCGAAGATGCGACCTGGGTCGAGTCGGATCCTGAGGCGCTCTATGGCTCGGTGCTCCTGGGCCCGGTTGCACGGCTCGAGTTCATCCAACGTTCGAATGTGGCGACCGGAACTCCTGAGCAGGTTCCGTCTGGCCTAGCCGAGGTTTCGATCGAAATCGAACCCGGGCGCGCCCCAGCGTCCCTCTCCCCCGGAGAGCTGGTTTCGGTCTTGGCGACGTTCGATGACAGCCAACCAGCAACGACCCGTCTGATCGCTGATCGGGTCGTTGTCCTGTCGTACTCGGGCGTTGGAGAGTTCGGAGGAACCAACTCGATTCTTCGCCTCGGCATCGCCGACGGGTCGATCGCAAGCGACATCGTCATGGCCTCGCTTACCGGAGAGGTCTCGATCATCGGCGTTACCGGAGCAACCAATGTGACCTTGCCAGAATCGATCGACCAGTGAACGAACGCTTCGTCGTCCTTGGAGTCGCACCGGTTCGACGGGAGTGGTTCCGACGCGTCGGACGTTGGGCAAACGAAGCCGCATTGCCGGTCGAGTTCGTCAAGTGTATTTCGGTGTCGGAGGTCATCTCCCGACTCGAGTCAGGGCGACCATTTTCTGCCCTACTCGCCGACGCATCCTCGACGGGCCTGGATCGCGACCTTCTCGATCTCGCCAACGCTGTCGGCTGCGCGCCGATCGTTGTCGATCACGGCCTCGTCGATCGCGATTGGGCCGAACTCGGGGCACGAGCGGTTCTCCCCGAGCGCTTTGAGTCCGGCGACCTTCTCGCCGCGCTCGAGGACAATGCCTACCCGATTGGACGTGGCGAAACCGCAGAACAACACACCGCGGCGCCGACCGACGGACCGGCACTCGGTCGTGTCGTGACCGTGACCGGTGCCGGTGGACTCGGCACCTCAACGGTCGCAATGGCACTGGCCCAAGGACTCGCGAAACACGCCGAGCGTCAGCCACTCTTGCTCGCCGACATGGCGCTCCGGTCGAGCCAGGCAATGTTCCACGATGCGCGCGACGTCGTGCCGGGACTCACCGAACTGGTCGAAAGCCATCGGCTCGGCGTACCCAACGCCGCCGAAGCTGCTCGCAGCATCCACTCGTTCCCCGAACGCGGTTACGACCTGCTGCTGGGATTGCGAAGCGAGCGCGATTGGATTTCGATTCCTGCCCGGGCGTTGTCCGCGAGCTGGACAACGCTGATGACGCAGTATCAGACGACGATCTGCGACATCACCGGCGAGTTCGATGGTGCAGCCGAAACCGGATCGAACGATATCGAAGACAGAAATCGTCTCGCTCGGATGGCAGCGATGCAGTCCGATCTCGTCCTGGTTGTCGGCACCCAAGGTGCTTGGGGCGTGCATCATCTCGTACGAACCATTCTCAATCTCAGCAGCCTCGGCATCCCCGGCTCCCGGATCCTCCCGGTCGTCAACTTTGGGCCCCGCCAGCCTCGAGCCCGCGCTGGCATCAGTTCGGCAATCGCTGACCTTTTGAGCAGCCGGATCGCCGACGCGAACGACGTACCGAGTCCGATCTTCTTGCCAACGCGACGACACCTCGAATCGGCGCTCCGCGACGGCGATCCGATTCCGGGGGCGCTCGCGAACCCGTTGGCCAATGCCGCTGCAGCACTTCTCGGCCACACCGAGCCGCTACTCGCGGCACCGAACCCAGAACCCGTCCCGGTAGCGGTGACACCGGGTTCGCTCGGCACATGGAGCGAAGACGATGACTGATGTGCTCGGAACCGACACCGATTCGTCGCCGCTCGAAGAGCTCGAGCGGCTCGCGCTCGAGGTTGCCAACGATCGAAATATCTCACCCGGCCAAGCCGAGGGTGATGAACAGCTGCGCGGCATCGTCCGCGAGCTGGTCGATCAATGGCGAGCCGACTTCCGTCGCGGGATTCGGCGAATCGATCTGACCGAGCCGGAGGTCATCGTCGATCGAGCGATGTCCAACCTCACCGGGTATGGCCCGCTGACCGCGTTGCTCGAGGACGACGACGTATGGGAGATCATGCTGAACGCTCCCGACCAGATCTTTGTCAAACGCCACCGGGGCCCCTCCGGCTATCACCACGAAGCCTTCCACGATGACGATCACGTGCTTCGCACGATGACCCGAATCGTCGACCGCTCGAGCGGAGCCCACCGAGCGCTCGATCCGACCGCTGGCCTACAAGATGCCCAGCTCGACAACGGTTCGCGTTTGCATATCGTGCACGGCGACATTGCTCGCGGCGGACACATGATCGTCAACATCCGAAAGTTCACCGGAATGTCGTTCCGCTCGCTCGGCGAGCTCGTCGCCTCCGAGACGGTGACGGTCGACGGGGCGAATTTCCTTCGGGCATGCGTGCAATCGAGCTTGTCGATGGTGTTCGCCGGAGTCCCCGGAGCGGGCAAGACGACGCTGCTTTCCTGCTGCGCTGCCGAGCTCGACCCGACGCTGCGGGTCGTCGTGGCCGAAGAGGTGTTCGAGGCCGATGTGCCGCTGCCGAATGTCGCGAGCATGCAGACACGCGGTGGCCGCCCAGATCGTCCTGGTATCGACCTGAGAAGCCTCGTTGGCGGATTCCTCCGCATGGCACCCGACGTCGCCATCGTTGGCGAGGTTCGGGACCGCGAAGCACTACCGCTGATGATGACCCTGTCGAGCGGTGTCACCGGGTTCACGACGATTCATGCCGGTTCGGCACGGCAGGCACTGACCCGTTTGCGATTCGTCTGCCAGCTGGCCGAGACGTCGAGCGACATCCCAATGGCGGCGTTGAACGACTTGGTGTCACAGGCGGTAGATGTCGTCGTCCACACCGTCCGGACCCCAAACGGCCCCCGGGTGAATCAGATCGCGTGTGTGGAAGATCTGACATCGGCGGCCGGTTCGACCAGCTTCACGATGACCGAAGTGTTCAAGCGCAATCCACATTCGGGCCGACTCGAGTGGACCGGCCAAGTGCCGCAACGGGCCGCCGAGCAGATGGCGAGCGTCGGCATCGATATACGAAGCGTGCTCCCCCAAGGGGCGCCGATGCCGCAACCCCAGGTTGGCAACCCAGGGGTGCCGTCGTGATCGCGTTGATTTTGGCGCTCGTGGCTGCCTACGGCGTTCACCTCATGTACTCGGCCTTCGCGTTTGGGTGGAAGGGCGTTCAGCCCGGCCCGACCGCGGAGGTCAAAGCCGATCACGACCGAGTCGGGGCTGTCGTATCGAGCCTCGGCCTGGGAGACTTCGACCCACGGGCGCTCGTGGCGGCCATGGTCGTTTTGGCATTGGCGGGCTTCGCGTTTGGCTCGCTGCTCTTCGGCGGGGTCATTCCTGCGCTGATCATTGCGGTCTTCGCCGCCACCGCCCCGGTCGGCGTGGCTCGGGTCCGTCACGAGCGAATGATCGACCATGCCCATCGAGCATGGCCGGCGATCATCGAGGAGATCCGGTTGCTGACCGGAACCCTCGGCCGATCGATTCCGCAAGCGACCTTCGAGGCTGGCCTTCGAAGCCACCCTGGCCTGCAACCGGCGTTCCAGGCTGCACATCGCGAATGGCTGATCTCCACCGACTTCGCCCGCTCTCTCGACGTGCTCAAGAGCCAGCTGGGCCACAATACGGCCGACATCGTGGCCGAGACGTTGCTGACCGCCCACGAGTTGGGCGGCGGCGAGGTCGGCAACCGGCTCGGCGCCCTTGCGCAGGACCGCATGACCGACCAACAGCACCGGCGCGACGCAGTCGCCCGTCAGGCCGGCGTGCGATTCGCTCGATGGTTCACGCTGATCGTTCCGGTAGGCATGGCGCTTACCGGTCTGAGCATCGGTGACGGCCGAGATGCCTACAGCACCGACATTGGCCAGGCGTTGGTCGCCGTCGCCCTCATCTTGATCTTGGCGTGTTGGCTGTGGGCGGGTCGCATTATGCGGATGCCGACCGAAGAGCGGGTGTTCGCATGATTCGTTTGCTGGCCGGAGCCTCCATTCTGCTGTTCGTCGGGGCCACGTTGATCCTCAGCGAATTCCGTCTGTTCAAGAATCAGTCGCTCACCGCTCGGGTCTCGCCGTACCTGCCCGGCGAGCGATCGACCCGGAGCCGAGAATTGCTCTCGCTCGAAAGTTTCGGCGATCTGCTTCGGCCGCTTTCCGAGGCCATCGGCGGAATTGCGGCTCGTGTGTTTGGCATCAGCGAGGAGCTGCCCCGCCGGCTTCGCCGAGTCCACTGGGAAATCGATGCGTCGGAGTTTCGCTTGCGCCAGGTCGGCTGGGCTATCGGCTCAGCAACGTTCGTTGCCCTCGTCGGAATCGCCTTGGGACTTCCCGGTGGCGTGCTGCTCATGTTCGTTGTCGCCGCGCCACTCCTTGCCTTCCTCATTGTTGAACAGCAGCTCGCCACGGCGTCGGACCGCTGGAAGGAACGCACCTTTCAGGAGCTTCCGGTAATCGCTGAGCAGATCGCGATGTTGCTCGGTTCGGGCTACTCGCTTGGCGCTGCATTACAACGCGTGAGCACGCGCGGCTCGGGTGTCATCGCCCAGGATCTTCAGGTCGTCGTCAACCGCATTCGCCAGGGCAGCGGTGAGCAGGCCGCACTGCGAGAGTGGGCCGACATCGTCGATGTCGAAGCTGTCGGTCGCATTGTGTCGATCCTCTCGCTCAACAAGGAAGCCGGTGACCTCGGGAGCATGGTCGCCACCGAGGCGCGCACGATCCGCTCGGAGGCTCACCGTTCACTGCTCGAGTCGATCGAAAAGAAGAACCAGCAGGTCTGGGTGCCGGTAACGCTCGCAGCACTGATCCCTGGGGTCATCTTGATGATGATCCCCTTCGCAACCGCACTCAGTGCGTTCGGGTAGCCCACAACAGTCGTAATTGGCCACACTTTGTGGCCACCTGATAGGAAATAACCACAACAGTGGTGGAAGGAAACAACATGGAGATGACACGAACGGCAGGTCGCCATCTCGGTTTGCTCGAGCTTCGAGTTCGAGCCGGAATCCGTGAGCGCCTGACAAACGATCGCGGCGAAGGCGTCATTTCAATGGCGATTGCGGTCCTGATCATCGCTGCGCTCGGCGCGGCGATGTGGCTGATCTTCGAGCGCATCGGGACCAGCGCTGGCGAAAAGGCAGAAGATCAAATCGATCTGATCGGCAACTAAGGACACTCATGAGAGTCCCGTGGAGACGGGATGATCGAGAGAGAGGTTCCGGACTGATCAGCATGGCCTTTGGCCTGGTGTTCTTCTTCGGGTTCTTGGTCTTTGCCGTCAACGTCACCTACAACCTGTACGCAACGTCCGTGATCACGGGCCTCGCGCTCGACGCCGCGCACGGGGTGGCCGAGCGGGACGGGCTGTCTCCGGCCGAGGCCGAAGCCCGTTTCCGATCCGAGGTAGGCAGCGATGTCGCGTTCTCGATCGACATCGTGGGAGACACGGTTCAGGCAACGGTGCGTTGGGAGACAAACGCGCTCCTCCCCCAGTTGTCCGACGCCCGGGCCTTTGGCGTCGTCGACCGGACCTTTGAGGTTCGCGTCGAGGAGCAGCAGCCATGACGCTGCGCACCCGAATGTCGACGTTCGTCTCGACGCGACGCAGCGACGACCGAGGCTTCGTCGCCGGCTCGGACTTCTTGATCTTCGGTGTCCTCGCGTTCGTACTCGGATCGATGCTCATCATGAACGTCTGGGCTGTTATCGACGCCTCTCTGGCCGTGTCAGCGGCCGCGCGTGAGGGCGCTCGCACCTATGTCGAGTCAGATCCGGCGACGGCATGGCCTGATGCGCAGGCACGAATGAACGACGTGATGGCGTCCTACGGCCGAGACGACCGTGCGATTACCACAAGCGCTCCGTCGATCGGGACGTACGAACGCTGCGCGGTGGTGACGATCACTGCCGAATACGAACTCGCCCTCATCGATCTGCCGATCTTTGGAGACTTCGGTTCGTTGACGACGATCGACGCATCGCACAGTGAACGAATTGATGCATATCGCAGCGGAGAGTTTGAGGGATCATGCTGAGCCTGACTGCGACAACGCGTGCGCAACGCAAGATGCATGACCGTGGCCAGACCCTGCTGCTCGCTCCGATCGCCTTGCTCATCATCATGATCTTGGGAGCCGTCACGCTCGAGGTTGGGGCGATGCATCTCCGTCAGCGCCAGCTCAACGACCTCGCGGATTCGCTTGCGAACGACGCCGCAACTGTCGGCTTCGACATCGACCACTTCCGCAACACCGGCGAGCTCGCCATCGACCCTGGGGCCGCAAACGGTGTGCTCGGTGGCGGCATTGCGATCTCGAACCTCCCGACCGCTGCCGCTGCACCGGTCTCCGTCACGCCCGGCGCAGAGCCCGCAGTGACGGTTGCGCTCTCGTTTACACACGAATTCGTTCTCGGTAGGGCGCTCTTTGGCGCCAGCACCGAGCTGACCGCAACGGGCGAAGCTGCGCTCGTCCCTTCCGCATGACGCGCATCCTGCGAGGTTCTGGAGCGTTGGTTGCGCTCGGCATCACCATTGTGGTGCTCCATGGAATGGCGAGGTTTGACCTGCGAGGCCCGACAGGTTTCAGCAGCGACGAGCTCTCCATGTGGTTCGACGACCCGACCTTGGTCATCGCCACGATCCTTCGCTGGCTCGCACTCTTCCTCGCCTACTACCTTGCCGCCATCATCGTTGCCCTGACCCTGTTCGGTGAGCGTGTGGAGGACGGTCCGTTCGGTCGACTTGTGCCGTCATGGGTCGCGTCAACTGCAGGTGTCCTGTTGGGCATTACCGCTGTGGGTGCGCCGCTTGCAGTACACATGACCTCGCACGACGGACCAAGCAGTGCGCCTGCCGCAGCCGCCCAACCCTTAGCGCTTCACGAACTCGACGCGCCGCTCACGTTGGATCAGGTCGCGCCCGGTGACGGCCATCCAGATGTCGCAGCGCAGGCGCAAGGCGTGGTGGAGCACGGCGTGACAGCGGCGGCCGACCCGGACTCGCGTTGGACGGTTCGTAGCGGCGACTCATTCTGGTCGATTGCCGAGGAAACCGTGCTCGATGAGCGCGGCGGCACCGCAAGAACCATCTCCGACGAGGACATCGCCGAATACTGGCGGATCCTGATCGCTGCGAACCACGACCGCCTCATCGAGCCAGGCAACCCGGACCTGATACTTCCCGGTCAAGAACTTACGCTGCCCCCGGTCCCCTAACAGACACGTGACCGGCACGACCGCTACGCGAGACCGTCGGCAGAATCACCCAGCAAGTAGCGGGCTCCGGCGCCGAGACTGACCGCCTTGTCTTCGGGGTTGTAGATCGCGCAGCGATCGAGGCTGAGACAGCCGCAGCCAATGCACTCGTCGAGCCTGTCGCGCAGCTGGGTCAGCCCTTCGATCTGTGCGTCGAGCCGCTCTCGCCAGTTGGTGGAAACTCGACTCCAGTCGTTTTGGCTCGGCGTCTGGTTTCTCGGTAACCCGTCAAGGGTTTCCCGAACTTCGGAGAGGGGCCGGCCTACCCGTTGTGCGGCGAGGATAAAGGAGATGCGCCGGATGGTCTCGCGGTTGAATCGCCGTTGACCTCCTGAGGTTCTCGTCGACACGATGAGCCCTTGTTCGTCGTAGTACCGGACTGCGGATGGGGCCACTCCGCATCGATCGGCCACTTGCCCTACCGTAAGCACGTCGTCTCGATGAGCCGGATTGTCCTCTGGTGGATTTTTGGCGACCACAGATTTCCTCTTGACTTCAAGTGAACTTGAACTTTTATGGTAACCCCTATGACATCGACGAACACCTCCGAACGCACCACGACAGCCACTGTCGGCTCCGTCTCTGAATTCGCCGTAGGCGACATGAAGATGGCCAAAGTTGGCGAGCGTCGCATTGCTGTGATCCGCACTCAGTCCGGCATTCATGCCCTCGACAACGCCTGTCCCCACCAGGGGTACGGCCTCGTTACGGGAGCGCTCGCTGACGAGATGGTGGTGTGCCAGTGGCACAACTGGAAGTTCGATGTTCGCACCGGCCAGTGCACGCAGGGCGAAGAGGACGTGGCGTGTCATCCCGTCACGATCGACGGCGACGACATCGTCGTATCGGTGACCGAGCCGACTCCTGAAGAGACCCGCTCAGCGACATGGCCGAGCCTGCGTCGCGGTATCGAGGCCAATTACATTGGTCAGGTCTCCCGAGACACGGCGAGGTTGCTCAACGCCGGCGCTCGGCCCCAAGACATCCTGTGGGAAGGCATCCGTCACGGAGCACCACGAGCAGAGTGGGGTCCGGGTCACGAGATGGCGATGGCAGCGGATTGTCTGACCATTGGCTTGGAGCGGTCCGGTGACGATCAGGCGCTGGCGTTGGTTCAGGGAATCAGCGGCCTGGCCGAGGTCGCACGAGATCGCAAACCACACGAGCTTCCCTCCCCCGATGCTTCGCCCGACTTTCAGCAAGCGGTGGAAGAAGAAGATATCGATGCTGTACGGGCCAAGGCACTCGCATGGATCGCCGATGGCGTCGACCCGAAGCTCGTGCGCCATGAGTTCATCACTGCGGCGTCGCGTCATCACCTTGGATACGGACACGGAATCATCTATGTCCAGAAGACCTTTGAGCTGCTCGACCACGTTGGCTGGGACAAGGCCGCCGACCTCCTGCCCCACTCTGCCACTGCCACCGCCTGGGAGACCCGCGAGGATCTCCTGCCGTACATGCGCAAGGCCATGCGAGTTATCGATGCGGCACACCTCGATGCAATGGCGCGTGTCGAACGTTCAGCCGTTTGGGAAGACCCCGAGCTGGTCGATCGACTACTCGACATTGAGCAACCTCCCATCGAGGTTGCCATCGAGGCCGTGATGGCCGGGGCGGGCATTGCAGGACTGCTCGATGCGCTATCGATCGCCTCGGCCCGGCGCATGTTGCGTCACAGCCTCGAGGTCGAATTTCTCGATGACGATTCGTTCGGCTGGCTCGACATCACCCATGTGATGACCATGACCAATGCCGTGCGTTGGGCGTGGAGTGTCGACCCAGGCCCGCACGTGGCACGCCTTGCACTCTTTGCTACCTGGCTACTGTTCGACAGCAGCCGCGGCGAGCAGCGCCACGGCATCGAAGAAGAAGTCGTTGCGACCCCCGAAACCGGAGACATACACAACGCGATCCGGTTCCGAGATACCCAGGCTGCGCTGAACGCCGTGGCTGCCCTTGACCCATCAACTGCGGGCGACCAGCTCATCGATGCAGCGCTCGCTGATCAGTCGGGTGCATTCATCGTTGTCGCCCATCAGATCAAGCTCAGCCTTGCCGCAAAGCTCGAAGCCGAGGCAACAGGATCGCACCTACCGTTGTTCGCCGCGGCCCGGTACCTTGCGTCGCCCCGCAACGAACGTTTCGTGCGCCGCAACGTGACGGAGTCACTCGACTTCGTCAGAACCGGCAAGCCCCCACAACGCTAAACAAACCCCGGATCTGTGGAGTCTGGTGCCCGATATACGTGCATCAGACTCCACAGATTCGTGGCGATCAGTCTTCGCCGTTTAGGCGGGCGACGAGTTCGGGGGTCAGTGCGTCGATGACGTCCATGGTTTCGAAGTTCTCCACAACCTGGCTTGCACGGCTCGCACCGGTGATCACGCTCGACACGTTCGGATTCGAGGCACACCAGGCCAACGCAACCTGTGCCGGCTTGCAGTCGAGCTCGCTTGCGACATCGACGACTCGGTTGATCGTTGCGACCGCTTCGGCCTCTTGAAGCTTGTCCTGCAGATATCCGTGGCGTTCCAGGCTGGCGCGGCTGCCGTCAGGAATCCCATCGGCGTACTTGCCGGTGAGTAGGCCTCCAGCGAGCGGGCTCCATGTGGTGAGACCTAGCCCGATGTCGCCGTACAGTCGCTTGTAGTCGTTCTCGACCTTCGTGCGGTTGAGCATGTTGTATTCGGGCTGTTCCATGACGGGCTTGTGGAGGTGATGGCGCTCCGCAATTTCGAACGCACCACGGATCTCCTCAGCGCTCCACTCCGACGTTCCCCAATAGAGAGCCTTGCCAGCAGCGATCATGTCGTGCATGGCCCACACGGTCTCTTCGAGCGGGGTGTCGGGGTCGGGGCGGTGGCAGTACACAAGGTCGACGAAATCGAGCTGGAGGCGTTCGAGCGAACGGTCTATGCCGTTCATCAGATACTTGCGGTTCAGGGTCCAGTTGTTGTTGACGTCGTCGGAGATTCCCCAGAAGAACTTTGTGCTGATGATGTAGTTCTGCCGGGGCCAGTCGAACTGCTGGAGTGCTTGGCCCATGAGGGTTTCGGACTCTCCGCCCGCGTAGACCTCGGCGTTGTCGTAGAAGTTGCACCCTGCGTCGTGGGCGGCGGCCATCGACTCGGTAACGGCGTCGAGACCTTGCTGGCCACCGAAGGTCACCCACGATCCGTATGACAGCGTGCTTACTTTCAACCCGCTGCGACCCAACCTGCGATACGTCATGTTCGTCATTGAAGCAACCTATCAAGCCCGACAATCCCCCTCCCACACGCCACCATCGATCAGGTTTAGGGTCAGACCCCCGAACTGATCCAAGACCCCACCGATCAGGTTTAGGGTCAGACCCCCGAACTGATCCAAGACCCCACCGATCAGGTTTAGGGTCAGACCCCCGAACTGATCCAAGACCCCACC
>CALLAA010000059.1 GCA_938002955.1 uncultured Acidimicrobiales bacterium
TGGCGCCGTGATGTCAAGTGCTTCTGCGAGCTGGCCATAGCTGAACCCATTTACCCCGGAGCGCTGGATAAGGGTTGTTGCCGAAGTAATGAGTTCGTCGCGGATCGGGCGTCCGGTTGGTCGAGCCATTGGAGGAGCGTATCACGAGAGTCTACTAGTACATAGACTCTCGCCCTGGTCGATTCTGCGTGATGAAGGCCCCGCTGAGTTGGAACTGGGTGAGCGCGCCGAGTCGAGCGACGCTGACACCATCGAGCCGAGTAACGCCGCAGTGTCGGGAGATGCTGTTCTTCCCGGAGATGCGGCGAGCGATGTCGAAGGTCTGTGGGTGGTCGCGGCCGACTCCGTGGCCGGATATCGCGTCATCGAGGATTTCGCCGGAGGGGTCAGCGATTTCGAAGCAGTGGGTAGGACGAGCGACGTCAGTGGTTCGCTGTCCATTGAGGGCACGGCAATTACGCAGGCCGAATTTTCCGTACAGGTCTCGACAATTACCTCTGACGACAGTCGCCGGGACCGGCAGTTCGCGCAATCGATCATGCGTGCCGGAGACTTCCCGGAGGCGACATTTGTGCTGACCGCACCGATCGATCTCGGTGCGATTCCAGACGACGGGGTCACCATTAGTGCCCAGGCAATTGGTGAGCTCACCCTCCGAGGGCAGACCGTTGGTGTCGAATTTCCAATCGAGGCTCGCCGCGCAGGCGCGGAGATCGAGACGCTCGGGTCGGTCCCGGTCGTCTTTGCCGACTACGGCATCGCGAACCCGTCGTTTCAGCTGGTATCGGTCCGCGACGAGGGCGTTGTCGAGTTCTCGCTCATCTTCGAGCGTTGAGATATTCGGTAGCCGCACTGCTCGGTGGGGAACTTGTGAGGGCAATCCACTCGACGGGAAGTTTCCTGTCGAGGTAAACCCGCTCGAGGTCGGTTCGGGCTTCGGGAACGACGCGGCTTGGTTGGATGGTGACCGCGGTGCTCGAGGCGGTGGCGTCGAGGATGCAGGACAATGATTCGATCGTCGTGATGTCGGTGGGGGAGCATCCAGATGGCCGGAAGAACGCGTCGAATTCGAAACCGGGTTGGGGATCGAGCGCAGAGCCAAGGTAGCGAAACGATGAGATGTCGGCGGCGCTCGCCTGCTCGCTCTTCGCTAGTGGGTGATCTGTCGCTACGAACAGCATCAGCTCGTCGTGGGCCAGCGTTACGGCGTTTGTCGGTGGGCACGCATTGCGCACATCGACCGAGATGTCGATCACATTGTTTGTCAACGCTCGGTCGGGGCCGGAGCGGTCGAGTCGGGTGATCGAAATCGCTTGTGTGTCGGGGGCTGGCAGCGCCCACGCGATCGCGTCGAAGAAGCCAACACCGATTCGCAATGGCCGCTCGGTGCCACTGCCGAGCCAACGCGCCGCGAGCTCGGCCTCGGCGATCTGATTCTCGGTTGCGACAGCGGCGTCTGCCACGACCCGGCCTGCGGGGGTGAGGCTGATCGACCGACCAGCGACCGATGTGAGCGCAAACCCAAGCCGTCGCTCTGCTTCTTGCAAACGTCGACTCGCTGCGGACGGGCTCAGATGGATGGCGGCGCTCGCGGATGCGAGCGTGTCATGTCGTGTCAGCGCTGCAAGAAGTTCGAGGTGGCCACTGTCGAGAAGCATTCGCTGGACCGTAATCGAAACTGCAGCACTTGCATGAATAAGTTGTAAAAGATGCACTGGACGCAACCGAGGTCCTCGATCATGCTGCTCGCATGGGTATTGCGGTTCCGTTCCCGACAACACAACCAGCTGGATATCAGTGGCTCGACGACGAGCCAAGCTTCGACCCCGATACGCATCTTCAGCTCGAGGCACCGTCGAAGATCGTGATGCTCTCCGAGCTTGGATATCACGACGACGAAATCGCCACGAAGGCAACCCCGGTCGCAGCCTCCACGCCGTTTCGGGTCCTGAGCGATGAAGGCGCAGAGATCCTGCTCGACGTCGCCCGTCGACTCCGGCAATTCGTTCGACCCGCTGGCGACCGAATCCAGAACATGTTGCGCGGCGGGTGTTACCGGTCCCGGTGGTTGCGCGACCTGTGCATCGACCAGGACGTGAGCAACCACCTCGAAGCAATCTATGGAATTCCGATCGCCCCGCATCCAATGCCTGTCCACCTCGGACACATGAACTTCGAACCGAACAGCCTCGATAACGCGATCGACAAGTGGCATCACGACACCCTGCCGCTCGATTTCGTCATGATGGTCACCGACCCAGCCGACGTCGACGGTGGTCGGTTCGAGTACTTCGTCGGCACCAAGCACGAAGCGGCCGAGCTCGCAGCACAAGGTCTTACCCCGCCAGCAGATCGGACCGTGGCCCCGCACTTCCCTGGCCCCGGGTATGCCATTGCCCTACACGGCGACATGGTCGTCCATCGGGCAGGGCCGCTGTTCAACCTCGATGAGCGGATCTCGATGGTCAACGGCTACGTCGCTCTCGACACGTCCGCCGACGATCAGAGCCGATCGTCTGATCTTTTTGTGGTCGACGATCATCAGGTGCTCTTCACCGAGTGGGCAAAGATGGCCGCTTGGCGTTCCCAGGGGCGGTTGGCCACGCTGATCGACGAGCTGCCGTTTACGTCAGACAAGGCTGCGGTGATCGCCGAGCTTGAGTCGGCCATCGCCGACACTCAGCGAGCTATCGATGAGATGCGCGAAGGCAAAGACACGATGGAGCACTACGGCGGATGAGTGACAGGGGGGATGAGTGACTAGACGCCGCGAACGGGCTGCACGGGTTCGCCCCGAGGTGAACACCGATCATCACCGCCGGTTGACAAATCCGTTCGAGCCACTGCGGATCCTGTCCGACGATCAGGTCGCTCACATCCACGACTCAGCGGTTCGATACCTCGCCGACGAGGGACTCAAGGTGCTCCTCGACGAGGCCAGGGACATCTTCGTCGACAACGGATGTTCGGCTGACGATGATCATGTCGTCCGCATCGATCCCGATCTCATTGCCCAAGCGCTGAGCGATGCTCCATCGGTGTTCGAGCTCCATGCGCCCAACCCAGACCGGTCGTTTGCTATCGGAGGGGCCAGTCTTGCGATGTTGCCGGTCGGCGGGCCGCCGTTTGTATCGGATCTCCGAGGTGGTCGGCGAGCGGGCACGATGGCCGATCAGGAGAATTTTCTTCGCCTGACCCAGCACTACGACGTCATGGCGGCCGCGGCGCCGTGTGTCGAACCAGACGATGTGCCGATCAACCACCGGCACTTGCGTTCTGGCTTTGCGACACTCACCATCACCGACAAGTCGCCGTTTCTCTTTGCCCGAGGCCGTGATCGAGTACGCGATTCCTTCGATCTTGTGAAACTCCGGTATGGCATCGAATCCGATGAGGAGTTCGCCGAGCAGCCCCGTTGCTGGACGAACATCAACACCAATTCGCCACGGCAGCTCGATATCCCGATGTCGCTCGGCATTATCGACTTCGCTCGCATGGGTCAGCCCAACATCATGACCCCCTTCACCTTGGCGGGTGCAATGGCACCGGTAACACTTGCCGGAGCCCTAGTTCTTCAGCACATGGAAGTGCTCGCTGCGGTCACGCTCGCCCAGCTCGTGAGGCCGGGAGCTCCCGTTCTCTATGGCGCGTTCACTTCCAACGTCGATATGAAGTCGGGATCGCCATCGTTTGGCACACCTGAAGCGTTCAAGGGTGCGCTCGCCAGCGGTCAGCTCGCACGCCACGTAGGGCTGCCGTGGCGGTCTTCGGGGTCGAGTGCGTCGAACGTTGTCGATGCGCAGGCCGGCTATGAAACCATGCTCAACACCTACGGTGCGTTCCTTGCCGGGGCGAACTGGATTATGCACTCGGCGGGCTGGCAGGAAGGTGGTCTCTCCGCGAGCTACGAGAAGTTCGTGATCGACATCGAGATGTGCCAAATGATCGCCGAGAACTGTCAGCCGATCGTCGTCGACGACGCAACCCTCGCGCTCGACGCAATCACCGACGTCGGACCAGGCGGTCACTTCTTTGGCACGCAGCACACGCTCGATCGATTCGAGACGGCGTTCTTTCAACCGACAGCGTTTAGTCGAGCGAACTTTGAGCAATGGACCGAGGAGGGTTCTCAGCGAACCGATGAGCGGGCCACGCAGATCTGGACCGGAATCCTCGATGGTTTCGAGGCGCCGCTGATCGATGACGCGATCGCCCAAGAAATGAACGAATATGTCGAACGCCGAATCGCCGAAGGCGGCTCAGCGCCGGACTGAGATCTAACCAGAACACAGGGGAGACACAACCATGACCACCGACGCAAACATCGTCGTCATCGGCGCCGGAATTATCGGCGCTAGCGTCGCCTACCACCTCGCAGACATGGGCGTCGACAATGTGGTCGTTGTCGACAAAGGCGACATTACGGTGACGGATGGTTCTACCTCGCACGCTCCGGGAGGTCTTCGAACGCTCACCGCATCGCACTTCTTCACGACGCTTGGCGTCGCCAGTCGCGCTGTCTATGACTCGCTGCCGCTCGCCGTGGATGGCGAAGAACACTTCTGGCGCCATGGGTCGGTTCAGGTCGCGAACACCGCCGAGCGGTGGGATAGCCACAAGCGCCTTGCCGAGATCGGACTGAGCAAGGGCGTCGACGCACACCTGCTGACCCCTCACGAGATCGCCGACCTCGTGCCCCTGATCGACCCGTCGACAGTGCACGGCGGCGTCCACATCCCATCGTCGGGTGTCGTAGACACGATGCGACTCGCTAACGCCATGCAGAAGGTCGCCGAGGGCACCGGGCGGGCCCGTTTCGTTGGTCACTCCGAGGTCGTCGACATCGAAGAAGCCAACGGACGGCTCACGGCTGTTGTCACGACCGGCGAGCTCGGTCGTATCACGTGCAACCAAGCCATCGTGTGCACCAATATTTGGGGTCCGGTGCTCGCAGAGAAGACCGGCTTCACGATGCCGCTCTATCCAGGTGAGCACCAGTACATCTACACCACGCCGATCGATTCTCTCGATACATCGAGCCACGTCAGCTTTCCTGTCGTGGCCATGGACGACCTCTCGCTCTACTTCCGCCAGCACGGCGATCACCTCGGGATTGGTAGCTACGACCACCCAGCAAAGTTGGTTAACCCCTCAGCGCTGCCGAAGTCGGCCAAGATGCCCTTTACCTCCGACGACTTCGACAGCGCGTGGGACAAGATGCGTCATCACATGCCGGCGCTGGAAAACGCGTCGATCCGAGATGGTTTCAACGGCATGTTCTCCTTCACCGTCGACGGCTCGCCCGTCTGCGGTGAGACAAAGATCAAGGGCTTGTGGACGTCGGTCGGAGCATGGCTCTCGTTTGCGAGCGAGCTCGGTCGAGTGATGGCGCAATGGATGACCACCGGCGATCCGGGTATGGACATGACCCAGGCCCACATCGACCGCTTCTTCGCCCACCAGACGAACGACATGTTCCTGTCTCGCCAGGCCAAGTACTTCTACGAGATCGGCTTCGATGACATCCATCCGACCGATGTCGTGAGTTCGGTTCGACACGTCCGGCACTCGCCGTGTCATGCCCGAACAGAGGCACTCGGAGCTCAATACATCCCTGTTGCGGGACAAGAGGCACCGCTTTACTACGAGGCCAACGAACCTCTCGTTGCCAAGCACCGCGATCGGATTCCAGAACGGTCGGGGTACGACGCCCAAGGGTGGAGCCCGATCATGGGGGCCGAGCATCTCGAAATGCGTGCGAACGTGGGCATCATCGACTGGACGGCGGCGATTGCCCCGATCGAGGTCACTGGACCCGGTGCCCTCGAACACTTGCAGCACATCTGCACCGCCTACATCGACCTTCCGGTCGGTGGGATCACGTATTCGCTCATCCTCACGTCGTCGGGCATGGTCGCTCGAGATGTCACGGTGTCACGAATGTCCAACGACTCGTGGTGGATCCTGACCGGCAAGGGCAACCTCGCAGCCGAGTTGGCCTACTACCAGTCGCTCGCCCCCGAGGGCGCTATCGAGAGCGGGGCGGTTCGCTACACCGACCTCGGTGAGGCCGTTGTGCCGATCGCGATCTGGGGACCCAATAGCCGCGCGGTGCTTCAGGCGTGCAGCGGTGACGATCTGTCGAATGAGGCGTTCCCCTGGTACACGTGGCAAAACATCGATGTCGGGATGGCTCCCGCCAAGGTGCTGCGTCTGTCGTACGTCGGCGAGCTCGGATACGAGATCTACGTGCCAGCTTCTTATGCGCTGCACGTGTGGGACACGTTGTGGGAAGCAGGTCGACAATTCGACATGCCCGCCATCGGTGCTGCATCGGTCTTCTCGGCTCGCATGGAGAAGGGCTACCGCCTCTGGGGCAGCGACACGACGCCAGAGTTCAGCCCGGCCGAGAGCGGCTTGTCGTGGGCGATGTCGAAAGACAAGGACTTCTTCGGCAAGGACGCGGCGCTCGCGGCGCCGATCCGAAAGAAGGTCGTCACCTTGCAGTTCACCGACCGAGGATCTGTTGTGTACGGGTGGGAGCCGGTCATGTCCGGCGACCCCGCGGACGACAACGTCATTGGCTATGTAGCCGGTGGCGGCGATGGCCTCAACGTGGGTTCGTACATCGCGCACGCATTCATCGATGCCGACCGCATCGATCTCGGAGCCAGCGTCACCGTCCGAGCGACCGGGGTCGATCACGTCGCCACGATGGTCAAGGGGCCACTCTTTGATCCGACCAACGAGCGGCTTAAGGGGTAGCCCCTAGAGCGAACGGAACAGGTTCGCGACCCGTTCAGCTAGCTGCGGGAACTTGTCGGCGGCGAGAGGTAGGAATGAATCGTGTTCGGTCCGCGGCAACAGATGTGGCTGGGTCTCGTATCGAGTTAGCACGCGGTCGAACTCATTGAACGCCTCGAGGCGGCGCCCGGCAAAGTAGAGGCAGGTAGCACGTTCCTCAATGAGAAAGTGAATTCGCCACGCCATCCACGGCCTGTCGAGGTCGCCTAGCGGCACATCGTTGTACGCAGCTATTGCCTCATCCCATCGACCCAAGTCGTGGAGTGCGCGGGCCCGGTACAACATGGTCAAGCCGTCGATTGCTCCAAGACTTATCGCTCGGTCGAAATGGGTGAGCGCAGTCTCGTTGTTGCGCTCTATGTCGTAGAAGTACATGCCGAGGCGATACTCCCATTCGGGTTGATCAGGAGCGAGAGTTGCTCCTCGTTGAGCTGCCTCAAGCTCGACCCGCCTGGCTTGGTCGCCGTAGCCGAACCTTCTCGCCGTGATCGCCCGAGATGCAAGAACGACTGTGTCCAGCGGGTCTTCGTGTGTCGCCACAGCGTAGATCTGATCGATAATCTCCCAGGGCACGCGCTTCTCAGACGCGATTGCTAGGAGTCGTAGACGCTCCGCTATCGGCACATAAGGCATAGCAACGAACGACAGATACTGGTCCAGGGGGATAGGGGCACCTGAGTCATCGTTGAATTCATCGAGGAAGGCTGTTGCGAGCCGTAGCAAAGTGTCAAACAGTTCTTCTTCGCCGTCGTGATGAGAAGGCGCTTCCGGGCGCCGTCTCTTGGTTGCTCGATCGCGTTGGTCTATGCGTCCGCTGCGCACCATTCGCTTGGAGCGTGTTTGCGTGGTCATTTGTGCCTTCGTAGGGGAGGGGCCAGCACTGCCGCTCAGTCGCGGCGGTAGTAGTGGCCATTGGAGTCGTCGAAATTTGCCGCTGTTGCGGCAGCAATTCTTGAACCGGCGCGCCGACCCACATGGACAGGGATCGTTGTTACCGAGTTTCTCGATGAGTTCTTTGTCGAGGCCGACCTTCCGGTCGCCTCGTTTGACGCGGGTTTCGCTAAGGGAACCCTCGACGTCGCTTACTCATTGGTTCAAAAGGACTGCTCGTCTGTGAACTTCTTGGCCATGATGCCAACCTCCTCGTGCAATAGCCGAGGGTACCTGGTTCGTCGTACTAGTCAAGGGCGCCGCAGCGGGTACATAGGGTGGCGGAACGGTAGGAGTAGCCGCATCGAAGCCAACGCCGCGAGAGCGCCTCGCATCTAGAGACCTATGTCCCGACAGATTGAGCGGGGCTACGATTCGAAAATGTCTTTCCCAGTCGCTGGTCGTCCATCCACTGAGGTCATCGCCGACCTTGCAGCGAAGCGCACCAGCGATGTTCGGTGGGAAGACGGACGAACGTTCGGCATGGTCTACGACGGTGGGCCTGAGGTTCGCGAGGTCGCGGAGCGGGCCGCCTCGATGTACTTGCACGAGAACGCGCTCAACACGTTTGCGTTTCCATCGTTGCGCGAAATTCAGTCCGAGGTAGTCGGCTGGACAGCCTCTTTGCTCAACGGCCCCGATGGGGTCGCTGGCTTTCTCACGAGTGGTGGTACCGAATCGATCTTGTGCGCGGTGAAGGCCGCACGCGAGCGTGCCAAGGCCGAACGAGGAGTTGCCGCTCCCGAGATCGTGTTGGCCGAAAGCGCGCACGCTGCGTTCCACAAAGCTGCACACCTCTTCGGGCTGACCGTGCGCAAGGCACCGGTGCGACCCGACTGGACGGCCGACGTGCGGGCCATGGCCGAGCTCGTCAACGAAAACACCGCGCTGGTAGTCGGGTCCGCGCCGCAGTATCCCCAAGGCGTCATGGACGACATCGAGGGCATCGCAGCACTCGCACAGTCGGTCGATGCCAACTGCCACGTCGATGCGTGCATGGGCGGCTATTTCGTGCCGTTCGCCGAGAGGCTTGGGCGCACCGTTGCTCCATGGGACTTTCGGGTTCCTGGCGTCACGTCGATGTCCGCCGACATTCATAAACTCGGCTATGCCCCAAAGGGCGTCAGCGTCGTGCTGCACCGCTCAAAGGAGCTTCGGAAGTATCAAACGTTCGTGTTCGATGACTGGCTTGGCGGCTTCTATGCATCGCCAAACCTGCAAGGAACCCGGTCGGGTCTGCCAATGGCAGCAGCTTGGGCGGTAATTCAGCACCTCGGTATGGAGGGCTACGTCGAACTCACTCGATCCGTTCTCGACAACGCCGACCGGATGCGAGCGGGAATCGCCGAGATCGACGGCCTCCGTGTCCTCGGCGACGGGCGGTTCCACCTCGTGGCGATGGCCGCCGACCCGGCGAGCGAGGTCGCACTCGACGTATTTGCGCTCGGCGACGCGCTACAGGTCAACGGTTGGTATCACGATCGTCAGAAGCCGCCAGACTCGTTGCACAGCACCGTGTCGAACTCGAACACCGGAGTGATCGACGACTACCTCGCCGACCTCCGAGACGCAGTAACGCAGGTTGGAGTTGCCCGAAGCGCCGATCGCTCCACCAGCTATTCGACGATCGACTAGCCGCGGTCGGCCCGCCATCGATATCTGATGTCCGGCGCACCTTCTTCGTTGTCGCCATCGGTTCGCTCAATCTCGACGAAACCATGTCGCTCGTAGAAGCGTTGTGCCCCTTCGTTGCGTTGAAACGTCCACAGGTCCAGCTGGGTTTGGATCGATTGGGCGTGTCGAACGAGCGCGCTTCCGATTCCGCGGTTGCAGTGATCGGGGAGAACGTACAGCTGGTCGAGCCAGCCATTGGTGAATGCAAGGACAGCTATCGGCACATCGTTGATCTCGGCGAGCCAGACATCGGCGGTCTGCATGAGATGTTGCGTAAACCAACGCACGACATCGTCGTCGGGGTGAATCGACGGCGGCACTGCGGGAGCTGCGGCGCGGCGACTCTCGAGGTAGATCTCTGCGGCCAGGGCCCCTTCGGAGTCTTCGCAGCGGCGAATGACCGGACCGTCTGCCCATTTCGCTGCGGCATGTGGAGCCATAACCGTTCGGTCGCCGGCACGTGCACGGGTGGAGGAAATGTCGTGGATCTCTGCGGATGTTTCGAGCCGAAGGTCATCGGGAACGTGATCGCCTGAGCGGGGAGCCACAACTACTTCTGGCAGCCGTTCAACTGCGTCGTCTCGGTGTGCTTCCGATGCGTAGTACCGAACGTCGTTGACCTGACGCCACTTGTCGGCGCCCATAATCACGACGTCATATCCGGACGCGATGTCGACGATGAGCTGCTCGGTGGTCGTTGCAACATGCAGCCAGTCGAACTCTGCAGCGTCGGCTTTGAGCAGCGAGATGCGCTCGGCGAACGATGGTCCCGGGGGAGCGGGCTTGTCTAGTGCCACTTCGGATACGACGAGGTGCACCTCATCGAGGGCGTGATCTATTCGGGCTCTCCGAGCGACCTCAAGGTGCGCAATGGTGAGCGGATTGAAGGAGCCGGGGAAGACACCCTTCCGCAGATTGAGGTTAACCACCGTCTCATGTTGCCTTGCGAGGACATCCAGGGGCATACTCTCAACGTGAATTTCCGCCAAAACCTCGTCGTAGTAGTTATTTAGTACACGGCCCCGTTGCCGTGTACGTCGCCTTCCCAACCGGGAAGGCTTCTTGTTTTTTGGCGCAACCCACAATCCGGCTCACCGATTAGGAGCAAGACATGCAGATGGATGGAGGACAGGCTCTCCTCAAGGCCCTCGAGTACGAAGGTGTCGAGGTGGTATTTGGCTACCCCGGTGGCGCCATCCTTCCCGTGTACGACTCGGTGCTCGACGCAGGGCTCCGTCACGTTCTCGTGCGTCACGAACAAGGAGCCGGCCACATGGCCAGCGGTTACGCACATGCGACCGGTAAGCCCGGCGTCGTCATGGTGACCAGCGGCCCTGCAGCGACCAACATCGTGACTCCACTCGCCGACGCGTATCTCGACTCGGTACCGATGGTTGCGATCACCGGGCAGGTTCCCTATGGACTCATCGGGACCGATGCGTTCCAGGAGACCGACACCACCGGCATCACCATGTCGATCACGAAGCACAACTACTTGGTTTCGGACCCGAACGACATTCCGCAGATCGTGCACGAGGCCTTTCACATCGCTACCCATGGTCGTCCCGGCCCCGTTTTGATCGATCTGCCAAAAAACATCACCGACGCCATGAACCCCGACTCGGCCATGACGTGGAAAGATCCCGTTGCCGTCGACCTTCCCGGCTTCCAACCGGTCCTCGATGGCAAGCCCGAAGACATCACGGCCGCCGTCGAGCTGATGTTGCAGGCGTCTCGTCCGGTGATCTACGCGGGCGGTGGCATTCTCAAGTCGCGTGCGGCCGCCGAGCTCCGTGCGTTGGCGGAGAAGCTCAACATTCCCGTCGTGACGACACTGATGGCCCGCGGCGCGTTGCCCGACAGTCACGAACTCAACCTCGGCATGCCGGGTATGCACGGCAACTACACCGCTGTCATGGCCATGCAGGAATCCGACCTCCTCATCGCGCTCGGTAGTCGTTTCGACGATCGTGTCACCGGGCGTCTTGACGGCTTTGCTCCCGACGCCAAGGTCATACACGTCGATATCGACCCGGCTGAGCTCAACAAGATCCGCGCCGCCGATGTCGCAATTCGCGGAGATGCAAAGAACGTCATCACCGCAATGCTGGACGAGATTGGCTCAGCGACGGCGGTCGATCACAACGAGTGGCGCTCCAAGCTCAGCGGCTGGCAAGAGGTGTACCCACTGGCGTACGAACCCGCCGAACCAGGCGGCAAGCTCAAGCCACAGATGGTGCTCGAGCGGCTTCGCGACGGATCGCCAGAAGACACCATTGTCGCTTCAGGGGTTGGCCAGCACCAGATGTGGGCCAGCCAGTACTGGAAGTTCGACCACGCATACACCTGGTTGAACTCAGGCGGTCTCGGAACGATGGGGTATTCGATCCCAGCCGCGATCGGCGCGAAGGCCGGAATGCCAGACCGCACCGTATGGGCAGTTGATGGCGATGGCTGCTTCCAGATGACGTGTCAAGAGCTCATTACCGCGGCCGTCGAGAATATCCCAATCAAGGTTGCGTTGTTGAACAACAGCTATCTCGGAATGGTCCGCCAGTGGCAGGAAATGTTCTACGACAACCGCTACTCCGAGGTCGATCTGTCCGGCCCAGTACCCGATTACATCAAGTTGTCCGAAGCCATGGGCTGTGTCGCTATTCGCGTTGAGGACCCAGACGAGGTTGAAGCGGCGATTGAGAAGGCCAACAGCATCAACGATCGTCCGGTTGTTGTTGAGTTCGTGACCGAGTCTGAAGAAAACGTGTACCCAATGGTTCCCGGCGGCAAGAGCAACTCCGACGTTGTGGTCCCGCCGTTCCAAGAAAAGATGGCAGCCCGTCTGGAGGACGAACGATGAAACGATCACAACTCGCCGAAACCCACACGCTCGCTGTACTCGTCGAAAACAAAGCTGGTGTCCTGGCTCGGGTCGCCGGCCTGTTCGCCCGTCGAGGGTTTAACATCGAATCGCTCGCTGTGGCACCGACGAACGAGACCCTGAGCCGCATCACGATCGTGGTCGACGCCGAGTCAGCGCCGATCGACCAGATCAAGAAGCAGCTGGACAAGCTCATCAACGTTGTCGACATCCAGGAACTCGATGGCGAACATTCCGCGTTGCGCGAAATGGTTCTTGTTCGTCTCGATGTCGAAGATGAATCTCGTGTCGTAGAGGTTGAGGAGCTCGTCGCTGGCTTCAGCGGAAGCGTCATTCGCGTCGGTGGCACGCAGATGATGATCTCGTTGTCGAGCCGCCCGAACGATCTCGATGACTTCCTTGGGAAACTCCAACCATTTGGCGTTCAGGAGTTGCAGCGCACTGGGGCAATCGCAATTCCTGGTATCGAGTAGCGCTCGCTGACTGTAGCTTCATACGGCAGTACGTGAGACGCACGTGTGTCGAGGGAGAAAATGATGGCGCGGGTAGCGATCCTCAACCAAAAAGGCGGAGTCGGGAAGACGACGGTAACGCTCGGACTTGTCTCGGCTGCGCTGTCGGCAGGTCGGTCAGCGTTGGTGGTCGACCTTGACCCGCAAGCCAGTGCAGCGTGGGCGCTCGGAGTCGACGGACCATCTGGTCTTGTCGAGGCACTCAAGGGTGGAGGGTCTGGTGCTGCGAGCAATTCGATCGTTCCGTCTTCGTGGGATCCTGCGTTACAGGTCATCTCTGGTGGATTGGGGATGCAGCAGTGGCTGCCCGAAGGCGGGCCAAAGACGTCTGCTCGGGCCCTTGGAAAGGTGCTCAAGGGCGTTGACGACGACCATGACGTCACGTTCATCGACTGCCCAGCAGGGCTCGGGCCAATTACGGTGAATGCGCTCGCTGCTGCTGATGTCGCTCTTGTCGTGACCGAGTCATCGGCGTTCGCAAACAACACCATGGCGGCCGTGGCCGACGTTATTGACGATGTGTGGGATCAGGTGAACCCCGACCTCGATCTCGGCGGCGTAATCGTGAACCGGCAACCGGCGATCTCCAGCGAAGCGCAGAGCCGCTTCGACGAATTGGGAAAGATCGTCGGCAAGCGTTCGATCTGGAAGCCCGCCATTCCGCAGCGGGTCATCGTGGCCGAGGCCCTCGGAGCGCGTCGACCAATCCATAGCTATGGTGCGCGTTCGGCCGATGTCAGCAATGTGTTCGACGCCCACTACCGCAAGCTCGAACGAACCCTGCAGAAGGCACGCTCCTAGCAAGATGCACGCAAGCTAGCGAATGGAATAGTCGCCTAGTAGCTGCCCTTTTGCAGTAGCACCGCAGGAACCGTCCGCAAGATGATCGTGAGGTCGGTCACGAGGGTCCAATTGTCGACGTAGTACAGGTCGAGCTGGCCGTAGTCGTCACCGTCACCGTCGCCATCGAGGCGTCCACCGACCTGCCACATGCCGGTGATTCCGGGTTGGACTCGAAGTCGGTTGCGGAGCACTGGCTGCCACTGTTCGACCTCGCTCGGAAGCGCTGGTCGTGGCCCGACGATGCTCATCTCGCCCCGGAGAACATTGATGAACTGCGGAAGCTCATCGATTGACGTCTTTCGCAAGATGCCACCGATCTTGGTGATGCGAGGGTCGTCCTTGATCTTGAAGATCGGTCCCTTGGCCTCGTTGAGGTGGCGCACGTTGTCGAGCTGCTGCTCTGCGTCGATCACCATGGTGCGGAGCTTGTACACCTCGAACTCTTCGCCGTCGCGTCCGACGCGGACCTGCTTGAAGAAGACCGGTCCGGGGCTCGTGGCCTTGATACCGATCATGGCGCCGATCAGGATGGGCAAGGTGCCGAGGAAAAGAATCGTCCCGAGGAGGTAATCGAAAGCCTGCTTCGCAGATGCTCGCCAACCGCCGCGTTCGACCGGCTCGATGTACACCATCGGGAATCGACCGAGCGGACGGATTGTCAGACGGTCGGAGGCAATGTCGCACAACGTCGAGGAGAGCTCGACGTGCACGTCGTTTTCGGTGAGCGTGCGGATGAGCTGGTTGCTGGTCGCAACCTCGATGCCGGTTGCCGCAATGATCACGCCGCCGGCCTTGGCTTCCTTGATGGCAGCGAGCGCTTGACCGGTATTCACGAGGTCGTCGATCCCGCCAGGGAGCTGGTCTTCGAGGTAGCCGAGGACCTTGTAGCCATGCGATGGGTCCTTATCGAGCATTTCGCGAACAAAGGCACCTTCGTTGTTCTTGCCAACGATGAGCACGTTTCGGAGGTTCTCGCCCTGGGTCCTGGCCTTTTTGAACAGGTAACGGGCGATCGCTCGCTCGATACCGACGAACAAGACCATGAGAAAGAAGGCTTCCAGCGCCAAGACGCGCGACAAGATGACCTGAGAGAAGATCGAGATCGCAAAGACGCCCATGAAGCCATAGAAAATGGCCTTGACGACACGCTCGGCCTCATCGGCTGAGCGGGCGATGTGGCGGGCCCGGTAGAGGTACTGGCGGGTAAAGCTGATCGGCCAGATCGGGAATGTCAGAACGAACAGCCAGAAGTAGGTTCGTGGTTCCACGGGGTCAGCGGGCTTGACCCACTGGTGGATGATGTTCGCGACGAGCAACGCGAGAGCGACGGCATTGAGGTCGGCAACAAAGACCGCTGCTTTGCGGGCGTTGAAGCGCGACGGACGTTCAGTCGAGCTGTCGAAGACCGTCGAGGTCGGATGTAGGACAACGCCACGATCGGCCTTGTCTTCTTTTTCAACTTCCGAACTCGGGGGCATGGGTTCCGCTGCTTCCATCGGTTTCGATTCCAAACAAGCCTAGGGGGCGCAAGGTGTCGCCGCCGGGGTCCCTGTGACCCCCTGCGCACACTCTGTGTTCAATCGGCAACTATCTCGCCGACCTGACCCGTTTTGTCTCGAATTTCGGACGGATTAGCGGGTTGGAATCCAGATGAGGGTGAAGTCGTCGATGGAGATATCGGTCTTCTCGAGGGGGACCTCGATCGTCTCAATGTTCTTTGCGACGTCATCCCATTCGGACTGGATCTCCCAGAGGCTGTCGGTGAGTTCGGTTTCGAGCGCTTCGAGCTCATCGACCTTGTCTGCGAGACGGTTCTCCGCGGTACGGAGGCGCTCCTCAGCGTTGCCCTTTACCCGTCCCTTCGAGGACGCTCGCCGGGCTCCACCGAGGATGCTACGGGTCGAGCGGCGGCCGCCGAGTACGCCGCCGAGGACCGACATGCCAATGTCCATGATCTGGTCTCGCCCTCGTGACTCAACGTCGGCCTCAAGCTCGCGGATGCGATCTTCGGACTTCTCCATGGCTGCTCGGATGCGGTCCATCTTTGTCTCGAGGGACTTACGAAGTTTGGCGACTTCCTCGTCGGCGTTGTCCTCAGCTGCGGCGTTACACCGTTGCTGGAATGCCTCTTGTGTCTCGCCGACCCGCGATGCCATCTTCAGCTCGGGGTTCGACATCAGTTCGAGCATCTCGTTGCGGTACAGACGGTCCTTCAGCTTTGTCTGTGCCGAGGAGAACAGGCCCTTGGTGTGGATTTTCGCATCGGTGAGTACGAAGACGTGATCGTCGCTCATCTTGTCGTCACGTAGGTCGCGGTCGTCGAAGTCGACTTCGACTGCATCGTCCACGTCGATGTTGTCATCGATGGGGGAGATGATCGCTTCCCACTCGACCTCGTGGCGTAGGTCGGCCTTGGTGTCGTCGAACAGCAGGTTGACACGAGCCGCAATGCCAGCGACGAGACGAGTGCCGTCGGGGTCTCCGCCTACATCGGTGAGCCACGGTGAGGCCGGGTCGACGAACTTGACCTCGATGCCATCAGCAATCTCGGGTTGCATATCGCTCTCGTCATCGGCCAACGCTGCAGGCGCTGCCTGAGTGGCGGGAGATGTGGCAGTAGCGTCCTGCGGTGTCGACGCCGCAGCGGGTAACGCCGCCTTGCGCTCGACCATGAGGTCGGCGATCTGGGTGCGCGTCAACGGTCCTGGCAAGTAGCTCATCGCCCAGCGGGTTCCAAAGACGGTCGGTGCGGCCGCTCGGGTCTGGTGCAGCACGAACTGGCGCTTGTCGAGTGCCGAGATCATATTCGACAATTCGTCTTTGTTCTCTCCGCCGCTGGCTGCGGACATACCTTCGAGAAGGCGGTCCTTGTCGCGCTCGGTCTGGAGTCGTCCGACCATCCAGGTGCCAGCGTTCGAGAGCGCCTTGTAGTCGACGTCGACGGGGTTCTGGGTAGCGAGAACGAGGCCAACGCCGAACGCTCGTGCCTGCTTGAGAATCGTCAGGATTGGCTTCTTCGACGGAGGCATGGCTGTCGGTGGGACGTATCCGAACACCTCGTCCATGTAGATCAGCGCCCGCAGCTCTGGGGTGCCTGCTTGCTTTCGCATCCAGGTCACGATCTTCGACAAGATCAGGGTCACGACGAACTGTCGCTCGCTGTCGGAGAGGTGAGCGATCGAGATGATCGACGCTCGGGGGCCATTGCTGAGCATGGTGTCGATGTCGAGCGGTTCGCCTTCCATCCAGGACGCAAAAGCTGGCGATGCGAGAAGCCCGTTGAGCTTCATGACGAGCGCAGTGCGGTCCTTGGCAGGGTAGAAGCTATCGAGCTCGAGAACGCCGAGCTTGCGCATCGGCGGGTTCTGGATCTGGCCGAGAAGGGTGGCGAGGTCGAGGTCTTGGCCTTCCGACCATGCTCGATGAACCAGATTTGAGAGCAAGATGTGCTCTCGGCTGGTCAGCGGGTCGGCTTCGATATCGACCAAGGCGAGCAAGGAGGACACCAGGCCCTCGACCTCGTCTGCGAGCGCTTCGGAGTCGGCGCCATCGGGAGCGGAAAGGTCGCCGATGATGTCCAATCCCACACCCGAGTTCGAACCGGGGGTGTAGATCGTAAAGTCGGCGGTCTCGCGCAGTTTTGCGATCCGATCCGGGGTGATGCCGGAGCCCTCGAGCCCGTTCTTCCAGAACTCGGCGGTCTTTGCGGCGTGTTCTCCAACCGAGATGCCGTCGCGTTCGGCGTCGGCCGGGTTGACCCACGGCTCGAACGATGGTCCGTCGAGTTCGGGGAAGGTCAACAACAGGTTGCCCATATCGCCCTTGGGGTCGATGATGATCGTCGGGATGCCTTGCAGCAAGGCTTCCTCGAGCATGATGACGCTGAGGCCGGTCTTGCCCGATCCGGTCATGCCGACGATTACGCCGTGGGTGGTTAGGTCACTCGCTTCGAGATGTACGTGCTCATCGCTGTCGAGTACCCCGCCCAGGTACAGGTGCCCCTGTGGAACGTTAGTCATGGGGGTGGATAGTAGTGCGTTATGCGGTCGGCTAGCGGTAGATGCCATCCACCAGTTTGCGTTCCGGCTGCGCAAGCACGATTCGTAGCATCACGCCCACGATCAGATGTGGCGGGAGAAGGCACATATAGGCAACGTCTGCGAGCAATCGGTGACGTCGCACAACATCCGACGCAGGTGGTCCGAGGCGGTCGTAGATGCGTCGAAGCTGGGCGTGTGTGCAGGGGAGCAGCGTTCGAAGAACGATCTCGCCGGCCTTGAGCGTCTGCAGCTGGTGGTTCACGCCGATCCCGCCGACGCCCGGCGCAGAACCGACAATGCGAGCATGTCCCGTTGCAGCCGCTGTCGCCACATAGCAGTCCGATGAGACTGGCAACTCGTTGTAACGAGTAAGTGCGCTGCTGATCGTCACATACCAGGTGCTGGCCAGTACTAGTCCAGCAATGCCATAGGCGGGCAGCCGTGCGCTCTCTGCTGTGGTGTGTCTGAGCAGATCGATGATTATCCAACTGCAGACGAACGGTGCTCCCGGCAAGAGAACGAAGAGCGCGATCGCGATCTCGGTTTGCTCGAAGCCGCCAGCGGCAGACACGGTTGACAAGCCGACGACGACAAGCAGTGCCAGCGTTGATGCGGCTCGCCGGCCTTCGGGCGCTGTTACGACCGCTGCAAAGACTCCAGCGATGATGGCCGCGACCCCAAACGGGATGAGACCGATAAGGAATGTTGCGCCGAACATCGGGAAGCAATAGGAACATGAAAGGGCGAGCGCGAGCTTCAAGCCCACCCGGATAGTCGGGATGCTCGCGAGGCTGGGACGAAGGAGGGCTGTCACGACGAGGGCCACCGAAAGTGGAACTGGGAATACGAGCCACCCTGTGGTCGTAAGGTCGAGAAGGAGGAACCAGAAGGACGAAGAATTCCGGTACGCCGGAGTGAACATATCGGTCGCGGCGATGCCAAAGGACACGGTTGGCAGCACGGCCATCCAGCCTGCGGACAGCATCCTGCTCGTTTGTGGTCTTCCCGATGCTGATGTGGACTCAGTTGTCGAGCGGGGTGCGTTTTCGTCGGGCATGTTCACAGCAATGCATTGTCGGCTCCCCTCGGTAAAGGCAACGGAAGGCCGGCGTTACAAAACGATGACGGCTGGCTCACCCGCACCAGAGTGAGGATGAGCCAGCCGAGTGTCGAGCGCCGCTCGGGGCGCTAATCGTCGAGTGTCTGAACGAACTAGCTCAGCCGTTCGACGACCATGGCCATACCTTGGCCGCCGCCGACGCACATGCTCTCGACGCCGTAACGGCCGCCGGTGTCTTCGAGGCCGTTGAGCAGGGTGGTCATGATGCGTGCGCCGGTCATACCGAAGGGGTGGCCGAGAGCGATCGAGCCGCCGTTGACGTTGAGCTTCTCTTCAGGGATGCCCAATTCGTCAGCCGACCCAAGAACCTGCACGGCGAACGCCTCGTTGATCTCGAAGAGGTCGATGTCGTCAACGGTGAGCTCCGCCCGCTCGAGTGCCTGCTTGATGGCGTCGATCGGGCCGAGGCCCATGATCTCGGGGTTGAGGCTGGTGACCGCGCTCGACACGATGCGTGCGAGTGGCTTGATGCCAAGCTCCGCGGCCTTGGTGTCGCTCATGACAACAACCGCTGCTGCG
>CALLAA010000060.1 GCA_938002955.1 uncultured Acidimicrobiales bacterium
CTGGGCGCAGATCTTCCCGAACCCCGCTGCGTTGCTCGGTCTCGACGACGCCGACGTTGCGTACCAGGCAATGGATATCGATGAGCTGCTCGATGCTCGCAGCGCGGTGCTCGGCAGGAACCTGTCGGTCTCCTACACCGCGCCCCTTCAGGCGGCCCGAGGCTGGAAGCACTTCATCTTTGACGAGTTCGGGCGCCCGCACCTCGACGCCTACAACAACGTGCCGCACGTCGGCCACGCCCACCCGCGCATTACCCAGGTGGCCACTCGACAGCTCGAACGTATTAACACCAACAGTCGCTACCCCCAGCAGGCACGAACCGACTTTGCCACGGCGCTAACCTCCCGGCTGCCCGACTGCTTGGACACATGCTTCCTTGTGAGCTCCGGTAGCGAAGCGAATGAAGTGGCGCTCCGTCTGGCCGACGCCTGGTCGCGGGCGCAGCGTGGCGGTCGGGGCGACATGGTCGTTCAAGAGTGGGGGTATCACGGCATTACGACCGGTGCGATCGACATTTCGCATTACAAGTTCGCACGACCCGGTGGCAGCGGTCGGCCCAATCATGTGCATGTCGTCGGTGTCCCCGACACGTATCGAGGACCCTTTGGCCGAGACGATGCTGACGCGGGCTCGAAGTATGCAGCCCAAGTCGATGCAGCGATCGACGCAGCCGGTGGAGCCGTCGCAGGGTTCATTGCCGAGAGTTTTCCGTCGGTCGGCGGCCAGCACGTGCCGCCACCGAACTATCTCGCCGGCGTCTACGAACGGGTCCGAGCTGCCGGTGGCCTCTGTATCGCCGACGAAGTCCAGACCGGACTCGGGCGGCTCGGCCATCACTACTGGGGATTCGAACAGCAGGGTGTCGTCCCCGACGTCGTCGTGCTGGGCAAACCGTTGGGCAACGGCCACCCCATCGCAGCGGTGATCACCCGGTCCGACATCGCCGACCGCTTCAACACCGGCATGGAGTTCTTCTCCACCTTCGGCGGCAGCACACTCTCATGTGTCGTCGGCAATGAAGTGCTCCAGATCATCGATGACGAAGCACTCCAGAACAATGCTGCCGTCGTCGGCGATCATCTGCTCGCGACACTCGCATCGATGTCGACGCGCCACGACGGCGTCGGCGACGTTCGCGGAATGGGTTTGTTCATCGGCGTCGAACTCGTCACCGACCCCGATACGAAGAACCCCGACACCGAGCGGGCAGCATTCATCAAGAACGAGTTGCGCCGTGACCGGATCCTGATCGGCACCGATGGCCCACACGACAGTGTTTTGAAGATCCGACCGCCGCTCACCTTCGATAGAGAGGCAGCCGATCACCTCGTGACGCGTATCGACCTCCATCTGTCTCGCTCCGCATAGCGCTAGCACACAACGGAACTGGCGTTGCCAGCATTGGGCTAGGCCGAACGCACTACCTACCGTGCGGTAGCCTGCTCACTATGCGTGCATATTTGTTCTTGAAATCTCGCGGACTGTTCCAGGTGGCTCTGGCCACTCTGGCTCTCTCCGTCGTCGGCGTCCTCGCTGTTTCCGATGCTTCGCCGGCAGCAGCGGCAGACGACCTGACATGTTCTGCGACAGCACAAGACGATCAGATCGCGCTGGAATGGTCAGCTTCCGATCAGGCCCCGACCGTGCACGTACGCCAGGTGCTCGCCGATGGCAGCACCAAGTGGCGGCTCACCACGGAGGCAACGACCGCATCGCTTCCGGACTTCGCGTTCGGAATCGATGCTGAATACATCGTTCGATATCGCCTCGATGACGGCGTCCAAGACATCCCATGCGAAACGGGTGCGACACCTCCCCCTCCCCCACCACCGGGAACTCCCGAGTGCATTCAGGTCGAGCTTGGTGGCGACGAGGCATACCTGACGTGGGAAGACTTCGGCGGCTCCCGATACGCGGTCCGTCGAGGCACGACGGCGAGCAGTTCGTGGGTTTCCACGGTTACCGCAACAAGCGCGACAGTGGCCGCCGGACAGACGTATGTTGTGCGTTCGAACGGCGTTGAAACCGCATGCGAAGTCTTGCTCGACCTCGACGACGATCCCGACTTCGAATGTTCGCTTCTCCCAAGGTTCACGACCTTGATGCGCTTGACGTGGTCCGACGACGGCGACGCAAGACACCAAGTTCGCTCGGTGAACGTTGCGGCATTCGAAGATCAATTCTTTCGCAACGGGTCAAACAACCTGACGGACGTTCCCGTCGGACCGCTGTACTTCATCCGACGAGATAGCGGCGACACACCGTGCTTGCCAACAGCCGCAGACGGTACGCCACTCAGCCCATGCGTCATCAGCGACCAACCTCGATCGGTTCATCTGAACGCGACCGATTGTGATGCACTCACTTCGCTCATCGAGGCGAACGTGTTCCCCGCTGACCCAAACCCATGCAACACGCTTCTGGGCTGCAACGACCGGGCAGTCACCCAAATCTCCCTTGACCTCAACGGCGCTCCAGTGCCGTCGGCAGTCGGCGACTTCTCCGCCTTGCGAAGCCTTACCTTGGAGAACGCGACGGGCACTGTGCCGCAGTCCATCGAGAACTCAGACCTGTTCAAGCTGAGCATCGGTGGCAGCGTCGAGATCCCCGACCTGTCCAACCTCGGCCGTCTCGTCGACCTCGAGTTCAGTGGCTCGGTGCCGTCCAACAACGTCGACACGCTCAGCGCGAAGAACGTCGTAGTCACCGACTTGAACGGAAGCATCCCAGCCTCGTTGGCAACCATCGAGGGCATCAAGCGGCTCACGATTTCGGCTAGCGACGCAACGACGATCCCTGCGGAACTTACGGTCGACACGCTGCAAGAACTACGGGTGAGCGGGTCACAAGTGACCGGCTCTCTCCCAGAGCTAAACGCTGTTCGTATTCTCGACCTGTCCGATACCGCAGTTTCGGGATCGATTCCCGCGAGCTACGCAACGTCGGCGCTTCGCGAACTGTCGCTGGCGAACACCTCGGTATCGGGAACACTTCCGGACTTCGGGCAGACGCGCAACCTGACGATCTTGGACGTCGGCAACGCCGACCTCTCTGGGCCTATCCCGGCTTCACTCGGCCAATCCACCTCGCTCGTGACTATCGACCTGCGCGGGAACGACCTGTCCGGATCGATCCCTGGCGAGCTTGCCGACATCGACACACTCCGCAACCTCGACCTTCGCAAGAACGAGCTAACCGGCCGCCTTCCAGCCGAGTTCAGCAATCTCGATGAGAACTTCGAGCGGCTCGACCTTTCCGGCAACAACATCTCCGGCACAATTCCGTCGAGCTGGGGTTCGCTTGCGGGCAACCCGTGCTGCGACGGCTTCAGCCGGTTCGAGATCGACCTTGCGGATAACGAGATCATCGGCCCACTCCCAGCGTTCAGCGGCTCAGAAATCGTGTTCTTCGACCTGCGCAACAACCGCATCGAAGGCGACATCACCAACGCCGCTGCCTACGGGCTGGCCAATGACATCAACTTCCGATGGACAGGCAACTCATGCCTCACGGTCAACAATGCATCCGTGCGAGCTGACCTCGACGCTGAACAACCAGGTTGGGACAGCTGCGACTAATGGGGACAGGCCCCATGACATTTCGTAATGGGGACAGGCCCCGTTACGGTTTGGTGACGGTGAGGCGATAGTTGTATCCGGCCTTGGTTCGGCCTACCTCTTCGAAGAAGTCGAGCGCTCGGAAGCAGTAAGCCATCTGCTGGGCGACGTCACGTTTGAACGGGCCCGCCTCGGTCATGTCCGCAGTCGTAAAGACCGGGGGCAGGCCGTCGGGCAGCAGCGTCAGTAAATCGTGCGCGGTTTCGAAGCGGTGCGTTTCCTTCACCTCGCGCAACACTCGATCTGCGGTCCGCCAGCCACCCCGACCGCGGCGAGCTTTTGGGTCTTCGACCTGCGTCTTCTCGACAGACACCAGAACGACATCGAGCGTCAGATTCGGATGATCGAGCAGCGTAGGGATGCTGACCAACTCGCTAAAGAGCCCGTAGACCGACGACTTCTTGGGAGACTTCTTTGGTTTCGCATTGGGGCGGACCAAATACGACTCGACCGCGATTGGATAGACCAACAAGATCTGGTGATCGGGCAGCAGATGGTCAAGCTTCTTGCCCATCGCCCCGAACGAACCGGTCTGGATTTCGACGAGCAGACCGGGCCGCTTGATGTCGATAACGAAACGCCCAAGCGGCACCTCGAACTCGTCGCCAGGCTCTGAGTACATCTGCTTCAGCGCTGCGTGAAGCGAACCTTCGTTGAGCGTGCCGATGTGCGGCTCGACAGCGGTTGCCTCAGGAGAAGTCACGATGGGCCGAGGCTACGCGCTCGATCACGTCGAGAGAATGACCAGGTACTGGCCGCCGCCCGGTTCGACGGTGCTGTGGACCGAGAGCTCTGGGCTGAGACGCGACACCCGATCGACCAGCCACTCTCCCGCGGCGACAGCGTCCTCCTCGGTCGGACAGCGTGCCATTGCCTCGCGCCCGCCCTTGTTCGACAGTCGCTCGATGCTCGGAATGATCACCGCCGGATCGACGACGAAAAGATGGTCGGCCCACTCGACGATCGGGTCGTTGTTTCCTTTGCCCGTGTTGCAGGCTCGATGTGCGAGCCGCTCGCCGAGGTTGACCGACTTCTTCTTGGCTTTCTTCTTTGTGATCCGAGCGTCGATGCTTGCGCTCCGAGGGTCGTGGGGCGACATGTCGGGATCCACTGGTTCATCGCACAACCAGCATCGCCAGCCGTCTTGTTCACCTATGTCTTCGATCGTCGTCACCGCATCACCGTACATGGGTCAGGTCGCGCGCCCGGCTACCGTCACCGGTGATGAACGCACACGAGACGAAGCCCGTGCCACCCGCTGCGTATCCGTACATGTGGGCAATGGCCAACGCGATCTTCCTGCTGCTCGCGGTTGGAGCGGTGCTCGATCCCGAGCCCCAATCGCTCGTTCCAAAGCTCACCGGGTCGTTGGCGTTGCTGGTCGCCGGAGCCAAACAGTCGCCTGGCGTTCAGGCGCACCGACCTATGAAGGAACGCGTCTTCACCGTCGTGTTCCTCGTTGCCGACGTCGTTCTCATCGCGTTGCTCTGGTTGGTTCGCTAGCGCTATGAAAGCGTCGCTCCCGCGGCGGTCGCGACCTCGATGAGATAGTCGCCTCGCAAGAGGTCCTCGGCGGCGAGCAGGTCCGGCGACACGTACCGGTCGGGGCCTGGCCCGAGGACGTTTTCTCGAAGTAGGCCATGGATTGCCGCGGTAGGTCCCGTTGGAACGAGCGGTGCGCGTAGGTCGATTGCACGAGCCGAGATGACGTATTCGACGGCCAAGATTCGTCGGACATTGTCGACGACCTTGCGCAGCTTGCGAACCGCTCCCCATGCCATCGACACGTGGTCTTCTTGCATTCCCGACGTCGGCAACGAGTCGGTGGATGCCGGCACCGCGAGCCGCTTGTTCTCCGAAGCCATCGCCGCAGCGGTGTAGTGGCCGATCATGAGTCCGCTATCCACGCCGACCTCGTCGGCGAGAAACGGTGGCAGGTGATGGTTTCTCGTCTTGTCGAGCAGTCGGTCCATGCGTCGCTCCGCAATCGCCCCGACCTCGGCCAGTGCAATGGCGAGGAAGTCGGCGGCGAACCCGAGCGGGGCGCCATGGAAGTTTCCGCACGACTCGACACGCCCATCGGGTAACACCATCGGGTTGTCGATCGCTGACGCCAGCTCGTTCTGGGCCACCCGACGCACGTGGTCGAGCGTGTCACGGACCGCACCATGAACCGATGGTGTGCACCGAATCGAGTAGGCGTCCTGAATGCGATTGTCGTCATCCTTGTGGCTTGCAACGATCGGCGAATCAGCGAGCATGGACCGAAGGTTGGCTGCGCTCACGGCCTGCCCTGGCTGGGGACGCAGCTGTTGGAGGTCGTCGGCGAAGGGACTATCGGTTGCGAGAAGTCCCTCAATCGTCAGCGCCGTGACCATGTCGGCCTGAGTCAACAGGCGCTGGGTGTCATCGATAGCAAGACACAACATGCCCAGAATCGCATCGGTGCCGTTGGTGACCGCCAACCCTTCCTTCTCGGCGAGCGCAAGCGGTTCGAGCCCGGCTTCGCGCAGCGCGTCCGCGGCCGGACGACGTACACCGTTATGCATGACTTCCCCCTCGCCGAGCAGCGCCAGAGCACCATGGGCGAGCGGAGCGAGGTCGCCGCTCGCCCCGAGCGAACCGTACTCGGGGACGATTGCCGAGATTCCAGCGTTGAGCACATCGACCATGGCCTGAGCGACGAGCGGGCGGGCGCCGCTAAAGCCGAGTGCGAGCGTTCGCGCTCGGAGAAAGACCATCGCGCGCACGACTTCGTCCTCGACAGGGTCGCCCATGCCAGCGGCGTGCGACCGAACGAGTGCTGTCTGCAAGGCGGCGCGTCGGTCCGGCGGGATCGAGACCGTGGCGAGCGCACCAAAGCCTGTCGAGATTCCGTACTTGGGTTCTCCATCGGCGAGTCGGTCGACAACCGCTCTCGCTGCGGCCATTCGTTCGACCGCTTCGTTGCTCAGTTCGACCGGAGCATGACCGCGGGCTACCGCGACAACGTCGTCGATCGATACCCCCGGACCGTGTAGTTCGACCGTCATGATGCAACCGCCTCCTGGTCCAGGCCGAGCGCTCGCTGCAGGCCGTCGACGGCATCGGCCAGCGCAGCGCTCGCCATCGTGGCCTGCGTTGCACCGAGCCGGTGTTCGGGTCCAACGACAGAAACGGCGACCTGCACCTTGGAGTACTCGCCAACGGCCAACGACAACGCGGTGATGTCTGGCTCGACGGCTCCGGTCCGTTGCGCAACAACTCCCGGCGCCCGCAGCGCTTCACCAACAGCGGACTCGCCGAGGTCGACGATCTGACCCACACCGCCGACGTGACGAATCGATCGTTGGCTTTCGGCCGTTGCGACGTAGGTGGCTTTGCGCCCGTCACTCACGGCGAGGTACGTCGACTCGCCCGTTTGCTCGGCGAGCGCATCGAGCAGAGGCTGCGCGGAGCTGATCAGTTGTTCGATCGCTCCCACATTGCGCAGTGATGCGGACAGCCGAACCATCGTCGGTCCGGCGGAGAAGTCGCCGTGGTCGTCACGGTCAAGGTACCCGCGAGCCTCGAGTGCACGAAGGTGACGAAGCGCCGTCGTCGGGGTGAGTTCGGCGCGGTTCGCCGCGGTCGTCAGGTTGCACGAACCATCGGCGAGCACGATCTCGAGCAGGTCGAGTAGTCGTTGGGTGGACCGCGGGATCTCCCCTTCGGTCGCGTTTGTTAGGGCCATGTCGGGTACTCCTCAACCTCGGTGAGCATGAAGGCATAGTCGGAAAGATGCGCTGGTCGGACGCTGTCCAACGCAACGAGTGTTTGCACGAGCTCCTGCTGGGTCTGGTCGGGCAACGTCGAACGGATAGAGATCGGCGGAGCGGGCCAGTCCCGCGTTCTCGCGAGGATGCGCACGTCCTGGAGAGTTGGGTCGGCCTCGCAGCGAGCGTTCCACACCGAGTGGTCGATGCTTGCCACGTCTGCCCTGCCCTCGAGGACGGCGGTGATCGAGTCGACGTGCCCTCCGGTGAGCACGTGAGCACCGATCGCCGTCGATGGAACTTCGGTGGCCCGCAGGTGTTCCTTCAGACCGTGCCAGCCAGACCACGAGTCGTACTCGTTGATGGCAAGACGAAGATTCGACGCATCGGCAAGATCATCGACGTCGACGTTCGGGCTGGCGATAATGACCGACCGATACACCGGTGCGGTCTCGCCGTCGAAAATGGGTGCGCCGATAACACGGAGCCGATGCCCTTGTTGATGGCGAAGCGCGGTGAGCAGTCCGCATGCGAACACAACATCGGCGTCGAGCGAAGTGTCGTCCCCGGTCGCGCCGTCGATGGCGAGGCCGGCGGAACTCAGCGTGTCGATCCAGGAGTCGAACAGTTGGTTCGCTCCATCGGCGAGATGCGTCGTTGCTCGCAGCCGGGTCACGCTTCGGTGGCCTCGACCATCTCGTCGTCGCCATCGAGCCGTTCACGTGTCCCCTCGGGAAGCTCACGGATTGCGTGCCAGCCATCGTTCGAGTCGTAGTCCCAATACTTCGTCGATTCAATGACGACCGTTTCGGAGCCGAGAACGCCGCCGGGGATACAGCCATTGTGGATTCGGACCGCGTGGTAGGCACCGGGGGCGACGTTCTGCACCGCGTGTTGGTGAGCGGCACTGCCACGCCACGCTTCTCGGTCTTGCGGCTCACGATGTACGACGAGATTTGCCCAATAGTGATCGACGAGCTCGATCGAGCTGTAGCTCAAGATTCCTGGATAGTCGTGGAACTCAGAGATCAGATCGACCTCGCTCGCGTCGATCGCCTCGTCGTTTGGGTTCTCGCGTCGATCCCCAAAGAAGCCAACGATCTGGACGTCGCCATCGTCTTGAATTCGGGTTGGGTCACACAAGACCGTGCGCCGTTCGAGCCCGTGGACGTCCCATGTGAAGACCTGATGCGGCGTGATCTCGATCTCTCCCTTGCGGTGGCGGCGCATGAGCGCTCGTAGGTCCTGCAGGAGATAGTTCAGAAGGGCGATGTCGCCTCGGTAGTGCGACATCGAGGCGATTGCATGTTCCGGTACGTTCTCGACCGGCGACAGCAGTTCAGGGTCTGCGTTCATTACTTCGGTACTACTTCTTTCACGTCTTCGACTATCGGAAACCAGCCCGGCTGACCGGGGTGTCCGACACGTTCTCACGATCCATATCGATTGTCAACCAGTGACAATATCTATCATCTGTTGACAGTCTGACACGCCGTTCGTCAGAATGCGGACATGAGCGCACTTCCCATCGGCACACCCGTCACCAACATCGCCGCACCACGAGGCACCGACCTCAGCTGCAAAGGCTGGCCCCAGGAAGCGGCCTATCGGATGCTCCAAAACAACCTCGATCCTGAGGTGGCCGAGAACCCCGATGAGCTCGTCGTCTACGGCGGAACAGGGCGGGCTGCTCGATCGTGGCCGGCCTACAACGCCATGCTGCACACGCTCAAGACACTCGACCGCGACGAGACCATGCTCGTACAGTCCGGCAAGCCGGTCGGGGTGCTGCGGACCCACGAGTGGGCGCCGCGCGTTCTCATCGCCAACTCCAACCTCGTCCCCGATTGGGCCAACTGGGACGAGTTCCGCCGGCTCGAACATCAAGGCCTCATGATGTACGGCCAGATGACGGCTGGGTCATGGATCTACATCGGCACCCAAGGCATCTTGCAGGGAACCTATGAGTGCTTTGCCGAGATCGCGCGCAAACGATTCGGCGGCACGCTCGCTGGAACGCTCACCATCACCGCTGGCGCCGGCGGCATGGGTGGTGCCCAACCTCTTGCGGTCACGATGAACGATGGCGTCGTCCTCGTGATCGACGTCGACCAACACATGCTCGATCGGCGTGTACAGCATCGCTACCTCGATGAGATCGCCCCCAACTATGACGCTGCGATCCGCCGGGTCACCGAGGCCAAGACATCGCGCACACCCTTGTCGGTGGGGCTGCTCGGTAACGCCGCCGACGTGCTCCCCCGCTTGCTCGCCGATGGCATCGACGCCGACATCGTCACCGATCAGACCAGCGCGCACGATCCGCTCAGCTACCTCCCGAACGATCTCGCCCCCGAGGCCGCTGCCGAACTGAAGGCTTCGGACCCGACCGAATACACCCGGCGCTCCCGTGCTGCCATGGCCGCCCACTGCCAGGCCATGGTGGGGTTCATGGATGCTGGGGCCGAGGTCTTCGACTACGGCAACAGCCTCCGTGCCGAGGCAAAACTCGGCGGATTCGACCGAGCCTTCGACTATCCAGGCTTTCTTCCGGCGTACATCCGGCCGCTCTTTTGCGAAGGGCTCGGGCCGTTCCGTTGGGTTGCGTTATCCGGCGACCCGGCCGACATCGCCGCAACCGACCGCGCCGTGCTCGAGATGTTCCCCGACAACGAGGGGCTTGCTCGGTGGATTCGACTCGCCGGCGAACGGGTCGCGTTCCAGGGACTTCCGGCCCGGATCTGCTGGCTCGGTTACGGCGAACGCCACCTGCTCGGACTGCGCTTCAACGAGATGGTCAAGACCGGCGAGCTAAAAGCGCCGGTCGTGATCGGCCGCGACCACCTCGATTCGGGCTCGGTCGCATCGCCCTATCGAGAGACCGAAGGAATGCTCGACGGGAGCGACGCTATAGCCGACTGGCCACTACTCAACGGACTCGTCAACACCTGTTCGGGTGCGACGTGGGTGAGCGTTCATCACGGCGGCGGCGTCGGCATCGGCCGGTCCATTCACGCTGGGCAAGTCAGCGTCGCCGACGGCACCGACCTCGCCGCAGAAAAGCTCGAACGTGTGCTCACGAACGACCCGGCGATGGGTGTTATTCGCCACGTCGACGCCGGATATGACAAGGCGATCGAGGTTGCCGACGAGCGTGGCGTGCATGTTCCCATGACACGCCGACCATGACAGCGACCACCATCGGGAGAAGCGACCTAACCGTGAGCGGGCTCGTCGACGCAGTACGGTCCGGCGGACCCTATGCCATCGATGATGCGGCGCTGGAGCGGATCCATCAGGGTCGCGCGATTGTCGACCGCATCATCGCGTCGGATATCCCGGCATATGGAGTCAACACGGGGGTTGGATCACAAAAAGACCACGCCGTAGATCCCGGCACACTCGTCGAATACAACCGCCGCCTCGTTCGCGGACACGCCACTCGCGTTCCTGGGCCCAAACTGCGGCCCGACATAGTTCGTGCCACGATGCTCGTCCTGCTCAATCAGTTCGCCTCGGGGCACGCTGGCGTATCCCCCGAGCTCGCGCAGATATTGGCTCGGCACTCCGGCTCGGAACAGCTTCCCGAGATCGACGCTGCTGGCTCCGTTGGAGCGTCCGATCTCGTACCGCTGAGTCAGCTCGCAGACTGGCTGCTGTCTCAGGACGATGCAGTTGATCTCCCTCGGGCCAAGGACGCATTGGCGCTGATCAACTGCAACGCCGTCAGCTTGGCCGCCGGAGCGTTCCGTATCGCCGAGCTCGGAAACGTCGTACGACTCTTCGACATCGCAGCCGCAACGACTATGGAGGGCTTCCGGGCAAACCTCGACGCTATTGGCGAACCGGTAAACGCCGTGCATCGCCGACGACATCAGGCGCAGGCCGCAGTCGACATTCGTCGAATGCTCGATGGCAGCCATCTGTGGAAGACGGGCGCAGCCCGCCTGCTCCAGGATCCGTTGAGCTTCCGTAATGTCACCCAGATTCACGGCGCACTTCGCGAGGCCGTCGATCGCTTGACCGACGTATGGGACGACGAACTCAACAGCGTGGCCGTGAACCCAATCGTCCACGAGGGCGAGCAACGTGCTTCCTCACACGGAAACATGGACACGACTCGGTTGACCCTTGCGCTCGATTCGTGTCGTCAGGCCGTTGCGAAGGTCGCCGACGTATCGGGTGAGCGGATCCAAAAGATTCAATGGCCAAACTTCTCCGACCTGCCGATCGGGCTCGCGAGCAGCGACTCCCCAATCGGTGGCGTGCAGTTTCTCAACCTCGGCCATGTCGCTGCGTCGGTGATTACGTCGATCAAGATCTGGGCACAACCGCACCTGTTGCACTCGGTTGGCCAGCTCGCCGACGGCGTCGAGGACACCGCGAGCCACGCGCTTCATGGCGTCTACGATCTCGAGCGTCAACTCGATGCTTGCCGAACCGTAGCCGCCATCGAGATTGCGGTCGCGGTGTGGGCGATACATCGTCGAGGGCTCGACCCGCGTACGCTCGGAACCATTCCCAGAGCCGTCGTCGAGATCGTTGAACCCCTTCTTCCGATCGGCCATGAGGGAGAGACCATCTTCGAAATTGCGACCCTCGTTCACGCGCTGGAGAACCTATGACCGTCCACCCAATTCTGTCCATTGGGCATCCGACGCTCCGAGTGCGAGCGACCGAGATCGAACCCGAAGACATCGGCACACCGGCCACGCAAGCGTTGATCGATGATCTCATCGACACGATGCATGCAGCCAATGGCGCCGGTCTTGCAGCAAACCAAATTGGTCACGCGTGTCGGGTCGTGGTCATGGAGGTCACCTCCAACCCGCGCTATCCATACAAGCCTCCCCTTCCGCTGACCGTTGCCATCAACCCGGTTATCGAACCGCTCGACGACGAGATGGTCGAGATCAACGAAGGCTGTCTATCGGTTCCCCTGCGCGGCAGTGTGCAACGCCATGTCAACATTCGGGTGCGCTACCTCGACCGTGACGGTGTTGCCCACGATGAAGTCAAACGGGGTCTCACGGCGGGAACATGGCAACACGAATGCGACCACCTCGATGGCATCTTGTTCGTCGATCGGGTCGACGACCCGACCTCGCTTGCGACGTGGGACGAGTTCAACGACTTCCATCGCGACGCGTTCATCGAACGCATCACCGCCTTCGTCGAACGCGTCGGCTCATGACCGCTCCCACGCCGTCGAGCGTCTGGTGCGAATATGCGCTGATCGGTGGCACCGTCGAACGGGACGTCTCCATCACGATCGAGGATGGGCGCTTTACGGGGGTCGTACCATCCACCGCACCATCGCCTGGAACCACTCGTCTCCCTGGCATCACGCTGCCCGGATTTGCGAACGCACACAGCCATGCGTTCCACCGTGCGCTCCGATCGAGAGTGCAGGCTGAGCGCGGCAGCTTCTGGACGTGGCGAGATGTCATGTACACCGCAGCCCAACGCCTCGAACCAGCGAGCTACTACCGTCTGGCACGAGCGGTCTTCGCCGAAATGGTTCTCGCAGGCACCTCCGTCGTTGGGGAGTTTCACTATCTCCATCATCAAGCGAACGGTTCCGCCTATGGCGAGCCGAGCGCCATGAGCTATGCCTTGCTGACCGCTGCCGAAGAGGCCGGCATTCGCATCACCCTTCTCGAAGCCCTCTACCTACACGGTGGTCTACGGGCCGATGGCTATGCGCCGCCGAATGAGACCCAGCGGCGCTTCACCGACGGATCAGCGACCAGCTGGCTCGCCCGCACCGAGCGAATCCAACCCAACGACGGTCAACGTATCGGTGCCGCGATCCACAGCGTCCGCTCGGTCGATCCCGACTCGATGAAACCCATCGTCGACTGGGCCCGCCAACAGTCCGCGCCGATCCACGCCCACGTCAGTGAGCAACGGGCCGAGAACGAGCAGTGCCAGGCGTTTCACGGGTGCACGCCGGTCGAACTCTTCGAGTCCGTCGGCGCCCTCGACAACAACTTCACGGCGGTGCATGCCACCCACCTCACCGACCACGACATCGATCTCCTTGGCCACTGTCAATGCACGGTGTGCATGTGCCCAACGACCGAGCGAGACCTCGGCGACGGAATCGGCCCGACCGCCGACCTCACGAGCGGCGGCGTGGCCCTGTCGCTCGGATCCGATTCCCACGCCGTCATCGACCAGATGGCCGAGGCCAGAGCGGTAGAGCTGAACGAACGACTCCGGTCCGAACAACGAGGAATCCACAGCGCCGCCGAACTCCTCGACATGGCCACAACAACCGGACATGCATCGCTCGGCTGGGACGATGCGGGTGCCATCGAGATCGGCAACCGCGCCGACCTGACAACGGTGTCGCTCTCGAGCGAGCGAACGGCTGGAGCCAACCACGACACCCTTTGCGAAACCGTGGTCTTTGCGTCGACCGCGAGCGACATCTCATCGGTGATCGTCGATGGCGCTCAGGTCGTCAGCGACGGGCAACACCACAGCATCGACGTCGCCTCCGAGCTCACCCAATCGATCGAGGAGTTGCTGCCATGACCACCCTTCGGACACCGACACTCGTCATCGACAACATCGGGATACTCGTCACGAACGACCCGACGCTCGGCGAAGGGCCGCTCGGCATCGTGCGTGACGCCTCGGTCGTCATCGAGAACGGCAACCCCGGAACCGGCGCCCACGCGTCCGTCTCGCCCACGGTCATCGCAGTCGGCCCGTCGGGTGCGGTCGCTGACGAACACATCGACGCCGCCGGCGCATGTGTCCTGCCGGGTTTCGTCGACTCCCACACCCACCTCGTATTCGCCGGCGACCGAGCTGAGGAATTCACTGCGCGTATGGCCGGGCAACCCTATGACGGCGGCGGCATCCGCGTCACCACCGACGCCACCCGCAGATCCTCGACGGGCGAACTCGATCGACTCGTCCGACGTCGCTTGGCCGAAGCCCATCGAGCCGGCACGACGACCATCGAGATCAAATCCGGATACGGGCTCAATATTGCCGACGAGGCTCGCTCGCTACAGGTGGCCGAGCAGTTCACGACCGAGACGACGTTCCTCGGAGCACACCTCTTGCCCGCTGAGTACGAAGGGCGATCCGACGAATACATCGACCTCGTCTGCGGGGAGATGCTCGACGCATCGAAGGCTCACGCCAAGTGGGTCGATGCATTCTGCGAGGTTGGTGCCTTCGACGAAGACGAATGCCGAGCGGTGCTCGACGCTGGCCGAGAGGCAGGGCTCGGCCTCCGACTCCACGGCAACCAACTCGGCATGGGCCCCGGCGTCCAGCTCGCCGTCGAATGCGGATGCGCCTCGGTCGATCACTGCACCCATCTTTCCAACGCAGACATCGAGGCCCTCGCCGGCAGCGACACCGTCGCGACCCTCCTGCCGGCCGCAGACTTCTCGACCAAACAGCCGTACATCGATGCTCGCCGGCTGATCGATGCCGGCGCCACGGTTGCGATTGCGTCGAACTGCAACCCGGGATCGAGCTACACCACGTCGATGTCGTTCTGCATCGCAATTGCGGTTCGGGAGATGAACATGACGATCGACGAAGCGATACAGGCCGTGACGATCGGCGGGGCTGCGGCGTTGCGTCGAAGCGACATTGGTCGACTGACGCCGGGTTCGGCGGGTCATGTCGTGATCCTCGACGCCCCGAGCTATCACCATCTGGCGTATCGGCCCGGCGTGCCGCTTATTCGTGAGACGATCGGCCCTCTCGGCGGGTTCTAATCGTCGGTGAAGGCCGCCGGGTTCCGGCGTCGGCGATCGACACGAAGCTCGAGCACATCAGGTCGGCTGTAGTGCCCCGTCGGGTCGAAGTTCTGTCGCTCTTGGCGAACAAGATCGAGGTCGAGATCGGCGTAGATGATCGTCTCCTCGTGCTTGTCGGCTTGCGCGAGCACAGTGCCGTCAGGCGCCACGATGATCGCACCACCGCTCGCATATCGACGTTGGATGTCGACCATTTGCGAGCGAACCGGCAGATCATCGGGAAGGTGCTCTTCGCGCAGGACCGCGCCCGAGCTAATGACGAACATGCGGCCTTCCATTGCGACGAACCGACTGATGTCATGGCTGATCGCCGGAGAGCCCGGCCAGGTAGCAACGTGCACTTGGGGGCCTTGGGCGTACATGGCGGCTCGTGCGAGCGGCATCCAATTCTCCCAGCAGTTCAGTCCGCTGACTCTCGTGCCCGCAAAGTCGTGCGCTCGCAGGCCCGCCCCGTCGCCATCGGCCCACATCATCCGTTCGCCGTAGGTTGGCTTCAGCTTTCGATGGGTTCCGACAATGCCAACTTGTGGGTGAATTGCAGCGAGCGTGCAGTAGATCGATCC
>CALLAA010000061.1 GCA_938002955.1 uncultured Acidimicrobiales bacterium
AAACGAGTTCGATACGCGCCATTGGGGCGTTGTCGCCCGAGCGCGGTCCGAGCTTCATGATCCGGGTGTATCCACCTGGACGGTCGACGTAACGTGGACCGACTTCGTCAAACAGCTTGGTCGCCATTTCACGATCGTTCAGGAACTTCATGACCTGACGGTGGTTGTGTACCCCGCCCTTCTTGGCCTTGGTGATCATCTTTTCGGCAATTGGGCGCATGGCCTTTGCCTTGGCCTCGGTGGTCGTGATGCCTTCAGCGGCGATCAGTGACGCAACGAGGTTGGCCATCATGGCCTTTTGATGCGAGGCGCTCCCGCCGAAACGAGGGCCCTTCTTTGGAGTTGCAACCATGATCAGTCCCTCGTTCGCAGTGTGAGACCGCGCTCGTCAAGCTTCTCGATGACCTCGTCGAGCGACTTCTGGCCAAAGTTCGTGATGGCAAGAAGATCGTCTTCGGTCTTTTCGAGCAGCTCGCCAACGGTGTTGACCTGTGCACGCTTGAGGCAGTTGCGAGGACGCTCGGAAAGGTCGAGGTCTTCGATTGGCTTCTCAAGATCGGGTGATCCAGCAACGACTGGGCTCATCTCGCCCAACTCGAGACCCTGTGGCTCGTCGCTCATCTCTTCGACGAGCTGGACGAGGGTACGCAACGTTGCACCAGCCGAAGCAAGTGCGTCACGAGGGGTGATCGAGCCGTCGGTGACGATGTCGAGCTCGACACGGTCGAGGTCGGCCTGCTGATCAACACGAGTAGGGGTGACGTCGAATGCAACGCGGCGAACCGGGCTGTAGATCGAGTCGACCGGGATGACACCGATGGTGTCGGAGGTGTTGTTGCGGTCAGCGGAAACGTAACCAGCGCCCTGATCGACAGTGATGTCGATAGCGAGGTGACCCTTGCCGTTGAGCGTTGCGAGCGGCAGATCGCCGTTCAGGATTTCCACGTCTGCATGTGGGTGGATGTCAGAGGCAACAACCTCTTTGGGTCCACGCACGTCGAGACGCAACGTGACGGGCTCATCTGAGTGCACGCGAAGAACGATGTCCTTCAGGTTCAAGATGATGTCGGTGACATCCTCAGCAACACCAGGAATGGTGTCGAACTCGTGGAGTGCGTCGTCGAAACGCACCTGGGTGATCGCTGCGCCCGGGATCGAAGAAAGCAATGTACGACGCAGTGATGCTCCGATTGTGTGGCCGAGTCCTCGCTCGAGGGGCCCAATCGCAAACTTCTGCGTGTTGCTTTCTTCTTCTCCGATCGCTTCGACCGTCGGACGCTGAATAACCAGCATGTGTTCTCCTCGGAACTTCGAAGTCGACCCCCGGATGACTTACCCGGGGTGTTACTTAATCAGTGGGTGAATAAAGACTAGATCTACTTGGAGTAGAGCTCGACGATGAGCTGCTCTCGTACGGGAACATCGATGTGTTCGCGCATTGGGAGCTGATGCACAACTGCCTCGAACTGGTCAGAACCAGTATCGAGCCATGCTGGCTTGCTGCGGTCGAGTACGTCGACGTTCCACATCAAGGTGACACCGGTGCGGGACTTGTCACGCACACGGATGACGTCGCCTTGGCGAACGCGGTAGCTCGGGATGTCGACGCGCTTGCCGTTGACCTCGATGTGTCCGTGGTTCACGAACTGACGGGCCTGGGGACGGGTCGCTGCCCATCCGGCACGGTAAACAACGTTGTCGAGGCGGAGCTCGAGGTAACGAAGCATGTTCTCACCGGTAACGCCGGTGCGACGGTTTGCTTCGTCGTAGATGTTGCGGAACTGACGCTCGCCAAGTCCGTAGGTGAAGCGAGCCTTCTGCTTCTCCTGGAGCTGGAGCAAGTACTCAGAGACGTTGCCACGACGACGGGTACGACCGTGGTCGCCCGGTGGGTATGGGCGCTTGTCGAGAGCGATGGTCTCGCCCTTGGTGCCCCAAATGTTGGTTCCGAGGCGACGCGATACGCGTGCCTTTGGTCCGGTGTAACGAGACATGTGTCAGACCCTCCGACGCTTAGCTGGACGGCAACCGTTGTGTGGAACGGGAGTGACGTCTTTGATTCCTGTGACTTCGATGCCGGTGTTCGTGATCGAACGGATGGCGGTTTCGCGGCCGGAGCCGGGACCACGGACGACGACGTCGACGCGGCGTACACCGTGTTCCATTGCTCGGCGTGCTGCCTGCTCGGCAGCCATCTGTGCGGCGAACGGGGTGCTCTTGCGAGATCCCTTGAAGCCGACGTTTCCAGCCGATGCCCAAGACAGGGTGTTTCCGTCTTGGTCGGTGAAGGTGATGATCGTGTTGTTGAACGAGCTCTTGATGTGAGCGACACCGTGGGTGACGTTCTTTGAGACTTTGCGCTTCTTGCGCTGCGGGGTTGCCATGACCTACTTCTTCTTTCCGGCGACGGTCTTCTTTGGACCCTTGCGTGTGCGTGCGTTGGTGTGGGTGCGCTGGCCGCGAACTGGCAGGCCACGACGGTGACGCAGTCCCTGGTAGGAACCAATCTCCATCTTGCGCTTGATGTCCTGGCTGGTCTGACGGCGAAGATCGCCCTCGACCTTCAGGTGCTCCTCGATGTACGCACGGATCTGCGCAACTTCGGTATCGGTCAGATCACGGACACGAGTCGTGGGCACAACGCCCAGTGACTCGAGCATGGTCTGGCTGGTGGTCAGGCCAATACCAAAGATGTAGGTGAGGCTGATCTGGACTTGCTTGTCGCGTGGGATATCTACCCCGGAAATACGTGCCATGACGTTAGCCCTGCCTCTGCTTGTGACGTGGATTCGTGCAGATGACCATGACGCGCCCGTGGCGCTTAATGACCCTGCAGTTATCACACATTGTCTTGACGCTTGCTCGAACCTTCACGTTCAGCGTCCTTTCTCGTTTATTCGAAGTTGTTCCCCGGCAATGGCCGAGGGATTACGATTTTTGGGTTCGTACTGCGGTAGTAGCGAGTAACTGCTACTTGTAGCGGTACGTGATCCGACCACGTTCAAGGTCGTACGGAGTAAGTTCCACTTGGACGCGATCTCCGGGAAGAATCCGGATGTAATGCATGCGCATCTTGCCTGAAATGTGGGCCAGCACTTTGTGGCCGTTTTCGAGTTCGACACGGAACATTGCGTTCGGAAGGGGCTCTACTACGGTCCCTTCCAATACGATTGCGTCTTCTTTTGCTTTTGCGATCGGAATTTCCTCCTGTTAGCGCACTAGCCCGAGCACACGAGAACGCGCGTCAAGCCAGCAGATAACGCTAGCGGGCGCGCGTGATTCAACCAACTGGAGAGCAAGGTTTCTCGACACGCCATGATTCCGATGACCGAGACCGAATTTGAGCGCTGTGTGGCTGTTGCGCTTGACGCGCTTGATGATGACCTTGTTGCGCTTATGGAAAATGTGGTTGTTGTGGTCAATGATCGCAACGAGGAAGAGCCAGATTTGTTAGGTCTGTACGAGGGAGTGCCGCTCACCGAGCGGGAGAGCTACGGCCTATTCGAGATGCCGGATCGGGTCTCGATCTACCGTCTCGCACTCTGTGACATGTGCACCACACACGATGAACTCGTCGAAGAAATCCGCACGACGGTGATCCACGAGGTGGCGCACCACTTCGGAATCGACGACGATCGGCTCGAAGAACTCGGCTGGGACTAGCGCCCGGAGTGCTAAACCTGGTCTATGGAGCAGGACGGAAATCCGAACGAGCAACCACCGGCCGCACCGCAGCACCCCCAGCAGCCGCACCAACAGCCCTACCCCCAAGACGGGGTCGCTGGCCAGTACCAGGGCCAGTACCAGGGCCAGGGCCAGTTCCCGGGGCAACCGCCATCGCCGCAGCAGTGGGGGTATGCGTACGCCGAGAAGTCGCAGGCAGCCACCGCGCTCACGCTCGGACTCGTCGGGATCGTGTTCTGTGCGATCGCCGCACCCTTTGCCTGGAGCATTGGGAACAAGGAGCTCGAGGCCATCGACGCTGGCCGCCGGGATCCATCGAAACGGGACCTCGCAAACGCCGGAAAGATCCTCGGCATCATCGGTACGATCCTGTTCGTCGTCAGCATCGTATTCCTCGTCGTGTTCGTGATCTTCTTCGGTTTCCTCGGGGTGGTTGGTTCGACCAACGGTTGAGCGAAATCTTCACTCGCCCGAATCCTGCGGGCGTGATAGCAAAGGGGATGGACCAAACTTTTCTCTCTGCACTTCGCTATCGCTGCATTGGCCCGACCCGCGGAGGCCGCGTTGTAACCATCGCCGCCGACCCGACCGAGCGGTCGACGTTCTACTTCGGTGGGGTCGCCGGTGGCGTGTGGAAGACCGATGATGCGGGCCTCTTTTGGGAGTGCATCTCGGACGGACAGATGAAGACGTCCGCGGTCGGTGCGCTGGCCGTTGCGCCGAGCGATCCAAATGTGATCTACGCGGGTATGGGCGAGAGCACGATCCGCATCGATGTCTCGCACGGCGATGGCGTGTACGGCTCGACCGACGCCGGCAAGACCTGGACGCACCTCGGCCTCGACGAAAGCCGCCACATCGGCAAGATCCGGGTCGATCCTCGCGACCCGAACGTCGTCTATGTTGCCGCCCTTGGTCATTCGGCGAAGGACAATCCCGAGCGAGGGGTCTATCGCAGCATCGACGGCGGAAAGAACTGGGAGCTCGTGCTTCACGTCAGTGAGTCCGCTGGCGCCGTCGACCTGTCGATCGACACGAACAATCCCCGCATCATCTTTGCCACGACGTGGGAAGCACGCCGAAACTTCTGGTCTATCAACAGCGGCGGCGACGGCTCCGGGCTGTGGCGCTCGAAAGACGGCGGCGACACCTGGGAAGAACTGACACGCAACAAGGGCCTTCCGGAAGGCACGATCGGCAAGATCGGCGTCGACGTCTCCCCCGCCGACTCGAGCCGGGTCTACGCAATGGTCGAGGCCAAAGGTCGAGATCGTGGCCTGTACCGCTCCGATGACGGCGGCGACACCTGGACGATGACCTCGGGTAAGGCCGAGCTTGCGTGGCGCCCGTGGTACTACATGCACGTCATTGCCCACCCGACCGATGCCGACACGGTGTACGTCATGAACATGAAGGCGTGGAAGTCGATCGACGGCGGCAAGGAGTGGGTCGAGTTCCAGACGCCACATGGCGACAACCACGATCTGTGGATCGACCCCACCGATCCCGATCGCATGATCGGTTGCGACGACGGCGGCGCGTGGGTGTCGCTGAACGATGGCAAGTCGTGGTCGACGATCTACAACCAGATGACCGCGCAGTTCTACCATCTCGCCGTCGATGACCAGTTCCCCTACCGCGTCTACGGAACCCAGCAGGACAACTCGAGTATTTCGGTGCCGAGCCGCACGTACACCGGCGCCATCTCGTGGGCGGATTGCTACTCACCAGGTACGGCCGAGAGTGGCTACATTGCGCCCAAGCCGGGCGATCCCGACACGGTCTTTGTGGGAGCGATAGGCAGTTCGCCCGGAGGTGGCGACGCGCTGCAGAAATACGACCATGTCAGCAAGCAGATCCAGCTGGTGAGCGTGTGGCCAGAAAGCGCACACGACGGCAACAGCGCCGAGGTTCGCTTCCAGTGGACGTACCCAATCGTGTTCTCACCACAGGACGAGAACACGCTGTATGTCGCGGGCAACAAGGTGTTCCGTTCTCGCGATGAGGGCCAGAGCTGGGACACGATCAGCCCGGACCTCACCCACGCCGATCCCGACACGATGGGCGTGTCCGGTCCGCTCACCATGGATTCGGCTGGCGCCGAGATGTACGCCACGATCTTCTCGATGGTCGTGTCCGCCCACGCCCAGGGAACGATCATGACCGGCTCGGACGACGGACGGGTCCACATCACCACCGACGATGGTGGTTCGTGGACCGAGGTCACCCCACCGGATCTTGAGAAGTTCAGCCAGATCACGATGCTCGAAGAGTCGCCGCACGAGGCTGGCACCGTGTACCTCACGGCTGCTCGCCACAAGCATGGCGAGTACGGTCCGATCGTCATGAAGACCAACGACTGGGGCCAGAGCTGGACGTCGATCAGCAACGGCATTCCCGGCGACGAGTTCTGCCGGGTCATTCGTGAAGATCCAAAGCGTCGAGGCCTGCTCTACGCCGGCACCGAGCTCGGCGTGCACGTGTCGTTCGACGACGGCGCCAACTGGCAGTCGCTGCAGGCAAACCTGCCCGTCTCGCCCGTGTACGACCTGCTGATCAAGGACGACGATCTCGTCATTGCCACACATGGCCGTTCGTTCTGGATTCTCGACGATCTCACGCCGCTGCATCAGCTGATGGACGGGACTCCGTCGGGCAGCCACTTGTTTGCGCCGCGCGACACAGTGCGCACACCTCCGCACATTTTCGCCGGCTTCTGGGGCGGCATGAACGGCAAGAACTACCACACGACCCTCGGGCAGAACGCGACGTTCTATGTGGAGGAGGCCGAGACCGGGCACAAGACCAAGCGTGTCATCGATGCCGGAACCGATGTGCCCGAAGGGGTCATCGTCAACTACTTCCTCGATGCAGCGCCCGAGGGGGAAGTGACGCTGACGATCAGCGACGCCGATGGCAACGAGGTCTCGTCGCATTCGAGCGTGATTCCCGAAAAGGCCGAGGACCGCGTCGGGCACTACATCACCGCCGAGGCTGGGATGAACAGCTTCCAATGGCTGATGCACTACCCGGTCGGCCCAAAGATGGTCGACACCGAGTTCCACGGACGTCCGAAAGGCCCGCTGGCTCCTCCTGGGGAGTACACGGTGACGCTCACGGTCGATGGCAATGCACAACGCCAATCCTTCTCCTTGTTGAAGGACCCTCGCGTCGACGTGTCCGATGCGGACCTCGCCGAGCAGCTGACGTTGCTCACGGACATCCAGGGAACGCTCAACGACATCGTGGTCGCCGTGAACGACTGCCGGGCGCTCGACGCTCGACTCGATGCAATCATCGGCTCGGTGAGCGACGATGCGCTCGTCGCCTCCGCTACCTCGGTGCGTGAAGCGCTCGCCGCGGTAGAGGCCCAGTTGGTTCAGGCCGAGCTGAAGTCGCCGGGCGATTCGCTCAACTACCGCCAGCAGCTGTTCGAGACATTGAACGAGCTCGAGCCGATCGTGTCGAGTGCAGACTCGGCGCCGACCAAGCAGTCCTACGACGTCTACAACAAGCTCAAGGCCAAGGCTGACACCTTGCTCGGCGAGCTCGCTGATGTGCGCTCGGGAGCCTTGGCCGATCTGAACGCGGCACTGGCTTCGGCCAGCGTCGACGTCGTTGCTGTCTAGAAGGCGGACATACGTTGATTGAGATCCTGGGGACGCTTGGCGTCCTTGTCTTGGTGTATCTGTCGTTCGCGGTTTCCGCGTCGGCTGGCCTCGGCGGGTCGTTGCTGCTCGTTCCGACCTTGGCGCTGTTCTTGGGCACCAAGGAGGGTGTTGCGTTGGCAGCGCTGCTGTTGGCGAGCAACAACGTGCTGAAGATCATTGCGTACCGCAAGACGTTGCCGTTCCGGAAGGCCGCGCTGATCATCGTGCTGTTGGTGATGGGCGCGGCGCTGGGTTCGACGTTGCTCGTCAATGCACCCACGAGCATCGTGACCGCGGGAGTCATCTCGATGTTCGTGGCGACGTTGCTCGCCGAGCGAATGGATTGGGAAACGGTTCGGACCGGCTTCGCTCCCCTGCTTGCGTTTGTGTCGGGTGCCTCGAGTGGGTTCTCGGGTACGTCGGGGCCGTTGAAGGGCGTAGCGATTCGAAACCTCGACCTCGATCGCCGTCACTTCGTTGGCGCGGCGTCGCTTGCGAGTTTCGCTGGGGACGTCACAAAGACCGCGATCTTTGCCGAGGGGCAGCTCCTTGGTCAGTCGTCGATTCTGATGGCGCTGGCCGCAGTTCCGCTGATGGCGCTCGGCACGTGGACGGGCGCAAAGTTCAACGAGAAGAGCACCGAGAAGACGTTCGCGATTTTGTTCTGGTCGGTGATGATGGGTTACAGCGTCCGCCTCGGAATCTTCCTGTTCTAGCCCCAACGAGAACGCACGACGTATGGGGGCTTGGGAACTTTGGGGCAGGTTGGTACGTCATAGTGACCATGAAGCATTTTCTTGTTGGCCTCACGCTCATCGTCGGATACCTCGTCGCTCTGCCCACCCAGCACGTCGGCGCTGGTTGTGCGGGCCCAACGATCGTCCATGACACCGGCGCGTTCGCTGCCGGCGACCAACTCGACATCGAGGGCTTCGCCTTTGGCACGAACTGTTACGACACCGGTCCCCCGCCCGAGGGCGAAGGGGTGCTCGGGGTGCCGGTGTCGGGCATCGAGATCCTTCTCGTTCAAGGCGACCTCGTCATACCCGTCGCCGTAGGTGACGCCGATGGCAATTACGAGTTCATGGTGAGCGTTACGGTTCCGAGCGACCTTGAGCCTGGTGAGTTCTCGATCCTGGCAACAGGACCTCAGTTTGGTGAGGCGTGGAACCAAACCCAGGGCGTGCTCTCCTTCGTTGGTTCCGGTGTCGTCTCACCAGCAGTCGTCGTCGACTTTGCGCCCAGCAACGCTCCGGTACCGCAACCGAGCGAACCGTCGATCGGCGAGGAGGAACCTCAGGAAGCCGCGTTGGACGCACCGTTCCTTCTCCTCGTCGGCGCTGGCGTGCTCGTTGCCCTGCTCGGAGCAGGTGTTGTCGCCTGGCGCCTCAACAGGCGGCCTGTCTAACCAAGGCCGTCATAGGGGTTGCGAGGGTTTCGCTAGGGGTTGGCGTTGAAGCCGATCGTGGTGCGGTGCAAAAGCCGCTCGTGTCCTTCGTAGCCGCCGGTTGCTCGGTGCAGGACACAGCGGTTGTCCCACATGACCAACATATTTGGCTCCCAGACATGTCGGTACTGGACGGCTTCGTCGATCTGGTGGTGGTAGATCGAGATCAGCAGCTCTCGGGCGTCGGCTTCGGACATGCCATCGATCCCGATGATGTATCCGATCGTGCTGTAGAGCGTGGCTTCACCGGTCTCGGGGTGCGTTCGGACGAGGGGATGTAGCTGCGTGTCGTATGCGCTCTCGTCGTAGGTGATGGCCATCTGGCGGCCCGCGGCATCGTCGTGCTCGCCGTACATTCCGTCGGGTGCATAGCTGAGCCGGGCCGAGTGGATACCACTCAGCGTTTCAACCCGAGCGCGTAGATCGGGCGGTAGCGACTGCA
>CALLAA010000062.1 GCA_938002955.1 uncultured Acidimicrobiales bacterium
GCGCGTCACGCTCGATACCTCACCAACTTCTAGGTAGCCGATGTACTCCTCGTACGTGACGTCTTGGCTCGCCGACGAACGCGACGCGATCAGCGAGAAGGCGAGGATGACGATGAGTACGCCCAGCGCAGCCACTAGGACCCGAACTGTTGTTGAACCTGGACGCATCGGCATAGGTTACGGCGCTTTAGCTGACCGGTCGGTGACGATGCGCGACGATGCGCGATTCAATTCGCGAGTTACCCTTTCAGAATGCAGCGTCGCCTACTTTGCCTCACCACAACGCTCATGCTCGTGGCATCAGCATGCGGTTCGACGACCGACACGGTGGACAGCGCTGCCGAGGCCGCACCCGTTGATGCTGTGACGACCACTGTCGTCGTCGACGATGCAGCAGCAGAAGTGGACGCGAACGAATCGGTAGCCGAGACCACGACGACCACGACTCCGGAATCCACGCTGCTCCCGTCGGGGCGTGAGCGGATTCTTGCGAACCACACCGAGGGCAAGCCGTACGTGCTTTGGTACTGGGGCGCTCATTGAGGCAGCTGTATCCAAGAGTCCTCTGCGGTCGCATGGGCAACACGACAAAACACTGGTGTTGAAATCATCGGTGTTCCCAACATCGACGACGGAGATGAGGAAGATCGGGCCAAGTTCATGTTGAACATGAGTACGCAGATCTCCCACGTCCTCGATGACCCTGACGAATTCTGGATCGCCCACGGCGTGACCGGTAACCCGGCAACGGTGTTTGTGGCCGCTGATGGTTCGACCGAGATACATCTCGGGACGTTGGGCCCGCAGAACTTGGTCGAACGTCTCGAAGCCCTCGCTGCCACCGCTAGCTAGCGGTTACGCGTCGACGTCCCCATCGCTGTCGACGTTCCCATTGCCGTCGACTTCTGTGGCCGCCACGGGTTCGCTCGACACGTCGAACAGTTCGTCGTCGGTATCGCCATCGTCGTCGAGATCATGTTTGGGCAGGGTTGCTGCGACGACAGATGTGCCGCCTCCGGTCGTGTGCGGGCCAAGTCGCGTCAGCGGGCCTTCTTCGATGGCGTAGCGTTCGCCGCTGGCCGAGATGATGCCCTGTGCCGTTGCCGCCGCCGGTAAGGCGAGTAGCGCACCGACCGGTCCGAGTACCGAAGCTCCAGCGAGTACCGAGCCGAACGAGACTGCGGGGTGGATCTTGAGTGTGCGTGAGTCGATGCGTGGAGCGAGCAAGTAGTTCTCGATCTGCTGGTAGCCAATCATGAAGAGCAACGCCCACAGCGCTTTGGTTGGCGACTCGAGGAGTGTGAGGATCAGCGGTAGCGAGCCCGCAATGTACACACCGACAACGGGGACGAACTGGCTGACCACGCCAACCCACCCGGCGAGTGCGAGCGGGAAAGGTACGCCGATGATGGAGAACGCAATCCAGGTGACGACCGAGCTCACGAGCGCAAGCACGGTGCGCGACAAGATGTAGCCGCCGGTCTTTTGAATGGCGAGGTCCCAAACGCCGAGGACGCGGCGTTGACGGTCCGGCTTGAGCCGAGCGCAGATCGTGCGTCGAAGACGGGGGCCATCCGCGGTGAGGTAGAAGGTGAACAGCGCAACGGTGAAGATGTCGAACACGAGGCCAACAACGGTGGCTCCGAGGCCAACGACGTTGTTGGCGAGGCCGGTGAGTTGCTGGCCGAGACCGTCATCGGAGAGGAAACGGTCGCGCACCTGGTCGAGGTCGACGCTTTCGTCGAGGTTTCGTTGCAACCATCCCTCGGCGTTGTCGATGATCGCTGGGGCGTCGCGGACGAATTCGGTGGTCTGTTCGGCCAGGACCCGACCAACGATCCAGCCAAAGGCGACGATGCCCACGAACGCAATGACGAACATGATGAAGGTACCGATGCCTCGGCGAACGCCAGCTCGCTCGAGAAAGTTCACGGCGGGCTCGAGTGCGAATGAGAAGAAGAACGAGATCAGGATCGTGACGAGGAAGCCAGAGAGACTCTCAAAGAGTCGTTGCAGGACCCAGATACCGACGAGCCCGAGCCAGAAGAACACGATGGCTCTGAGCACCCACGAAGGCATTGGCGTTGAGGACGCCTCCGCTTGGTCTATCTGTGGCTGATCTCCCATTCGCCAGACACTAGTCAGCGAGGTCGGTGGGGGGCTGGAAGGTCGGCATTCACCAAGAGTGGGGCCCTTGAACCGTTGAAATAACCACCCCACGTGACATAGTGGTTACCTAGTCGCGAGTCGGGTGGTATTGATGCGGTTGGTTATGGGTAATGGTCTGTGGCGGGTCACGCGCGACGTTGGGCGATCTGTCGCGATTGTGGCTGGTCTGTTGCTGCTCTTTGTGGCCGTTTCTGTGCAGATGGCTGGTGTCGAGGCGGGGGATCCGCCCCCGGACTTTGCCGACCTTGTTATCGCCGACGAGATCTTCTCGCCGATTTCGCTGGGCATGGCCCCCGATGGCCGGCTGATCATCCTCACCGACGCTGGCATTGCGCACATGGTGAAGAACGATCAGCTGCTCAACACGCCCGTGTTCGACATTCGTAACCGCGTCGATGACGACGGCGACCGCGGCCTGCAGAGCATGGCCTTTGACAACAACTTCGCAGCCAACGGCTACATCTATGTCGTGTACACCTTTGACACCAATGGTGTCGATGACGGAGTAGGCCGAAACCGGTTGGTTCGGTTCACGATGAACGGCGACGTGGCGACCAACGAAACGTTGCTGTTCGACGGCTTCCCAGATGCCGACGTTGCGCTGCATTATGGCGGCGCAGTCGAAATGGGAGCGGACGGCAAGTTGTACACGACCGTGGGCGACTATCTGATCGGCGCGAACGGCCAGAACCGGTCCAACATCAAGGGCACGGTGCTCCGCCTGAACCCCGATGGATCGATCCCGACCGACAACCCCTTCTACGACGAGCTCACCGGCGACAGTCGTGCGATCTACGCCTACGGCGTTCGAAACCCGTGGCAGACGGCGAAGAACCCAGTGACGAACCAAATCTTCTTCAGTGATGTCGGGTCGAACGACTATGAGGAACTCAACGTTCTGCAAGAGGGCGCGAACTACGGATGGTTCGAGGCCGAAGGTCCCAAAGACCCGAACGACCCAGCGCAAGCCAGCTTCGTCGATCCGCTCTGGGCGTACCGTCACGTCGATAACTTCCCGGACGCTCCGCTCGCGGGCTGTGCCATCATTGGCGGTTCGTTCTATGAGACGCCGAACGCGACGTTCCCTGCTCAGTATCACGGTCAGTACTTCACCGGCGACTACTGCTTGGGCCGGATCAACACGGTCGATCCAGACACGGGCCAAGCCACGTTCTTCATGGACGGCTTCGACTTTGGCCTCGTCGACATGGCCGTCAGCCCGACGAACGGCGATCTGTACTACATCGACCAGACGTTCAACGGTGACGAGCAGTTCCCGCGCGGTGGTGTTGGAAAGATCACGTACATCGGAGAGCAGACGGACATCACGATCACGACCGCCCCATCCGACGTATCGATTGCGGTCGGTGGCGACGCGTCGTTCTTCGTCGGCGTCTCTGCTCCTGGCGATGTCACGTATCAGTGGCTTCGCGGGGGCGTCCCGATCCCAGGGGAGAACGGTCCACGGCTCACGGTGAACAACGTGACGGCCGCCGACAACTTCGCTCGGTTCAAGGTCGAGATCAGCAACGGTCAGCAGACGATTCGAAGCGAGTCTGCGGTGCTGCGAATCACGAACAACACGGTGCCTGTGCCGACGATCTCGTTCGGCGGCGCCGACGGCGGCTACCGGGCGGGGCAAACGATCACATTCAGCGGATCGGCCACCGACAACGAGGACGGCACGATCCCATCGGGTGACCTTCGTTGGGAGATTCGCTTGAATCACGACGACCACGACCACTCGCTCGTGAACAGCGTGATCGGAGCGAACGGTTCGTTCGAGGTTCCGCCAGAGATCGAGACGTCGACCAACGTATGGGTCACCCTCTACCTCACTGCGACAGATTCTGACGGTACGTCGACAACGGTTACCCAGCGCATCGATCCGCGGATCGTCACGATCACGCTCGACAGCAACCCCGACGGTTTGCAACTGACACTCGATGCCGACAGCCAAGCTGCTCCGTTCACGTTCGACAGCGTGTCGGGGGTTGTTCGGGAGATCTCGGCCCCCGCTCAACAGAACCTTGGCGGAACGACGTACACCTTTGCATCGTGGTCGGACGGGCTGGGCCGCAACGCGGTGCGGACCACGCCGAACAACGACACCACGTGGACCGCCACCTATGACGGCGGTGGCGGCGGCGACACGTGCACTGCGACCGCTGTTGCCGGTGGGGTTCGCATCGATTGGACGAACAAGCCAGGCAACGAGGTCATTCGCAACGACGGTGGCTGGGTTACCACCCCGCCTGCGGGCACGCTGAGCTACACCTCCAATGGCGGTTCTGTCGACGATGGCTGGCTCGTGCGCCGTAGCGGCGCAGATGAGGTGTGCACTGTGGAAGGCGAGCCACCTCCGCCGCCTCCAGCCGGCGATTGTGTCGTGACCGCCGTAGCCGGTGGTGCAAAGATCGATTGGGAGCCCGTTACCGGCGAGAACCGCTATGGGGTTCGGCGCAACGGCAGCTGGATTACGACGGTTCAGGGATCGACGGAGTACACCGATACCGCTGGTTCGGTAAACGACACGTACGTCATCCGCTATGACCTCGACGACGGGAACGGCAAGCAGTCGATCGCTTGTGAGGGGGGCGTCACGCCTCCGCCCGACGATGTGTGCTTCGTGTCGCCACTCAACGGTGGTGTGCGCGTTACGTGGCAGGACAAGGACGGCACCGAAGTTGTCCGCAACGACGATGGTTGGGCAGCCACTCCCGCGGCCGGAACCCTGACCTACCACGATCCCAACGGTTCGGTTGATGACGGCTGGCTGATTCGCCGTACTCGCGGTGGCGGCGACGAGGTTTGCCAGATCGTGAACTAGCTCTTTGGGTCGATGTCGGCGGAGCGGTCGAGCGCCTCGGCGACTCCGTCGTCATCGACGTGGGCAACGTGATACCGGGCGAGCGCAGCGACCTCTGGCGCCGCGTTCCCCATGGCGACCGGGTGGCCAACCGCGTCGATCGCGGGGAGGTCGTTGAGGCCGTCGCCGATCATCATGACCTGGTCGATTGTGAGGCCGAGCTCGATGCAGATCGCCTCGATGCCAGTGGCCTTGGTGATGCCGGTTTGGGTCGCTGACACGAACGCTGTGCCTGGCATGATCGGCGAGGTCGCTGATGTAACCGACAGGCCGAGCGGCACGACCGCCGCGCTGACGGCGTCGATGTCGGGTTCTGGGACGAC
>CALLAA010000063.1 GCA_938002955.1 uncultured Acidimicrobiales bacterium
TTGGGGCGGCTACTCTCGCAACGTGTCCAGATATCTCCATCCCCCACGCCACGACGTCATCGATGCGGTCAGACGAGCGCTCACCGAGGATCTGACGCCGCTCGGCGATCTGACCGCCTCGCTCTTGCCCGATGGCACGACGGCTACCGCAGCCTTCGTCGTCCGACCCGGTGGAGTTATCGCCGGCACAGCGTGTGTCGAGGAGACGATTCGTCAGGTCGATCCGAATATCGAACTGACCTGGCTCGTGGCGGAGGGTGACGTTGTTTCGTCACGTCAAACGCTCGGGACGATGGCGGGATCGCTCGAGTCGATCCTGATCGCTGAGCGCACCGCGCTGAACTTCATGATGTACCTGTCGGGTATTGCGACCAACACTCGGGCCTACGCCGACGCGGCGACGGGAAGCGCGCAAGTGTGGGATACCCGCAAGACCACGCCAGGTCTTCGTTCGCTCGAGAAGGCCGCGGTCCGGGCAGGAGGAGCGCGGAACCACCGCGGCAACCTCAGCGACTGGATCATGCTCAAGGACAACCATCTCATGGGTCTTTCGATCGCCGATGGTGTGGCCCGCGCCAAACGACGCTGGCCCGCGCGGACCGTGCACGTCGAGGTCGACCGACTGGACCAGATCGAAGCCGCAGTTCTTGCCGAGGCCGACGCGATTCTGCTCGACAACATGGCGCCCGATGTTCTCCGTGAAGCTGTCGCTTTGGTCGATTCGCTGGTCGCTGGCGGCCGGAGGCCGCTACTCGAAGCGAGCGGCGGAATCGACCTCACCACGATTGATGCCGTCAGCCACACGGGCGTCGACATGATCTCCACGTCCAAACTGAGCTTCGGCGCACCGACGCTCGACATCGGTCTCGACATCACCGCCGACGGGTTGCAGTCATGACCGACTACTTGCTCACGGTGGACGTTGGAAACACCCAAACGGTTATCGGTCTCTACGACCACGCTGCGCCCGGAGTGCAGGCCGACGATGGCCTCGTGCAGCACTGGCGTATTTCCACCGACCACGACCGAACCAGCGATGAGTTCGCGGCGATGCTCGGTGGCTTCTTTACCTTTAGCCGGGTGAGCTTCGATGACATCGTCGGTGTGGCGGTGTGCTCGGGGGTTCCACGGGTGCAGTCGATGGTGCGGACCCTCACCGAGCAGTACCTCGACTTCGAGCCGGTCGTCATCGGGCCTGGCATCAAGACCGGAATGCCGATCAAGTACGACAACCCGAGAGAGGTCGGAGCGGACCGGATTGCGAACGCCATCGCTGCCTATGAGATCTACGGCGGTCCGCTGATCATCGTCGACTTCGGAACGGGAAACAACTACGACATCGTCTCGGGAAGTGGCGAATTCCTCGGCGGGGCGATCGCACCAGGAATCGAAGTGTCGATGGAGGCGCTCGTTGGGCGTGCATCGGCCCTCAGCTCGATCGAACTGATCGAGCCCCGCAGCGTGATTGGTAAGTCCACGGTCGAGTCGCTGCAATCGGGTGCGGTGTACGGATTCGCGTCGTCGGTCGATGGGATGGTCGCCCGGTTCCAGGCAGAACTGGGCGGAGATGCTGTTGTGGTTGCCACTGGTGGCCTCGCCCCGGTGATTGCGCCGGTAGCGTCAACGATTGAACACGTCGAGCCGTTCCTTACCCTTCATGGGCTACGGATCGTCCACGCTCGCAACACCGATCGGTAACGAGAGACATGACCGAGACATCATCAAACGAATCTGCCGCGCCGGACGAGGCATCAGGCTCGGAGCAATCGAGCTCGTCGGGCATGATTGCGCCCCGCGACTTCGACATTCCGTACCGCTTCGACGTCACGGCAACGACCGCTGCGTTGCATGCGGAATACGACGAACTCGAAGACGGCGCGGAGACCGGCAAGACCGTCTCGGTCGCCGGGCGTCTCATGCTCAAGCGTGACCAGGGCAAGATCGTGTTCGGTGTCGTGCAAGACGGCGGCGGGCGCATCCAGATCTTCGCGCCGGCAAAGACAACCCCTGACTTCGAGGGCTTCGCCAGCCTGATGCTCGGCGATTGGATCGGCGTCACTGGCGAGGTCATCAAGACACGTCGTGGCGAGCTGTCGATCCGCCCGAGCGCCTGGACTGTTCTCGCCGCTACTCGTCGTGCGTTCCCCGACAAGTGGCACGGAATCTCCGACCCCGATACTCGGTACCGTCAGCGCTACGTCGACATGTGGGTATCCGAAGAGTCGAACAAGACGCTTCGCGATCGCAGCCGGATCATGTCGCTCACCCGACGTTGGCTCGAAGATCGGGACTTCATGGAGGTCGAAACTCCGACCTTCCACAGCATTGCGAGTGGCGCAATGGCACGTCCGTTCACGACCCATCACAATGCGCTCGACATGGACCTGTTCCTGCGCATTGCCCCGGAGCTGTACCTCAAGCGCCTCACCGTCGGCGGCTTCGAGCGCGTGTTCGAAGTTGCTCGGGTGTTCCGCAACGAAGGCATCTCCACTCGTCATAACCCCGAGTTCACGATGCTCGAGCTGTACTGGGCGTACGCCGACTACACCGACATCATGGAGCTCGTCGAGAACCTGGTGAGCCACCTGGCCGTGGAGATCACCGGTGGGACGACCATCGACTACGACGGTCGCGAACTCGACCTTGCCGCTCCGTGGAAGCGTGCGTCGATGATCGAGCTGATCGCCGAGCACACCGGCCTCGAGCTGTCGGTCGACATGGACCGCGATGCCCTCGCAGCGATCGCGGCCGAACAGGGCGTCGAGGTGAAGGACCACTACGGCACCGGCAAGCTCATTCTCGAGATCTACGAGAAGACGACCGAGAGCGCGATCTGGGGTCCGGTGTTTGTGACCGACTACCCCAAGGAAGTATCGCCGCTCTCACGCGAACATCGCAGCGAGCCGGGCTTGACCGAACGCTTCGAGGCAATCGTGGCCGGACGCGAGCTGTGCAACGCATTTAGCGAGCTCACCGACCCCGACGAGCAGCTCGCTCGCTTCGAGGGCCAGGAGGCCGATCGCGAAGCCGGGGACGCCGAAGCCATGGGAATGGACATGGATTACATCCGTGCCCTCGAATACGGTTTGCCGCCTACAGGTGGCCTGGGGATTGGCATGGACCGCCTCGTGATGTTGCTCACTGGTTCGACAACGATCCGCGATGTCGTGCTCTTCCCGACGCTGCGCCCCGAACAAGTCACGGGCGCTGACCATGCCAGCGATGCTGGCGACGACACGTCGGGCGACGACTAACTCGGTGCCAGCGCCCGAGAGCGACGACGAATTTGCCCATCGCATTGCGCGTGAGGCTGCCGACATGCTCGCTGGACTTCAGCGAGAGGGCGTCGCTGCGGGCACGTTCGGTTGGGGCCTCGAAGAAATAGGCGACACAGCAGCACACGATTTTCTCGTGGCTGCGATCGCCGCCGACCGGCCCGATGATGGATTGTTATCCGAGGAGGGTCACGACGACGGTGCCCGGACCGCGAAGTCCCGTGCGTGGATCGTCGACCCGCTCGATGGGTCGAGCGGATTCGGGGCGGGGAACGCCGAGTGGGCCGTGCACGTTGCGTTATCGATCGACGGCGAGCCGCTCGTGGGTGCGGTCTCGGTACCTGGGATGGATCTCACGGGCAGCACGGCGCATCCGCCGACGGTGCCCGAACGCTCCGATCGCCGGCCGATTGTGATCACGGGCCGTACGAAGGCTCGGAGCGACGGGCGACTGCTCGCGCACATGCTCGACGCCGATCTCGCCGCGTGTAGTAGCGCTGGTGTCAAAGCCATGCTCGTGATGTCGGGTGAAGCAGACATGTATGTCCACGATGGGCCGCTGTACGAGTGGGATGTGTGTGCACCGGTGGCGGTTGCATTGGCCGCCGGTCTCGATGCGTGCCAAACCAACGGTGATCCCATCGTTTTCAACAAGAAGCGGCCTGTTGCGGACAGTTTGGTGATTTGTCGACCGGAGTTCACGGGACGCATTGTGGACGCGTTGCGGTCCCGATAAGGCGTTTTGCTACTCACGGCGGCGGCATCCCCACGGTATGCAACACCGAGCGTGACACTTTTCGCAGTTTCAAGCTGACTTTGCGAGATTGTGCAACTACAGTACAAACCTGAGTAGGGCGACGACAGGTGATCTGTCGACGGTCGGGGCACGTGTCGGCGGACGGAGGACGACCTCGAATGCAAAATATTTCCTATTCACCACTACATGCGGCATCTGGAGAACCAGTGGCGGCAGGCGACGACAAAATGGATGACACGCCGAAGGCGAAGAGTGTTGGTCATCCTCCTCTCGCGCTATTCGACATGTTGTGCGCGCTTGTTGTTGTTGCCGTAGCGACGCTGATCGCCGAAGGCCCATCGGGTTTTCAATCGGTTTCCCATGTGCTGCTCGGCGCTGCGGGAATTGCCGGAATCTGCCTGACCCTTTGGTGGCGTAATGCCTATGTGGTGACTCGATCGATCCGTTGGGATGGCAACTTGTCCCTGTTGTGGACGTCGATCGCTGGCGTCACCGTGGCGATGATCGCTGTTTCGTGGCTCCTACAGCTCGAACCGGCTCGGTTCTTTCAGGTGCTCGTCTTCGCTGGTTGGCTCGTGACCATGAGTGTGGTTCGGTTCGTCTTTGCCCGTCGCCGCGATCACACGGGAAGCCCGGTCAAGGTGATCGTTGCCGGTAACACTGGCGATGCGCTGGCGACACGCCTCGCACTGCGCGCCGATACACGAACCGCCTATGACGTGCAGGGCTTTGTCATGGACCGACTCGACGACGATGTCCCACCGATCGTGTCGCAATTGGCGCTCGGGTCGATCGATCACCTGCCTCATGTCGTGAAGAAGTCCGGTGCCGAGCTCGTGGTTGTCTGCCTCGGAGCGCTCGATGCCGAGCGGTTCGCGCCAATGGTTCGCCAACTCAACGTGTTGGGCGTCGATGTTGCGCTCAGCACCGGCTTGTCGAATGTTGCGCTTCGCCGGGTCAGCCTCGGCCACGTGTCGGGTCGTCCGATGGTTCGGGTGACGCCCGCGCCGCTCAGCGGCTGGCACCTCAATACCAAGCGAATTCTCGATGTGTTGGGCGCGGGAGCCCTCATCTTGCTCACCGCACCATTCATGCTGTTGGCAGCGGTCGCGATCCGAATCGAAGATGGCGGCAAGGCGATCTTTCGCCAGACACGCGTTGGCAAGGGCGGTTTCCCGTTCACGATCTACAAGTTCCGGACCATGGTCGACAACGCCGAGGACATGCTGATCGATCTCACGAACGATCACGAGGGCCCGGTGTTCAAGATGCGGGGCGATCCTCGGATCACTCGCGTGGGAGCGCTTTTGCGCAAGACCTCGATGGACGAGCTGCCCCAGCTGTTCAACATCTTGCGAGGACAGATGAGCCTCGTTGGGCCCCGACCGTTGCCCGTGCATGAGGTCGAGGCCGCTCCAGCGAGCTTTCTCGATCGCCACGCGGTGAAGCCTGGCCTGACGGGTCGTTGGCAGGTGTCGGGTCGCTCCGACACCGGGTTCGACGAACTCGACGAGCTCGACCGCTGGTACGTCGATAATTGGTCCCTTGGTCAGGATTTCGAAATCTTGGCCCGAACCGTGCCCGCGGTGCTCCTCGCACGCGGCGCCCGATAGGAGGATCGACATGGCATCTCGCTCCTCACGTACTCGCAACATGCTCCACGCTGTTGCCGACGTCCTCGCTATGGCCGTGATCATGGTCGGCGTCACGATCACCCTGTGGGACTCAAGCCACCTGCTCACGTCTGGGTCGGTTCGCCTTGGTGTGCCTGTGGCGCTTGGAGTGCTCGCATATCTCGTCTGGCAAGGCATCTACGACGAAGCGCAGTCGCGGCGCTGGCCTGCGGCGGTTGGCGAAGTTACCCGCGCCGTGATTACCGGAGCTGCTGGCTTTTCTCTCGCTGGCTTCGTCATGGCCGTCGGTGGCGGTGCCCGTCGCTGGGTCGTTATCGTCTCGGTGCTCTGGTACGTCTACCTGGCGCTTCACCACGGATTACGCGCCGCACTTCGGCTGAACCGCAGCCGTGTCATCGTGGCCGGTAGTCCTCGGCAAGCTATTGCGATGCGCGACGCGTTGCGGCGGGATCGTCGCCACGCATACCAGGTCGTCGGATTCGTGGTTGACGAAGCCATTTCGCGCATCCCCGACCAGGCATCTCGCGAAGCGCTCGGCTCGCTCGAACAGCTGCCAGCGCTCGTCGTGCTACACGATGTCGATCAGGTCGTCTTTTGCATGGACGGACTGACCGGCGGCAAGTTCGCACCGCTGGCGCGAATGCTGAACCGTCAGGACGTGCAGGTTTCGCTGACTGGCCTTGGCGACATTGCCCCGCGCCGTGTCGGTATCAATCATGTCGAGGGCCATCCGGTGATCTCGATTAGTCCGTCGGTTCGGTCGGGTTGGCGAATCTGGGTGAAGCGGGGCGTCGACATCGTCGTTGCGAGCTTCGCCTTGTTGGTCATGGCTCCTCTGATGGCGACGGTGGCGTTGGCTATTCGTCTCGTCGATGGTGTCGAGCCGATCTTCCGTCAGCAGCGCGTTGGCAAGGGCGGTCAGCTCTTTACGATCTACAAGTTCCAGACCATGGTTCCTGAAGCCGAGGAGCTCAAGATCGACCTGACCAATGAACTCGATGGTCCGGTGTTCAAGATGGAATCGGATCCGCGGATCACCCGTATTGGCGCCGTGCTCCGCAAGACGTCGATCGACGAGCTGCCGCAGCTCATCAACGTGCTCCGTGGCGATATGAGCCTCGTTGGGCCGCGCCCGTTTGTGGAGAGCGAAGTCATTGCGGCGCCCGAGGGCTTCCGTCATCGCGAGGTTGTCACGCCCGGCATGACCGGCCAGTGGCAGGTGTCGGGCCGGTCCGACACGGACTTCTCCGAACTCGACGAGCTCGATCGCTGGTATGTCGACAACTGGTCTCTCGGTCAGGATCTTGAGATCCTCGCCAAGACCGTTCCGGCGGTCCTTCGCCAAAAGGGCGCTCGGTAGCCCCACGGACATCGTCCGTACAAATGGACTTATTTGTCTGTAGGAATCCGAGGTTCCGGGTCAGAGTCGACTCGTCCCGTTCATAGGTTGTGTGCACAGTCGACGCAACGGGAGAAACTCATGTCGGACAATTGGGGATTCGAAACACGCCAGCTGCACGCCGGCCAGGCCGCTGATCCGGCCACCGGGTCGCGGGCGGTGCCCATCTACCAGACCACCTCGTTCGTGTTTAACGACGCCGAGCACGCAAAGAACCTGTTTGCCCTCGCGGAGATCGGCAACATCTATACCCGAATCATGAACCCGACGACCGCGGTGCTCGAAGGTCGCATCGCGTCGCTCGAAGGCGCACCTGACACCGCAGTTGGGTTGCCGGGAGCGCTCGCCGTTGCGAGTGGTCAAGCTGCCGAGGTACTGGCGATTTTGAACTTGGCCGAAAGCGGTGACCACCTCGTGGTCTCGTCGTCGCTCTACGGCGGAACGTACAACCTGTTCAACTACACGCTTCCGAAGATGGGTATCACGTCGACGTTCGTCGACGATCCAGACGACCTCGATGCGTGGGCGGCGGCTGTGCAGCCGAACACGAAGGCGTTCTACGGTGAGACCATCGGCAACCCTCGAGCGAACGTGCTCGACATTGCTGGCATCTCCGACGTCGCTCACGCCAACCAGGTGCCGCTCATCGTCGATAACACGGTGGCGACCCCATACCTCATCCGTCCGCTCGAGCATGGCGCAGACATCGTTGTGCACTCGGCGACGAAGTTCATCGGTGGACACGGCACGTCGATCGGTGGCCTGATCGTCGATGGCGGTTCCTTCGACTTCGGTGCGAGCGGCAAGCACCCAATGCTGACCGAACCCGATCCCAGCTATCACGGCCTGCCGTACTGGGGTGCCCTCGGCCCGGGTTCGTACATCATCAAGGCGCGCGTCCAGTTGCTTCGCGACCTTGGCCCTGCGGTTGCTCCGCTGAACTCGTTCTTGTTTACCCAGGGGCTCGAGACGCTGAGCTTGCGAATGGACCGGCACTTTGCGAACGCACAGAAGGTCGCGGAATATCTCGACGCCCGACCCGAGGTGACGAGCGTGTCCTACGCCGGGCTTCCGTCATCGCAGTGGTACGACCGAGCGACCGAGCTGGGCGGAGGGAAGGGCTACGGGTCGATCGTGGCGTTCGACCTTGCCGGTGGTCTCGAAGCGGGTCAGGCCTTCGTTGGTGCCCTCGAGCTGCACAGTCATGTCGCCAACATCGGCGACGCGAAGAGCTTGGTGATCCATCCAGCGAGCACGACCCACAGTCAGCTCTCCGAAGCCGAGCAGGCAGCGTCGGGAGTTCGCGCTGGGCTGGTTCGGCTGTCGGTTGGGCTCGAGACGATCGACGACATCCTCGCCGATCTCGATGCGGGGTTTGCGGCGTTGTAGGACGTTGCCAGCTGGTCGTCATCGGACAGTGAACGAGCGATTTGGAAATCGTTATTCCAACCGCGCAGTTTGTTCTTCGCTATTGAACGTGAAGGTGGCATCCTGATGGTGGAGACGGTGGAACCCTCTTAGGGCCGGCTGTCGGCAATGTAACAATGTCTCGGATCCCGCCCCGTAGACAGCGTTAGGCGAGCCGACCGCTGGCCCTTTGAGTTTTTCCTACCTCTGCGGGGGCGAGTACCATTATTGGTGTGTTCCTACCGGCGGGGTGAGAACGTGTAAAACACGATCGCGAACGCCGGGGCTTTACGGCCGTCCGGTGTCCGCCCACCAACGCGTATGCGGAGCGCTGCCATATGGAACTTTCCCGTGCTATCGAGCACATAAACGAGACTCGCTCGGAACTCTCGGCGCGCAACGATGAGCTTGACGAACTCGTCGCGCTGGCGGTTCGACGTCTGATTAACGAACCGTTCGAGGTGTTGGCGAAGGGGCTCAACCCGAGCCGTTTCGACTCGTGGTCGAAGGGTGCGCGGAGCAAGGTTGCTCGCCAGTTCGGGTCGTCGAGCGATCTGATGGCCGAGGTGTTGCGTCGCGCCATCGTGCCCGAGCGGGGAAATCTTGCCGGGACGCTCGAGACCGCAGCGGACGTCATTCTCGCTGGTGAACGCTACGACGTTGTGGCCCGTGCGTTCGCAAACGCCTTCTATGACAACTTGGCGAACGACGATGGTTTCCGTATCCAGATCATGGCGTGGACGGCTGCACCGAATCGCAAGTCGATCAATACCGAGCTGAGCGCGCTGTACGACTCGATGCAGGACCGGATCGCGCTGGGCATTACCGCCGTGCTCGAAGCGTCCAACCGGCGAGTCAAGCAAGGCCTCACCATCGACGAGCAGGCGGGCATGTTGCTGGCCGCGACCGAAGGTGCTGTCGTGCAGGGCATGGTTCGTGGGCACGACCTGGTGCGAGGCCGATACGCCGACTACGTGGTGTTCTTGATCGACAACGGCAGCGAACCAATCGATTAAGCGGGTCGTTCTGGCGTCCGACAGATCTTGAACACCCATGGTGCGCGGTTCGCACGGCGAGATCGAGGAGACTTGGACCATGCATGAACGCGCAGGCCAGCCAGCTCAACCAGAAGACCTGATCGATGTGGACGCATTGCTCGGGGCGTACTACGACGTGTCACCGGATCCGTCGAACGTGGATCAGCGTGTGGAGTTCGGAACGTCGGGTCATCGCGGCTCGGCGTTTGATGGTTCCTTCAACGAACCACACATTGCAGCCACGACCCAGGCAATTGTGGAGTACCGGGCGTCTCAGGGAATCGACGGGCCGCTGTTCTTGGGCAAGGACACTCACGCGCTCAGCGGACCGGCGTGGGGCACTGCGCTCGAGGTCTTGGCTGGCAATGACGTCACCGTGATGATCGACCCGGCGGATCGCTTCACGCCGACGCCAGCGATCAGCCACTCGATCATTGGCTACAACGCAGCTGGGGGTGCGTCAGCTGATGGCATCGTCGTCACCCCGTCACACAACCCGCCGCGCGATGGTGGCTTTAAGTACAACCCGCCCCACGGTGGACCCGCCGATACCGATGCAACGTCGTGGATTGCGAATCGAGCGAACGAACTGCTCGAGTCGGGTAACGCTGGCGTGCAACGGGTATCGGAAGAGGCTGCTCGGTCGGCTGACACGACACATGCCCACGATTACATGGGTTCCTATGTCGATGACCTCGGCAGCGTGCTCAACCTCGATGCCATTCGCGAGGCCGGCGTGCGTATTGGCGCTGATCCGCTCGGTGGCGCCGCTGTTGATTACTGGGGTGCAATCGCGGAGCGCCACGACCTCGACCTGACGGTGATCAACCCGAACGTCGACCCAACGTGGCGGTTTATGACGCTCGACTGGGATGGCAAGATCCGGATGGACTGCAGTTCGCCGAACGCTATGGCTTCGCTCGTGGCGGGCCGTGACCGGTTCGACATTTCGACGGGCAACGACGCTGACGCCGATCGTCACGGCATTGTGACCCCCGACGCGGGTCTGATGAACCCGAACCACTTCCTTGCGGTCGCGATCGAGTATCTCTTCGCCAACCGCCCGAATTGGGGCGCCTCGACGGCTATTGGAAAGACGCTGGTGTCGTCGTCGATGATCGACCGTGTTGCCGCATCGTTGGGACGAACGCTGATCGAGGTTCCGGTCGGGTTTAAGTGGTTCGTGCCAGGCCTGATCGATGGTTCGGTCGGCTTCGGCGGCGAAGAATCCGCAGGAGCCTCGTTCCTTCGCCACGACGGCAGCGTGTGGAGCACCGACAAGGACGGTCTGATCCTGTGTCTTCTCGCGGCGGAGATCCAAGCCGTTACCGGCAAGAGCCCGAGCGAGCGATATAGCGAGCTAACGAGCGAACATGGTGCACCTGCCTATGCGCGCATCGATGCTCCGGCCACGCGCGATCAGAAAGCAACGCTCAAGGCGCTTCAGCCCTCGGATGTGACGGCGACGGAGATCGCCGGCGAGGCAATTGTGGCTACCCACACCGAGGCACCCGGCAACGGGGCGGCGATCGGTGGACTCAAGGTGCAGACCGAGAACGCATGGTTCGCAGCCCGCCCGTCTGGCACCGAGGACGTGTACAAGATCTACGCCGAGTCATTCCACGGGGCAGACCACCTTGCCCAGGTACAGAACGAGGCCAAAGCACTTGTTGATGGTGTGCTCGGATAGGTCGATTTTCCCACCGGAACGTGGTTGACTTTTCGGGATTTCCCAAAACTCGGGCTCGATAAAATAGGCTGAACGCCTCAGGGCGAGATCGCACGTGCGTGGTCTCTTGGTGTCATACACCCCTGATCCGGTCTGAGAGTCATGTCTAAAAGAGTCGTACCAACAGTTATCGCACTTGCACTGGTGATCTTCGCGATCGCACTAGTCGCATTGAGCCCGGCGAACGAAGCGTCTGCTGCGGCAGGTGACGGAGGCTGGGTCGATCATCCAGGGCTCGTTCCCGACACGCCTGAGCGCGACTACCCGATCATTCGTGACGACGCAGCAGGTCTGCCGTTGCAGACCCGTGCGATCGACTTGATC
>CALLAA010000064.1 GCA_938002955.1 uncultured Acidimicrobiales bacterium
GGGATCAGAGCCAGCTAATGGTGCCGGGATCGAGTAACTCGCGGAGGCGGTTGTTCGATTCTTCGAACGCCGGGCCGAACTTTGCTCGGATATCCGGGTCGACAGGGTCGTACTCGCGCTTGTTGTACAACGGATAGTCGACGCCGGTCATCGGTGGCAGGCCGAGAAAGTCGGTAGCGATGCGTACCGTCTCTTCGGGGCGTTCCGAGAGTGCCGAGGAGTCGAGGACGAGCACGTTGTCTCGCCCAAAGAGTGAGAAGTACCGTTCGAGCTGCTCGGCATATTGGCCACGCGACAGGTATGCGTGGTGGATGTGTGGGAGGGAGACGTAGGAGTCGTCTGCGAGGAGCTTGTCGACCTCTCCGGCGAGCCGTCCGGCTTCAGCGTCGAAGGCTTCTTCAAGACCGAGCGTTTCAAAGCCGCGCTTGACCTCGTGATTGTGGTGGGAAATTGCTCGGTCGAGCGGTTCGCGTAACACGGCGATGATTCGAGCGTTCGGGGTGACGCGATGGATCCGAGCTGGGATCGTCGGGCTGAACAGATAGTAGGGGGCACCTTCGCCTACGGCTGGCTCAGCACCTGCGGCGGCACCTTGTTCGGCGAGGGTCTTCACTCGTGGGAAGTTGCCTCGGTACCAGCCGATGGACTTGTCGTAGTTGGTGTCGTAGTAGTGGACACCCTTGGCGCGACGTGGGCCGTGCACGAGCTCGTGTGCGAGCAGGTAGATGAACAGCGACGTCGTGCCGCCTCGTTGGGTACCGACGACATAGAAGTTCGGAAGTGCACGTTCAGCCGGATCGAGCCGGCCAACGTTGCGGTTCAACCAGACGTATACGTCTCGCACGGGTTGCGGCAATGCCGTAGCTTTGCCCAGCGCTTTGCGTCCAATCACGGTTTTACCTCAGCGAGTTCGGAAATCACGTTGGCGTGACGGTCTGTGTCTAGCGCGCCAGCTTCGCAATGGCGAGCGCAGAGTTCGAATAGGTAGAGACGTCGCAGCATCGTGTTGAGCTCCACGGGTATGCCCAGGCGAGCGAGGTCAGCATCAGCGCTCGCGAGCCCGTCGCCGTACTGGTAGTGCAGGTGCAGGAGGTCGAAGCCGATCGGCACGCTCAACCCTGCTCGTTCCCAATCCCAAATACAGAGCTTGCCGTTGCGAGCAAGGCCCATGTTCCACGGCGACCAATCGCCGTGCCATGCACCGGTCTTGACCTGATCGAAGCGCGGCTCGGCGGCGGTTAACGAAAGTTGTGCATGCACGGAGTGGAGCTTCGCGTCATCCATACGGAGCGGGAGGTCGTGCCACCATGTGGATTCGCTGAGCGGTATGTGTTCGGCGTATCGCTCGGTTATTGCTTCGGCGTGTTCGAACGGGACGTCGCCGAAATCGAGGCCGAGGTCGCTTTCGAGATCGAGCACGCCCATAACGAGAAGTGTGCTGGTGCCGTACTCACCGAGATGCAGCAAGGGCGGCGTAGTCACTCCGCTGAGTGGCTTGGCGGTCATGACGTCGAGCCAACGTCCTTCGTTCTGCACCATCTTGGCCGTATGTGCTTCTGGGCCAAGCTTGGCGACAGCGATCAGTCCCTGGGACGAATAGCATCGAACGACGGGTTTGCGATTTGGCCGTGGCGGCCCGACGGAGACGGAGATGCGCACATCGGTGTCGAGGATCTCCGAGAGGTGTTGGCGAAGTGTCTGTTCTGAGCGTCCAGCGCCTACCGACCAACTGGCCTTTCGTCGTGCGAGCACTGACGAGGCTCCCCCAGCGAGGGCCTTGGCGGGACCGAAACCGGTGCGAGACGACACCATGCGGTCAATGGCATCGCGAACCGCTGCCGGCTCGCTCTTGTCGACGACGACACGAGGGTCGCTTGGCTTTGGGAGCGCCAAGTATTGCTCGCTCGATCCGGGAGCATGAAGGTCGCCACCTGGCCCGGCGAGGACGGATGTCCACCAGCTATCGTTCGCGTCCACTAGACAGCTACCGCCCGCATCGAAGCAGTGCTGTCGATGGCAGAGCCGTCGAGCGCGGACTGGCGCGCTGCATCGTTCGCTCGCCGGTCGCGCAAGATCACTGCGGCGCAGATCATCATGATCGGAAGCGCCGCGGGGAGATGGTCGTAGAACATCATCGTCGGCAGCGCCGATGCAACGGCCAGGTGCAAGAGCAGATGCTCTTGGTTTTGAATGCGTCGTCCGGTTCGAAGGGTCATGCCCAACCAGAAGCCGACGTAGAAGATCATGCCCGGAACGCCTTGGCTAAACAGTGCGGTCCAAAACATTCCATGGGTGCCGATGGCGGGACGATTCGGGTTTGGGTTCGCGAGCGGTGCGCCGAATCCGAGAACTGGTGATTGTGGGATGCGTTCGAGGACGTCGGTGTAAATGTCGCCGCGAGCATCGATGGAGTGGCTGCTCGTTGCGCGTCCGCCGACGACCTCGCCGAGCGGTGACACAAGAACGAGCGAGCCAGCGAAGACAAGAACCACAACGAGGCGAATCGCCATGACGAGCTGGCCGGTCGATGCGCGGCGGATTGCGACGTAGAACACCGCGCCGATGAGCGCGATCCACAGGCCACGATTCGCCGAGATAGCCATCGGGATCAGCGCAAGCACCGCAACGAGTGGAAGCAGTCGCCGGAAACGGCGAACGCGTCCCGCTGCTGCGATCGCGGCAAAGGTTGCCGGCACGAGCGTCGCTCCCCAATCGTTCGTGAACGAGAACGGCATTGCTGGGCGGTTAATTGGGAAGCCCAAGAAGTCTTGCCGCTGGGCGAACGGCGGGCGCACCACGTTGTTGACAAAGGAGTTGCTCAGCAAGGATCGCGGCATGAGCTGGGACAGCGGGGTGTTGAAGCGAACTTCACCGAGGATCAACCCGAGATACCCACCGACGATTGCGGAGAACACAAAGATCGACGCCAACACGCCGAGAATGCGGCCGGTAGGCAGGTACTTTTTTGGAATGTTGTACACGTATAGGAACATGATCGTCGCTGCGATGTACACCATGGCGCGAATACTGAATGACAGGTATCTCGTGACTGTGGGCTCGAGCATGAGCGCCGAGATCAGCATCCAACCAACGTAAAGAAACCACAGTCCGGCACCCTTGGGGATCCGGATTGGCTTCATCATCAAGAGGCCGAGTCCCATCGGCGCCGATGCGAGCGGGAACGTGAAGTACCCGAGCCCCAAAAGCCAAAAGACTGGCAGCATCGCAATCGCGTAGAACGGCAGACCGGGGTGCAGAATGCCGGTCAGTTCTGGCCGTCGTCGAGATGTGAACGGGCGCGACGCAGTCGAACCCACATGGGGCCTCGACGGCGGTGCAGTGACAGCCATTAGACGGATTTGCCGCGCTTCTGTAGCTGAGAGACCACCGTTGCCGAAGGAACGCCTGCTGCTACGGCCATCGCCAGGGCAGCTCGTCCTTCCTTCGGGTTGAGCTTCAGGGTCTTCTTCGCTAACTCGAGTGCGCCGCGGCGATCACCAAGTGACGCCTTGGCGTACGCCATCTGCCCCAGGATTCGCGACATACCGATCGGTTCGGTCTCGAACTCGGGGTATCGATCGAGGATGTACTGCAGCCCGTCGATGCGCATCTGCCAACGCTCGGCGTAGAACGACGCCGTATGCCAGCGCACGGTTACAAGAGCGGCGGGAACGAGCAACATGTCGGTGATACGCGCTGCGCGAAGGAGCCACTCGTAGTCTTCGCCATACCCACCCGGGACGTCCTCATCGATGAGGCCCATCTTGTCGACGAGCTCGGCGCGACGCATGAGGAAGGTCGACGGATGCGCTTCGAAGACACGGCTGCGAAGCAGATCGCGGAAGGTCACTCGTGACTCGTCGCGAATTCGCTCGACGTTTTCGCCTTCGTAGGCAACGGTGACGCCCGATCCCACGAAGTGGACATCGGGGTTTGCGTCGAGAACCTCGACCTGGCGTCGAATCTTAGTCGGTGCCCACACGTCGTCGTCATCGCAGAACGCAATGAGGTCGCTCGACGTGGCTTGCATACCCGTGTTACGAGCACCTTGTAGGCCCTGTACTCGGGCGTTGGCGACGATCGTGACTGGACGATTCGTGCCTTGTACGGCGAGCGACATGTCGGGTTCGGTCTGGTCGAATACCACGATGGTCGAGATGACACCTTCGTAGTCCTGGGCAGCGATGGCCGCCAAGGTTTCGCGCAGCAACTCTGGACGGTCGCGGGTAGCGACGATCGTTGCGATGGTGGGAAGCATTATGCGTCCTTCGAGTAGTGGTAGCGATCCAACATTGGCCGGGTGACCTTGCCGACAAGGTCGCGCATCTTGGGATCGAGGTCGGTGCGCCACTGTTCATCGGCGCGCAGTTCGATCGGACGGCGGTCGAGCCGCCGAGGGTTGCCCGAGACCGAGTGGCCCTCGCCCAGGATCAGGGGCTCATCGCTATTGAAGAGCTGATCTCCGATTGGTTCGACGCCGGCGAACTCGAAGATCTGATCGATCGTTCCAGCAGGGTCGGAAACGAAGTCCTCGTAGCGCACTGTGCTGGTAGGAACGCCGAGACGATCCATGTTCGAGAATGCCCCGTTGAACCACAGCCAACGAAGCCCGATACGTCCGGGGTGAAGCGTGTCCATTGGACGGTCTTCGCCCTGAACCTCCGGACGCTTCACCACCTTGGACCATGAGTTCGCAACTCCGCGCGGGTCGCGCACGAGATGCAGGATCTTCAGGTCGATGTCGGGGAGCTGACGTAGCAGCAGAGCCGTAGACACGTGCTTCGAAGTGTCGACGATGACCGGCTTGCCCGAGACTTCGAGAATCGCACGAAGGATCCGGCTCACGACGGCACCGTATTGCACGGTACTGGTTGCGAGCACGCGAGAAACCTGCGGAACGAGGAGTGCCGGAATGTGGCGTGTCCGGTCGGCTCGCTTTTGGAGCGTGCGCATGCGCTCACCGGAGACGTGTTGCCAACCGCCGAAGGCAATGTCGCCAACCTTGCCCCAGAACAGGCAGTCGGCGAACGTCTCGCCACAGCCGCACAGGTTGTTTTCGATGACGCCGCGCTCCCACAGATGCACGAGTTCGCCAATGTTCACCATGTGCGGGTTTTCGTTGAGCAGATCCGACATGATCGTGCTGCCCGAACGCGGAACCGAGCCAATGAACAGCACGGGGATCTTCTTGAGTGCCTCGCGGATGGGCACGACGTCGGCCATGTCTCCGCTGCGTACCTGCGCACGAGGTCCGAGCAGGTCGACCATCGAGTCTTCGAAGTTGACGAGCGACTTCGCGGCATGTCCATCGTCGACCGCTACCTCTGGGGCGCCCCGCTCGACGGCGAGGTTGAGGAGCCGCATGAACTCGTCTTTGGTGCGCGCCATCTGGATTTCGCCGTGGGCGGCGAGTCGTTCGCAGAAGTCGACCTGATGGTCGTTCACGTGCTCGTCGAATCGTTCTTCGCGAGGAACAACGATTGGAACGATGCCATTTGAACGGCATTCGAGGATCGTCGCTGGTCCACCATGGCAAACCACAACAGAGGCTGCCTGGAATTCTTCGATCAGTTGCGTGCGCTGGAGGTAATCGATGCTCTCGGCGTGCTCGGACGTTGCCGAGGTCCCGCGTTGAACAATGACCGATTCGACCTTGGGCTCGTCGGCCAGCCATTCATCGAGCCACCACACCATTCGGTCGAAGCGGTGGTAGTCGGTGCCGACGGTTACGAAGAGACGCTCGATGCCAGAAGATTCTGCCAACGGGGAGTCTGAGGACTGGATCACATCAACCTGCCAATTAGTTCCGCCTTGGGATGGAAGACCAGTTGGTCTTCCCACTGCACAAGAAAGCTGCTCGAGAGCGGCGCGCATAGGCGGGCCGTGAGCGACGCGTGGTCGATGCGGTCATAGACCTCGATGAACACGGTCTTGACGCCCATGAGGCGTCCGAGAAGAAAGAACGGGAAGGCCACAGCGGCACCCGTCGAGATAATGACATCAGGGCGCTCCCGACGGAGCACCTTCCACGCCAATCCGAAGTTGCGGATCAGATTCGGGATGTTGCGAGTGGTTGGATAGTGCGCCCAATCACAGCGTTCCGACTCGAGCAGGTCATGACTATCGGGCATGTCGAAGGTCACCCAGAAACGATCATGGTTTTCCCACCATGGCTTCAGAACGAGCAGGTGCGCGAGGTGGCCTCCCGAGGAGCCCACCAATCCCACGGTGAGACGCTCGTCAGAGCTTCCAACCGCTTCGTCGATCGATGTTGGATCGGTCATGCAATTTCCTCATATGGGTCGGCCGCCGTCTCGACATCGGGCACTGCGGCGATCACGGGATCGTCGACTTCGGCCACAACTTCTGCATCTTCGACGCCGTCACGGGCATTGGCCACAGGGCTTGCCTGAGGTGCTGTTGCTCGGCCCTTTGAGCCGAACTGGTGCGCAGCTGCCGAGGCGCTTGCGTTACCCGGGACACCGGTCGGCACGCTTACCGCGCCGACGTCACCAAACCCCGATGGCAGCAGGCTAAGCCGGCTGTTGCGGTTGATGATCGCACCAACGACATCGGCTTGAACGTTGAGGAGCTGTACGCGGAGCTCATTGAGCTCGCTACGACGGGTCCGGCCCACTGCAGCAACGATGTACACAGCGTCGGCGACTGCAGCGATCTGCAGGCCGTCAGCGTGGGTCAGCGCAGGTGGCGTATCAAAGACGGCGATCATGTTGCGCTCTTGTGCGATGGCGAGCAATGCGGCAACGCCATTGTTCGACAGCGGTGTGGTTCCACCAACGCCCGTCGGCAGGATCGTGATGCCGAGTCGAACCGGCGCTGCGTCGAGAGCTGCACGTGCGGCTTCGAGGTCAGCCTTGGAGCGAAGGAAGTCGTTGAGTCCTGGCTCGAGGCTGAGGCCGAAGAGCTGGTCGACGGACTCGTTGCGGCGATCGGCACCAATGAGGAGCACGTTTCGACCCGACTGGGAGATCGCAAGTGCCAGGTTGACGGCTGCGGTCGTGCGGCCCTCGTTTTCGTTGGCACCGGTGACCGCAATGGAGTCGACGACAAAGCCGTTGCGTGGGGCAAGGGCTGCGGCGGCGAGGCGTCGGAATGCCTCTGCACCTTCGGTCTCTTGGCTGACAGCGGTGACGAGCGCTGGGCTTCCCTCGGTGATGCGAGGGATGTCGCCGAGCACGGGAACTCCAAGGTCGGCTTCGGTCTCGGCGGCACTCGACACTCGCCGATCGAGACGGTCGGACAGAACCGATGCGAGCGCACCGAGAAGGAGGCCCATGAGGATACCGGCGACAACCGAAAGCGGCAGCGGAATACCCGAAGAGTTAGCTTCGGGGGTCGATGCGCTGGACAACTGAGAGCCAACGTCGAGTGGGCTGCTGGTGAGCTGCAAGATCGACGACCGAAGCTCGAGACGTTCCGGCTCGATGCGACGCAGGCGAATCTCGGCGAGCAGGTACTCGACAGAATCGCTGTCGTTGTTCTGCAGAATTGCTTCTTCGGTCTGGATGCGCAGGTCGAGGTCTTCGAGCTGGCTGCCGAGCTGTCCAAGGGTGTTGTCACGAATGACCGATGCACGTTCGAATCGGGCTTCGCGGTACACCTCGGCTGAAGTCTCAACGAGATCGATGGCCTTCTGCGGCGAACCGGCGCGATAGGAGAAGTCAAGAATCTGGGTGTTACACGTGTTCGTGACGATGAGTGCGGCGGTATCTGCGCATGCGCTCACGGCGAGGTTCTCGTTCCAGCCTTCGAGGGTGAGCTCGGGGTACGTGCCGATCATGCGCTCGACGACCGTGTCGCCGAGGCTCTTCGCAATGATGGCCTCGGTCTCTTCGTTCACCGGGTCGTTGAAGGTACCGACATCGCCGTCGCTCGGCACGAGGCGGAACGAAATGCGGGACTCATAGAAGTCGCGCTGGCCGGGCAGCAAGAGCACGGCAAAGAGGACCATGCTCACAATAGACAGGGCGAAAATCCACCAGTTGCGTTTAAAGATCCGGCCGTAGTGGCCTAGCTCGAGTTCTTCATCCATTTGTGATTATCCGTCCATGTGCGAAACTCTTCGAATACCAAGTTGATCGGTTGCCCGTTTGGAAACTTAATAGTCCAGACGTGCCCGAGATTTCGGCACCTAGGTAAGGACGTCTGCAAACACCAAAAAGTCGCGGAATCGATCTAACAACCTGAGTAGGGGTGACGGATCTGCCTTTCTATTCGTCCACGTTGAGCTCAGAACCATCATGAGCTAGCCGATGGATCGGGAAAGCTTGGTGGTCCGCCGCGCCCACCGATCCGTTTCGCCAATCTACGCTCGGCCCCATAGCTCATGGAACAAAACTATCGATGACCCAAACACACTACTCATCACAACGCCGACGTAGGTGGTGGCCACGCGTCACATTGCTGGTCGTTTTTGGGCTTGTCGCGGCCGCGTGTTCGTCGACGACAACCGCATCGCCAGCGACAACAACAAATCTCGACACGAATTCTGTCGAAACCACATCAACGACCGCGGCTCCACAGACGACAGAAGCGACCGAACCAGCGACCAACGAGCATCCGTTGGATGCCATCGATGCCGAGTATGAAGGTGCGCTCCTTGGCGTGTCGACGGGATTGAGTCGTGCGGAACGGGCACCACGCTTCCGCCAGCTCGAAGCCGACGCTGGCCGTCAGCTCGACATTGGCCACGTCTTTCACGCGTGGGACAAAGCCATTCCGACCGAAGACGATCTCATGCACCTCGAAGACGGTCGAATTCTGATGATCTCGTGGAACGGGACCGACACGATCGAGATTGCGAACGGCGATCACGACGACTGGATCCGGACACAAGCAGCCGCCGTTCGCGACCTTGGCGAACCGGTCTTGTTGCGTTGGCTGTGGGAGATGGACGGCAACCGTCGCCGAGCATGGGTTCATTCCGGACCCGACTACGTCGCTGCATGGTTGCAGGTTCGGTCCATCTTCGATGAGGTTGGGGCTGACAACGCGCAGTTCGTCTGGTGCCCGAACGAGTTCCTGTTCTGGGATGGCGGCGATCCCGAGCCGTGGTACCCCGGCGACGACAACGTCGATTGGCTATGTGCAGATGGGTACAACTGGCCGGCATCGACCACCGATCCGGAGTGGATAACGATCGACGAGATCTTCGGTGACTTCGTCGCGTGGGCTGCGCCGAAGAACCTCCCCATCATTATTGGTGAGACGGGCTCGAACGAGGGCGAAGCCGGAGCGAAAGCCGAGTGGCTCCGTTCGGTTCCCCAACTTCTACGCGACGAGCTTCCCGAGATCGACGCGGTCGTCTACTTCGACAAGGACTTTCGGGACTTCGGCCACCCCGACTGGCGCCTCGACACCAGCAGCGAGTCATACGCCGCGTGGATCGAAATGAGCAATGACCCCTGGTTCACCGCCATTACGCAGTAGCTCGAGCTGGGGCGACGCGACCCGTACACCGCGCGACGCCGCTCACGGTGCGTTGTGGCTATACCCTCTTGTCTTACGGTCGGCGCGGGCGTGAAAGAGGAATCTGGTGTCAAAGTTCTCCATGGCGGCGCTCGCAGCGTGTCTTGCCGTCGCTGTTTCGTTCGTGCTCTTCGGTACATCACATGAAGCTGACGCGCTGAGCGACGGTGTGATCCTGGGCGCGTATGCCCAGCCAATCGACGGACAGAGCAACCAGGAAGCTATCCAGTTGCTCGAGGGCACCCTCGATGCTCAGCTTCCAATGGTCCGTGCGTATGCAAAGTGGGACGACGGCGTTGGCCAAGACAAGCCCCTCCACCGGTGGATTCGTGATGGCGGCCGCGATCTCATGCTGTCGGTCAAGCCACAACGTGAGGACGGCTCGATCGTCACGTGGCGAGCGGTAGCCGACGCGCAACCCGGCAGCCGCGTCTACGGCGAGATGCAAGATCTCGCCCGAGGTATTCGCAACTACGACCGTCCGATCATCTTTGGGTTCCATCACGAGCCCGAGCAAGGGGCGAACACCAAGTTCGGTACGAGCGAAGACTTTCGTGCCGCCTTCCGCAAGATCCATGCAGTATTCGAAGCCGAAGGTGTCGACACCGTGCATTGGGCCTGGATCATGACCGAATGGAGCTTTGAGGTCGGAGACGTCAACGCCCAGGATCGTCGACGCGCCGAACTCTGGTACCCCGGCGACGATGTGGTCGACATGATTGCATCAGATACCTACAACTGGGACAACTGCCGTGGCAATACCACAGATCCCTGGCGTTCACTCGAAGACGACATCGCCCCGCTAATGCGCTTCGCTGCGCAACATCCTGACAAACAGCTCATCCTGGCCGAGCTCGGCTCTGACGAAGGCGGAGATACACGAAAGGCCGACTGGATCCGTGAAGCCCAAGCGCTCTTCAAGACCGATCCGTACAAGGACGCCTTCGCCGCACTGTTGTACTTCCACGACGACGGGCGTGAGGAAGGCTGGCCCGACTGCGAGTGGTGGTTGGACTCATCCGACGCCAGCCGTCGTGCTTCGGCGGCGTGGTTCAAGGACGACTTCTACACCGTTCGCCTCGATCGCCCCGCTCCTACCCCGGGCAACAACAACCCCTTTTGCAATGGCCAGCGCGCCACCATTGTTGGGACCTCGGGCAATGACCAGCTGCGTGGCACGGCCGGTGCAGACGTCATTGTTGGTCTCGGCGGCAATGACACGATCAACGGTTTGGCTGGCGACGACGTGATCTGCGGTGGCCCCGGAGATGACACCATCACCGGAGATGGTGGCAAGGATCGCCTTTACGGCGAGGGCGGCAAAGACTTCATGCTCGGTGGCTTAGGCCCCGATGTTCTCGTTGGCGGCGTTGGCGCCGATCGAATGAACGGCCAGCACGGAAACGACCAAGTCTTCGGTAATGAAGGCAACGACGTTCTACGTGGTGGTCCGCACCAAGACATCCTGCGCGGCGGCGATCATCGCGACCTGATCTATGGCCAAGGCGGGTGGGACAACATCGGTGGCGGCGACGGAGACGACCGTCTGTTTGGAGGCGTTGGTGCCGACCTGATCGTGGGCGGTGTCGGCGGCGACTATTGCGAAGGCAACCTCGGCAACGACCGGGTCACCTGCGAAACGGGTCGACCATAGGGCTCTAGCTCAGGACGGTAACGAGTGCGCTCACAACCGCCACGGTGACGAGCGAGAGCGGTATTCCGAGTCGCAGATAATCGCTGAACCGGTAGCCACCAGGGCCGTACACCATCATGTTCGTCTGATAGCCGACCGGCGTCAGGAACGAAGCGGAACCAGCAACAGCTGCCCCCATGATCAATACGCGCGGGTCGAGGTCGGAGCGTTCAGCGATGTCGAGCGCGATCGGGAAGATCAACACCACGGCCGCTGCATTGGTCACGAGCTCGGTGAGGATCATGGTCGCGACGACCACACCCACAGCGGCACCGATCGCTCCCGCCCAACCAAACCCCGACAGCAAACCGTTGGCAACCGTGTCGGCGAGGCCAGACTCCGAAACCGCAGCGCCCAACCCAAACGCTCCGCCAATCATCAATACGACGTTCACGTCGACCGCATCGCGGGCTTCTCGTGGCCGAAGCACACCAGCACCCACGACGAGCAACGCAGCGAGGATGGTGGCCCGGCTGACCGTGAGCCAACCGAGCAGTGGCAAAATGACGATCAGGCCAAGGGCGGCAAGCGCCCACGGGGACCGACTGGTCGGTGCCGGCATTGCGGCGTCGAGACGGGACACGAGGAGAAACTCGCCGGTGTCCTTCCACCGAACACGGAAGCCACGCTCGGCAACCACGAGCAGCGTGTCGCCGGCACGAAACCGAACCGAGCCGAGCGTCGATTCGACGGGGCGGCCGCTCCGGTGAATCGCAAGTATGGCTCCGCCGTAGCGTTTCCTGAACCCAACCTCGGCTGCGGTTCGGCCAACGAGTGGGGAGCTTGGCCCAAGTACGACTTCGAAGAATCCAGTACCCGATCGATCCGTGAGCACCTCGGTTGCTTCGGTGTGTACCAGGCCCGCAATGCTCTGCAGTTCGACGATGTCGTCGACCTGGCCAGCGAATACCAGCCGGTCTCCCCCACTCAACATCTGCGACCGGCCGACCGGTGCAATCACGGTCGCGCCGCGAACGACTTCGGCGAGGTAAAGACCACTCAGATCTCGTAGTCCTGCGTCCTCTGCAGTCTCGCCATCGATGGGTCCGCCGGCCTCGACCAGCATCGACACGGTAAAGGATCGCCCGGTTTCGGCACTGCGTGGACGGCGCCGCTCAGGCAGCATCCGGGGAGCCAACAGGACGATCATGACCAGACCGACGGCGGCTAACGGCGCAGCGATCGGGAGCAGCTCAAAGAGGCCGAGCGGGTCCGACCCGCTCTCGACGAGAAGCCCTGAGGCCACGAGGTTGGTAGAGGTACCAATGGCGGTCATCGCGCCGCCCAAAATTGTCGCATACGACAGCGGGATGAGGAACGTCGACGCGGAACGCCCGGTCGCATCGGCCCAGCGAGTTACCGCTGGAGTGAGCATGGCGACGATCGGGGTGTTTGCCAAGAACGCACTGCCGCCCGCTGCCGGAAGGACCAACCTGGCCAGATCGGTTCGGACGCGGCGCGGTTCGGCCAGCAGCCGGGACACGACCGGTTCGAGAGCGCCCGTACGATCGATCGCTCCAGCCACGACATACAGGCCAGCAACCGTGATCGGCGCGGTGTTCGCAAAGCCACTGAATGCCTGTTGGGCGGTGGTAACGCCAATCACATACAACAATGCGGACGCGCCAATAACCCCCGCCGGAGGCGAGAGCTTGCCGGAGACAAGTCCTGCCACCATGGCGCACAACACGCCCAATGTGATCCATGCGTCGAGTGACACGGGTTCCTATCGGCAGATCGATGTAGGTCGGTAGAAAACGAGAAATGGCCCCGGCATGTGCCGGGGCCGCTCTCGTTAGTGCTTACTTGGTTTCGCCACCGAGCAGACCGAGGTCATCGCTACGGTTCGCCAACCAGTCGGCGAGGTCTTCGTCCTCGTCGGCTGAGCTGTAGAACTCCATAGGGGTGTAGTCCGGCGCGTGCGGCTCGACCTTGCGGTATTCGGCAATGCCGGTTCCCGCTGGGATGAGCTTGCCGATGATGATGTTCTCCTTGAGGCCGATGAGGCTGTCGCTCTTGGATTCGATAGCGGCCTCGGTGAGGACACGGGTCGTTTCCTGGAACGATGCTGCCGACAACCACGACTCGGTTGCAAGCGATGCCTTGGTGATACCCATCAACTGTGGGCGGCCTTCGGCGGGACGCTTGCCTTCCTGGACGAGCTGGCGGTTAGCGTCGGAGTAGATCTTGCTGTCGACGCTCTCACCTGGCAAGAAGTCTGAATCGCCTGGCTCGGAAACCGCGATACGGCGGGTCATCTGACGCACGATGAGCTCGATGTGCTTGTCGTGAATCGATACACCCTGATCGCGGTACACCTTCTGGACTTCCTCGACGAGGTAACGCTGGGTCTCACGCACACCCTTGATGTCCATGAGTTCCTTTGGATCTCGTGGACCTTCAACGATTGCGTCACCTGCGGTGATTTCGTCGCCATCGTTGATCTCGAGACGAGCCAACGATGGAACGGTGTAGACGTCTTCGGTGCCGTCGTCGCCAATGATGAGGATCGTGCGACCCTTACCATCGTCTTCGCCAACACGGACGATGCCCGAGGTTGCTGCGAGGGTTGCCTTACCCTTTGGTGAGCGAGCCTCGAAGAGCTCGACCACTCGTGGGAGACCACCAGCGATATCGCCGCCGCCCGCAACACCACCGGTGTGGAACGTACGCATCGTGAGCTGGGTTCCGGGCTCACCGATCGACTGCGCTGCGATAACACCGACAGCCTCACCAGGCTCGATCGTCTTGCCCGTAGCCAACGACGTGCCGTAGCAGTGCGCCGAAACGCCACGCTCGGACTCATCGGTCAGTGGCGACAGCACCCGAACACGGTTGATCGTCGTGTCGTCGCGCATTGCGATCATCATGTCTTCGGTGACCTCGGTGCCCGCAGCGAGGGTCTCGCCGTTGGACAACTCGACGTCGTCGGCGAGAACACGGCTGAGGAGACGGGTCTCCAAGTACGTGCGCTTGCCGGCCGAATCTGGGTTGACGTCTTCGAGCCAGATGCCACGAACCGTGCCACCTGCAGCGAATGGGTCTTCCATGTTGATGATGAGTTCCTGAGCCACGTCGACGAGTCGACGGGTCAGGTATCCCGAGTCAGCGGTACGAAGTGCCGTATCGACGAGGCCCTTACGAGCACCCGGCGTTGCAATGTAGTACTCGAGCATCGCGAGGCCCTCGCGGAAGTTGCTCTTGATCGGACGTGGAATCATGTCGCCACGAGGGTTCGCAACCAGACCACGCATACCTGCGATCTGACGAACCTGCATCATGTTTCCTCGAGCACCGGAGGTAACCATCATGTCGATCGGGTTGAAGTGCTCGGCTTTGAGGCCGGCCTCCATCTCGTTCTTGACCTGCTCGGTTGCCTCGGACCAGATCTCGACTTCCTTCTGACGACGTTCACCATCGGTGATGATGCCGCGTCGGAACTGGGTCTCGACCTTTTCGGCGTCCTTTTCGTGTGCGTCGAGGATGCCGCGCTTGGTTACCGGAGTCTTCACATCGTCGATCGAGACCGTAAGGCCCGACTGCGTTGCGTAGCGGTAGCAAAGGTTCTTGATGCCATCGAGGGACGTCGACACGACGGCCTTGGGGTACTCGCGAGCGAGGGTGTCGACGATGTCGCCCATCGTGCCCTTCGCGATTGGCTCGTTGATGTACCGGAAGTCGTCGGGAAGGACGGAGTTGAACAAGATACGTCCAACGGTCGTTGGGGTGTAGACCGCAGCGACTCCGTTGGCCGGCGTCTCGAGCAACGCTGGGTGACGGTACGTGACCTTGGCGTGCAAGTTCGCATCGCCAAGCTCGTATGCCATCAGGACCTCATCGAGGTTGCGGAACGTGCGTCCCTCACCAACGGAGCCGTCAACCTCTTGTGAGAGGTAGAACGCACCGATGATCATGTCCTGAGTAGGCGTGACGAGCGGACGGCCGTTGGCCGGGCTGAGCACGTTGTTTGCCGAGAGCATGAGTACACGGGCTTCTGCCTGTGCTTCAGCCGAGAGCGGCAAGTGCACTGCCATCTGGTCGCCGTCGAAGTCAGCGTTGAAGGCGGTGCAGACCAGCGGGTGAAGCTGGATTGCCTTGCCTTCGACGAGGACAGGCTCGAATGCCTGAATACCGAGGCGGTGAAGCGTCGGCGCACGGTTGAGAAGCACTGGGTGCTCCTTGATGACATCGTCGAGAACGTCCCAAACCTGTGGCTTGCGACGCTCGACCATGCGCTTGGCCGACTTGATGTTCTGAGCAATGTCTCCATCGACCAGACGCTTCATGACGAACGGCTTGAACAGCTCGAGGGCCATGAGCTTTGGCAGACCGCACTGGTGCAGCTGCAAGGTCGGGCCAACAACGATGACCGAACGGCCCGAGTAATCGACGCGCTTTCCGAGCAAGTTCTGACGGAAACGACCCTGCTTACCCTTCAACATGTCCGAAAGGGACTTGAGCGGGCGGTTACCAGGACCGGTTACTGGACGACCACGACGGCCGTTATCGAACAATGCGTCAACGGCTTCCTGCAGCATGCGCTTTTCGTTGTTCACGATGATCTCGGGAGCACCGAGGTCGAGCAGACGCTTGAGGCGGTTGTTGCGGTTGATGACACGACGGTAGAGGTCGTTGAGGTCAGAGGTCGCAAAGCGGCCACCATCGAGCTGCACCATTGGGCGCAGTTCTGGTGGGATCACTGGGACGACGTCGAGGATCATGGCACGCGGGTCGTTGATCCGGTTGCCACGCTCGTCACGGCGGTTGAACGCCGCAACGATCTTCAGACGCTTAATCGCCTTCTGCTTACGCTGAGCGGAGAGTCCCTTGACGCCTTCTGGCGGATCGATCTGGGCACGCAGCTTGACTTCTTCATCATCGAAATCGATGCGGGCGATAAGCGCAGCGAGTGAACCTGCACCCATGCCACCCTCGAAGTAGTCGGCGTAACGGATGTGCATCTCACGCCACAACATCTCATCTTCGATGATCTGACGAGCGAAGAGGCTCTTGAACTCATCGAAGCTGCGAGTGAGGACGTCGATTTCCATCTCGTAGCGTTCGCGAACCGAGGCGAGGTCCTTGTCGACAGCACGCTGGCGTGCCTTGATTTCGGTGTCCTTGGCCTTGTCCTTCTCCATCTGAGCAATCTCAGACTCGAGGTCTTCGTGAACACGAGCGAGCTCGAGTTCCATTTCCTTTTCGAGCTCATCCTTCTCCGCGAGCATTTCCTGCTCGAGGTTCGGGAGGTCCTCGTCACGGCGTTCTTCGTCGACCCAGGTGACCAGGTTTGCGGCGAAGTAGATGACCTTTTCGAGCTGCTTAGCCTTCAACTCTTCTTTGGCCTCAGTACCCATGAGGAGGTACGCAAGCCATGAACGGGTGCCGCGCAGGTACCAGATATGCACCACGGGAGCGGCGAGCTCGATGTGGGCCATACGTTCACGACGCACCTTCGAGCGCGTCACCTCAACGCCGCAGCGCTCGCAGATGATGCCCTTGAAACGAACGCGCTTGTACTTGCCGCAGTAGCACTCCCAGTCCTTGGTAGGACCGAAGATCTTCTCGCAGAAAAGGCCGTCCTTCTCTGGCTTCAGCGTGCGGTAGTTAATGGTCTCTGGCTTCTTGACCTCACCGTTCGACCACATACGGATCGAGTCTGCGGTGGCCAAGCCAATTCGGATCTGATCAAAGTCGTTTACATCAAGCATGTGTGTGTCCTTGTCTCAGTTCTCTTAGTTGCCTGCAAAGCGTGCAGCACGCTCTGCTTCACGACGGGCATCTTCCTCGTCCGATCCGCGCTCTGGGCGGGAAAGGTCGATTCCGAGTTGCTCGGCGGTGCGGTAAATTTCGTCGTCGATCTCGCGGAGTTCGACGTCTGCGCCCTGCTTGTCGAGAACCTCGACGTTGAGACACAGTGCCTGCATTTCCTTGATGAGCACCTTGAAGGACTCTGGAATGCCAGGTTCGGGGATGTTTTCACCCTTGACGATTGCTTCGTAGACCTTGACTCGGCCGAGGACATCGTCGGACTTGATGGTGAGCAGCTCCTGCAAGCAGTATGCGGCTCCGTAGGCCTC
>CALLAA010000065.1 GCA_938002955.1 uncultured Acidimicrobiales bacterium
GTGACACGTCGGTGGATGCTGACGGGCACCGCTTCGGCCGGCATCTGGCCGGCCGGCGTGATTGACGATGCCGACACCTCACAGCCGCCACCGTCCCAGAGCAGGGAGTACTGCGCAGCCGACCCCTCGGGAAGCGTTCGCATCAACAGGGGCGCGAGCAAGGCCGGTTCGTGGGTTGGGCCAAGCGACAGGTCGCTGCAGCCGGCTTGATCGGCGATAGCCGTTCCGACGCAGATCGAACAGAGCGAATCACCGGCGGACTTCCAGCTTGCGCGTGGCATCAACGAGCCCGGAGCTGCCCCTTCCATCGACTGGAGTAGCCGAACGACCATCTCCCCGGCCGGAAACCCGAACTCGGCAAGACGGCGAGCCGAATACGCGGCCTCCTCGGTCATTCCCCAGCTGCACCCTGCGCCGCGGACGGCCTTCGCGACCAACGCCCGAAACTCCCCCAACGACAGGTTCATACAAGGGACCCGTTGGCTGCCTCGTCGGGCGGGTACGTCCACGCATCGGGGTCTGCGTGAGCAAGCTCGTGTGGAAACGGCGCTCCCCGGAACATGTTGATCCGGACCCATCGATCCGAACGCGGGTCGAAGTGCGTGGCACCGAAGAAGCTGAGCTTTGCGCGAAGCAGATCGATCGGGAGCATCTCGGCGTCGATCGTGTTGTCTCGAACTTCGGCGTAGGGAGCGTCCTGCAGGACGGCGAGACGGCGGGCGGTATGTCGATGTTCAGGATGTTCTCGCAAGAACGCGCCGAGCGTTTGATGACCTTCCCACTCGTGCAGATCGTTGTACATGCGAGCTGCGTCTCGACCGGGCTGCAACGGCTGTTCGTAGTCGGCAATGGGCTCGTGAAAGCGCTCGCCAAGCCGCGGCTCAAGCTTCTCCTCCGACACGTACCAGGCACGAGCATTGGCCGCCTCAGCCGACCAATCGACATCGAGCGCCCAGTCGTAGGACGAGGCGATCGACCGACGGACCTCGGTGATCGAACAGGTGCCGTCGATCGCTGCCGGTGCCGATTCATCAGCGTGCATCGAATCGGTGAGCTCATCGACGAGCGAACCATACGGTTCGAGCACCATCGACACGACGAGCTCTTGCCCCTCAATGGACAACGCCTCGGAAGTCCAGGTCACCAACGCGTCCCACGGGTATGAACCGTCGAGAGCTTCGACGGCGAGATATGCGTCGAGTACGTCGAGGTCGGTTCGAAGCGCGGTGAGTTTGGCGACCTGGATCTCGTGATCGGAGTTCCACAGATCGACCAGCGTGCGAGCTCGGCGAACGATGCTTCGGAACATGGCTACGTCGTCACCGGCAGCGTGTTCGACCGACCGCACACGTGCGAGCGCTTCCTCTCGGGCCACGATCCAGTTGTTGATGAGCTTGGGGTGCGTGATGAGGAACGGGGCCATCCCGAGGCCCGTCGAGTTTCCAATACCGAACCGTCGACGGAGCGCAGGGTCGAGCGGCACCGCGTTGGGCGACGAGACGCTCGCCATGTGCTCGACCAGATCGAGGACGAACGCCCGAATCAAAAAGACGGTGAGCATCTCGGCCTGGAACGGTGCGAGCAGCTCGGGTCTGTCCGCTATCGACTCCCGGTCAGCGGCGCCAAACTTGCCGCTGCCGTAGACCGCGGTCGTGCGCATGAGATACCCGACGCTCTCGATGAGTTCTCGGTCGGGCTGCTGTCCAGCTGCGAGCGACTCGACCACCGAGTTCCACAGGCGTTGCGAACGGTTTGCTCGCGACAGCGTGAGCTCGCTGCCGCTGACACGTCCAGCTTCTTGCAGTGGCACGTTGGCCCGGAGTCGCTCGACATCGTCAGCTGTGGGCACCCCATCGTGCAATGTGAACGTGGCGTCCCACGCGGTGGCGATCACGCGATCGGAACGCATGTCGTCGGGCAGATCGTGAGCGAACGCCACCAAGGTGTATGTGCGATCCGGGGTCGTCGCCGTATACAGGGCCGTGCCGACACCATCGGCGTCGATGTCGAATCGTGGCCGTTCGAAGGACCACGCTTCGTTCTTCATCCGACGCAACAACGTCCGCATGAACGACAGCCGGCACTGATGGAACGATCCCATGCGGTCCAGACGCATCACGACGTCGGGGTTCCGACGTTCGACCACGCGAGCCATTACAAGGCTGGCCCGAAGTTCTCGTCGAAGAATCGGTACCAGTTGCCACCCATCAACGAGGCAACATCGGCGTCGTCGAATCCGACATCGCGCAACCCGACCTCGATGTTCCCGAAGTCCTTGTTGGTCTCGAACCAGTGTGGCTGCGGCGGGAATCCCGGCGCTGCCGCCGATCCCTCGCCGTAGTCGATCGCCTTGGTCCACCGTCCAACACGCATCCATTCGACGATGCTGTCGGGTTGGTCTTGGCACAGGTCGCTGCCGAGTCCAAAGTGCTGCACGCCAAATGTCTCGGCTGCGTCAGCGACCATCTGGCAAAAGCTCTCGAGCGTGCACTCGGTCTTGTCCTTCAGATGATGTGGGTAGAGCGAGAACCCCATGATGCCGCCGTTCTCGGTAACGGCTTTAATCACGTCATCACGCTTGTTCCGTAGCGCCGGGTGCCAGCTGTGCGGGTTGGCGTGGGTGATCGCAATGGGCCGCTCGGAGAGCTCGGCGGCTTCGATGGTCGAACGATCGGCGGAATGGCTCATGTCCACGACAAGACCAACCCGGTTCATCTCCTTGATGACTTCTTTGCCCATCCGGGTGATGCCGGGGTCGTTCTCCTCGTAGCAGCCGGTCGCGAGCAACGACTGGTTGTTGTAGCTGAGCTGCATGAAACGGGCGCCGAGTGTGTGCAAAATCTCGACCAGGTCGATGTCGGCTTCGATCGGCGATGGGTTCTGGAAGCCGAAGAAGATCGCGGTACGCCCCGTGGCTTTGGCGGTATCGATGTCGGCTGCGGTGCGACCCAACATGATCAGGTCGGGGAACTGCTCGAACCAACGGTTCCACTTTGAGAATTCGGCGACGGTCTCACGAAACGTCTCGTGGTATGCGATCGTCACATGCACAGCGTCTACGTCTCCCGCACGCATTTCGCGGAATATCGATTCGGACCAGTTGGCGAATTGCAGACAGTCGATTCGGTACACGATCAAAAGCGTACGTTGGTTTCGGCGAGCCCGGGAAGTCTTTCGCTCCATCACCGGAACCAATTCACGATGAATGGGCCATAACTCGGTATCGGTAGACCTGTCGCGCTCAACCGCCATAACGCGGGGTCTGACCCATTGCTATGGGGGCTGTTCGCTGCGGTCGCCCGTCGAATAAGGTTGGCGCGTGCTCGAGTCACTTCGTTCCGTCGTCAGCCTCAAACCCATCGAACGCGATCGCACGGTTCGCCGACTGTCGTCGGCTGCCAATGTCGACGATCTTCGCGCCATTGCCAAGCGGCGTCTTCCGGCGGGCGTTTTCGACTACATCGATGGCGCCGCCGAAGACGAAAGCGCTATGTCTCGCAACGCCAGCCGCTTCGGCGATCGCACCCTCGTACCACGGGTTCTCAAAGACGTTTCCGAAATCGACGCCTCTACCACCATCCTCGGTGGGCGTGCACCGATGCCACTCATCATTGCGCCGACCGGGTTTCCTCGAATCGCCCATCCCGACGGAGAACTCGCGACCGCCCGGGCCGCAGCACGCGCCGGTATCCCGTTCTCGTTGTCGACCATGGGAACCCGGTCGATCGAAGAGGTTGCCGGGGTTTGCGATGGCCGCAAGTGGTTCCAGGTGTATGTCTGGCGCGACCGCGAGCTCACCAAAGACATGCTCGCTCGATGCAAAGAGAGCGGTTTCGAGGCGTTGTACATCACGGTCGACACCGCCGTCCTCGGCAGGCGAGAACGCGACGTACGCCGCGGCATGTCACTGCCACCAAAGCTCGGCCTCGACACGTTCATCGAAGGTGCGATGCGACCGGGCTGGGTGCTCGAGTTCCTCCGCAACGACCCAATCGTCTTCTCCAACGTGGCCGTGAGCACCCAAAGACTCTCCAACAGCACCGAGGACGGATCATCGGCGGTATCGCTCGCCGAGTACATCAACAGCCAATTCGACCCGCGGCTCAGCTGGGACGACGTTGCCTGGATTCGCAGCAACTGGGACGGGCCGGTGATCTTGAAGGGCATCCAGTCGGTCGCGGACGCCAAGATCGCAGCCGACGAAGGGATCGAAGCCATAGCGCTTTCCAATCACGGCGGCCGCCAGCTCGACTCGTCGCCGGCGATCATCGACCTCGTTGCGCCCGTGGCCGACGCGGTTGGTGGCGACATCGAGATCTACTGCGACGGAGGTGTTCGCCGCGGCAGCGACGTGGTGAAAGCGGTGGCGCTCGGGGCCAATGCGTGCATGATCGGACGACCGCATCTCTATGCGCTTGCCGCCGGCGGCGAGGCCGGAGTCGACCACGTCCTCAACTTCTTCCAGCAGGGCATCGAACAAACCATGGCACTCACCGGCATTGCATCCATGAGCGACGCAGACCAGTCCATCGTGAGCGAGTAGCGGTAGTCGAAAAGGCCCCTAGGGCCGATTACTGGCCATGGAATGCCGTGAGCACGCCTCCGAGCCACTCGATCGTGTCCCTGGTGATTGGGTCGACACACAGCTGCACGTGCGCGGCTCCGGCAGCCTCGAACGCTCGCAGTTGGTCGGCGAGCTCGGTCGGCGCACCTCGGAGCGGCACGATCGCATTCGGGTCCGAGTGGTCACCCATTTGCCGCCCGGTTCCACCTTCGAGCTGCACCAACACAGCAGCGGTTGCTGCGACCTCGCCGTGTTCGCGTCCGGCGGCATCGATCAGACCGTCGACCCGTTGCTTTACGGAAGCAAATCCATCGACCGTGTTCCCGTAGCTGCTCCACCACATGTTCCACGCATCCACGTGCGGCAACGTGATGTCGAGCATGCGCTCGCCGATCGAACCAACCATCAGCGGAGGGCCACCGGGCCGGGGTGACCTGGGGTGCAACACGCACTCATCGGCTGAGTAGTAGGTCCCGTGAAAGTCGATCTCGCCCTCACGAAGGAGCGAGCGGATGATCGTGAACGCTTCTTCGAAGCGGCTCACCCGATAGTCGTAGGGGAAACCGAATGCGTCGTACTCGCGCCGGTTCCATCCGGCGCCAAGCCCAACGATGAGCCGCCCTTGCGATATCGCATCGACCGTCGCTGCTTGTTTCGCGAGCATCGCCGGAGCGTGAAAGCTCGTCGACGCAACGAGTGGGCCGATTTCGACCGTGCTCGTGCTCGCCGCCAGAGCAGCGAGCGTCGTCCACGCCTCCCAAGGCCCTCGAGCGCCAACCGGAAGATCGTAGATCAGATGATCGCCGTACCATACCGAATCGAAGCCGACCGCCTCTGCTGTCTGGGCCATCGCAATGAGTTCGGGGAACGGCACTTCCCACTCCACCTCGGGCAGCTGAACGCCAATCTTCATTCGCGAATCTGATCGTGTCGTCATGGCTTCACACTAGGACGTTCCATCAGCGAGGAAGCTCAGTGGGACGCTCGCTAGTATCAGGCGATGCGAGGCCTTACCTTTCCACCACAGTCCGAAGACTTCACTGCTGACCCCGTCGAGCTGTTCTTCGATCTAGCGTTCGTATTCGCCTTCTCCCGGCTCGTCTGGTTACTGGTTCATGAGCCGACCTGGGAGGGCGCCGCCGAAGCCGGGCTGCTCTTCACGATCATGTGGTTTGGTTGGTCGGTATTCACCTGGGCTGCCAACGCCGTGTCCGGCAATGGCCGAGAGGTCCGTGCGATCTTCCTCGTCGCCACAGCCACATCGGTTCCGATGGCGGCGTCGGTCACGACCGCGTTCGAAGGTGGCGGTCGGACGTTCGCACTGGGTGCGGCACTGATCGTCGTGATGGCGATTGGCCTGCAGCTCTGGAGCGCCGGGACAAACGAGGCAATAGTCGGACAGTTCCGTAGCGTCATCCGTTTCTCGGCCCCAAACTTCATCGGAATCGCCATGCTCGTCGCCGGCGGCTTCGCCAGTGGCGGTGTTCGAGCAACCCTATGGATTCTGTTTGTCGTCATTACGATCGCCGGTATTATTGGTGCTCGTTCGGGCGACTGGATTGTGCGTCCTGGCCACTTCGCCGAGCGCCATGGGCTGATCATCATCATCGCCTTGGGCGAGATCGTCGTCGCCATTGGTATCTCCGTGGTGAACTCGCTCACCGAAGCCGAAGGGCTCCCCGGACAAACCCTCTTCGCCCTTACCGCTGCCGGCGCCCTCGCCGGTCTTCTGTGGTGGAGTTACTTCGACCGTGTCCAGCCAGCGTTGGAGCATCGAGGCGAAGAGCTCGAAGGCCGCCCGCGGGCCCACTTTGTCGCCGACGTCTACACCGGCTTTCACGTGTTCATTGTCGGAGGCATCATCGCAACAGCTGCGGCCGCCGAAGAGATCCTCCTGCATCCCAAAGATCCGGTTCACACCGAGTTTCTCATCATGTTCGTCGGCGGCTTCGGCCTGTTCTTCGGCGGCATTGCGCTGAGCGCGTACCGCGCATACAAGGTCATTGCCAAGGAGCGCCTCGCTGCTGTCGTCGCTATCGCAATCGCAGCGTTGCTCGCCGGCGACCTTGACGGAGCGCTCTTCCTCGTGATCGTCGACGTCATTGTTCTCATCAGCATCGTGGTCGAGCACATGCGTATCGAACATCCACACTCCACGGCTGACGAAGACAGCGAAACCGCTATGGAGACCGCATGAAAATTGAGCCGTTCGGTGTCGAGCAATGGATGAACGAGTTTGAGAATCACTGCGAGTTCAACCTCGGCGAAACCTGCGTGGCCTCGCTCACGGTCGCGGAGATGCTCGAACTGACCGGCGTTGGCACCAGCGCCCTCGACGAGGTCCTCGATATGAAGATGACCTACGGCGACATCACCGGGTCAGAACGTCTGCGCAGTGCAATCGCTGCGCTCTACGACAACGTGACGCCCGAGAACGTGCTGATCACCCACGGGGCCATTGGCGCCAACAAGCTCACCCACGAAACGCTGGTCTCACCAGGCGATCGGGTCATCTCGGTGCAGCCCACATACCAGCAGCACTATTCGATTCCGGCCAGCTACGGCGCCGATGTTCAGATCCTCACGCTGCGCAAGAACAACTCGTATCTGCCAGACCTCGATGAGCTTCGTTCGCTCGTCACCGGCAACACGTCGGTCATTGCGATCAACAACCCCAACAATCCAACCGGCTCGGTCATGGACGCTGCCACCCTCACCGAGATAGGTGAAATCGCCGCACGGTGTGGC
>CALLAA010000066.1 GCA_938002955.1 uncultured Acidimicrobiales bacterium
AGGCAAGATGTTGGAGTCGTTGCCCGCGAGCAAACCGCCGGTGCCTTCGGTGGTGCCGAACTGTGTTACGAACGCTCCGGGCACCACGTCGCCCGGGTCGGGGTCGTTGTACAGGTCGTCGATGCTCGTTCGGTGAACGTACGGAAGGTGGTAGTACTCGTTGAAGACCTCCGCAAACGCCTTCCAGTTGCACTCGACGGTGAACTCGCGTCGGCGGGTCGTGACCAGTGACTCGAGCGGCCAGGGTGTGTGCAGCTCCTCAAAGCCAGCGAGGTGATCATCGATCGCCGGTGGCGAGTCCGAGACGGTCACGAAGGCGAACCCGTACCGCTCCTCGGTTGCGAATTCGACGAGCCCATACTCGTCCTGCTCGAAGCCTGGCGTCTTGCATGCTCGGTGCGCCGACGAGTCGCCCATCGAGGGCGTACGTCCAGAAGTGGAACGGACACCGCATGCGTGAACAATTGCCCTCGCCGGTCATGATCTGTGCAGAACGATGCATGCACGTGTTTGCATAGGAACGGAGGGCACCGTCTTCGTCGCGGACGATGACCACGGGGACCCCGCCAATATCGATTGCCGAATAGTCGCCAGCATCCGGCCAACGGTCGCTCCGGCCCACACCAACCCAGCCATTGCGAAACAGCGTGCTCTCCTCGAGCTCGTACACGTGGGGGTCCACGTAGCACCACGCCGGCAACGTGTGCGCAACCTCGGGCTCCGCGATACATGCTGCCAGTTGATCCCGCATCGCCCCCACGATTTGCATGGTGGAACGCTACAACTCGCCAACGGCGGCCGTCGAGCCGGTAGTGCGAGTGCACCGCCATTGCGAGCAGAGCCATTAGCCTGCAGTCGTTCTCTCACCGAAGGAAGAAATCATGGCCGGTGGTCTAGTCGGATTGCTCGATGATGTTGCAGCGTTGGCGAAGCTTGCTGCAGCGTCGGTCGACGACGTTGGTGTGGCAGCAGTAAAGGCCAGCGCGAAGGCCGCCGGTGTTGTGGTCGATGATGCGGCCGTGACGCCCGCCTACGTTCAGGGCCTCGCCGCCGAACGCGAGCTCCCGATCATCAAAAAGATTGCGATCGGCTCGCTCAAGAACAAGCTGTTGTTCATCACTCCGGTGGTCATCGTGCTCAGCCGCTGGGCCCCCGACGTCATCAACATCATCTTGATGTTCGGTGGAGCGTTCCTCTGCTACGAGGGCGCCCACAAGATCATCCACAAACTCCAAGGCCACGAAGACAAAGATCACGGCGCTCCGGCAGCGATGCAGGGGCCCGAGGCTGAAGCAAAGACGATCAAGGGTGCAATCACCACCGACTTCATCTTGTCGGCCGAGATCATGGTCCTGTCGTCGAAGGGGCTCACCGAACAGCAGGCCGGAAACGAAACCGGCCTGTTCCAATTCGGTGTCACCCTCGCCGTGATTGCGGTCATCATTACCGTTGTGGTGTACGGCGCTGTTGGCCTGATCGTCAAGATGGACGACGTCGGCCTAGCGATGACCCAGCGAGACGACGAAGCGTCGAAGAAGACCGGTGCAGCGCTCGTGGCCGCAATGCCCGTGCTCCTCAAGTGGCTGACCATCATCGGCACCGCAGCCATGCTGTGGGTCGGCGGACACATCATTCTCGCCGGAACCCACGGCTCGCCAATCAACTGGGACGGCATCTACGGACCGGTGCATGACTTTGAAGAATGGCTGCACGACATCGGTGGTGGCATCGGCGGTCTTCTCGGCTGGCTTGGAAACACCACCGCGTCGGCCATCCTCGGATTCATCATCGGAGCGATCATCTTCTTCGTCGTCACCGCCATCAAGGGCAACAGCCACGACGGCGAACACGGCGAGGCGCACGCCGCTCACTGATCGGCTTCGTCCGGCCAAACTCACCCGGTCGCTTCCGGTCGATTGTTGGGTGTGCGTGTCGGTGTAGGTTTGGACGATGTCGGAGAAACCAGCATCGTCATCCACCGCAAAGATGGAGGATGAGCGCTCGCCGATGGCGACAGCGATCGATGGCCTCGCACTGCGAAGTATCGGGCCAGCCTTTATGGGCGGCCGTGTCGCGGACATCGCAATTCACCCGTCGCGGCCGAACTCCTGGATCGTCGCCGTCGGTTCCGGTGGCGTCTGGCGTACCGACAACGCGGGCATAACGTGGCGAGCACTGTTCGACGACCAGCCCTCGTATTCCATTGGGTGTGTGCGCATCGACCCACAGCGCCCCGACGTCATCTGGGTCGGCACCGGCGAAGCGGTCAGCGGACGCCATGTTGCGTGGGGCGACGGCGTCTACCGAAGCGACGATGGGGGAGCGACGTGGACGCACCTCGGACTCGCAGCATCCGAGCACATCAGCGATATTCTCATCGACCCACGCGACAGCAACGTTGTGTACGTCGCATGTGAGGGACCGTTGTGGTCAGCGGGCGGCGAGCGCGGGCTGTACAAGACCGTCGACGGCGGAACAACCTGGGAACTCGTCCTCGAGATCGACGAGGACACCGGTGTCACGAGCGCTGTGTTTGCTCCCGATGACCCCGACACGATCTACGCCGCCACGTACCAGCGGCGACGTCGCGTCTGGTCGTTCCTCGGCGGCGGCCCCGGCTCTGGAATCCATGTGTCAACGGACGCCGGCGGATCGTTTCGTCGGATCGCCGAAGGCCTCCCAAAGAAAGACATGGGCCGTATCGGACTGGCTGTCACGCCCGCCGACCCGAACCTCGTCTACGCAACCATCGAAGGGGTCGACGAGAAGGAGAAGGGCTTCTACCGCTCGACCAACCGAGGTATGTCGTTCGAACGGCGCAGTGAGTACATCTCCGGTGGCACCGGCCCGCACTACTACCAGGAGATCTTTGCCTCGCCGACCAACGCAGACACCGTGTACCAGGTCGATGTCTTCCTGCACGTCACCACGAATGGCGGCAAGACATTCCGCAACATCGAGGACGGCAAGAACAAACACAGCGACAACCACGTCGTCTGGATCGACCCGTCCAACGACCAGCACCTCATCGTTGGCTGCGACGCCGGCATCTACGAAACGTTCGACGTCGGTGAGGCATGGCGGCACGTGTCGAACCTGCCAATCTCGCAGTTCTACCGCGTTGCGGTCGACAACTCCGTTCCGTTCACCACGATCATGGGAGGTGCCCAGGACCTCGGCACACTGTTCGGTCCAACACGCACCACCCACGTCGACGGTGTGCGGAATCAAGACTGGGCCGTGGCGCTCGGTGCCGATGGCTACCACGTCGCCTTCGACCCCGACGATGACAACATCTGCTATCTCGAGTGGCAAAACGGCAACGTCATGCGCCTCGACCGCAGCACGATGGAGCTGGTCGACATCCAACCGCAAGCCGCACCCGGTGACCCAGCTGAGCGGTGGAATTGGGATGTTCCCATCGTCATCAGCCCGCATGCGTCGAGTCGCATCTATGTCGCGTCTCAGCGTGTCTGGCGAAGCGAGGACCGTGGCGACAGCTGGACCCCCATCAGTCCGGACCTCACCCACGATCGCAACCGATACGAACTCAAGACAGGTACGCGTGTCGAGTCGGTCGACTCGCTCTACGACCACTTCGCCATGTCGCACTACAGCAACATCACGACAATGGCCGAATCAGCAGCACAATCGGGGCTGCTGTACGTCGGAACCGACGACGGCCGTATCCACGTCAGCGAGGATGCTGGCGACACATGGCGAGAAGCAGCTCGTCCAGACGGGCTCGCCGAAGTCGCCTTCATCAACGGCATCGAGCCATCGCAACACGATGCCAACGTCGTGATCGTGGCAGCCGACGACCACAAGAGCGGCGACTACTCGCCCTATCTGTATCGCAGCGACGACCGAGGACGAACCTGGCACTCGATCGCCGGGGACCTGCCGTCCAACACGACCATCTGGTGTGTCGAACAAGATCATGTCGAAGCCGACCTGCTCTTCGTTGGCGCCGAGCATGGTGTCCACTTCTCCGTCGACGGTGGAGCCCATTGGCACAAGCTCACCGCGGGCGTCCCGACGATCTCGTTTCGGGATCTTGCGATACAGCGACGCGACGATGATCTCATCTGTGCAAGCTTTGGCCGCGGCTTCTACGTACTCGACGACTACAGCCCGCTGCGCACCCTGACCGAAGACACGTTGTCGCAGTCAGCGAGCATCTTCCCGGTTCGCGATGCGTGGTGGTACGTGCCGTATCAGCCCATGCAGGCAAAGGGACAGCCGACCTTGGGCACGACGGCATTTCGCACCGACAATCCCGACTTCGGCGCCACGATCACCTATCACCTCGCCCGCGACATCGAGACGGCAAAGGCGAGTCGAACCCGAGGCGAGCAAGCCGTTGACCCAGACGACGACGTGCCATTTCCGGGATGGGATCAGCTGCGTGCTGAGCATGTCGAAGACGAACCAGCGCTTGCCATCGTGATTCGCAACGACGCAGGCGAGGCAATCCGGACACTTCCCGCAGAGACGACGGCGGGGCTCCACAGGCTCAGCTGGGATCTGCGCTATCCGCCCGTTGATCCAGTGAAACTCGAGAAGCCGGGATTCGAACCGCCGTGGGCGTCGGCCCCAAAGGGATCTCTCGTCGCTCCTGGCACCTATACCGCTGAGCTCGTACGACTCGATCAACCCGAGTCGAACCCACTCACCACCGCGCAGTCGTTCGAGGTCATCCCCACCCCTGAGGTCGCCGAGACCCTCGGGGGGACCGACGTCGACGACTTCCGGCGTCGCGGCGAAGACCTCATGCGCCGGGTTCACGGAGCTGGCAAGCAGATCGAGGTCATCCGGTCACGCATCGAACACCTTCGCCTCGGTATCACCCAAACTCCGGGGACCCAAGAGCTGCTCGTTCGCCTGGGTAACGCCCGGCAAGAGACCGAGACCATTGCATCGGCGCTCACTTCTGACGCAGTACTCGAGAAGTTCGCAGAGCCGGCACCAGCCACCGTTGCACAAGCCGTCGGCCGGGTTGTCGGCCACCATCGCAACACCACGAGCGCACCCACGCAAACGCAGCGCACAGCGATCGATCGGGCAGCGGTTCGGTTCGACGACCTGCATGAGCAGCTCGTGGCGCTCACGAGCACTATCGATGCGCTGACCGCCGAGCTCGACGCCGCTGGTGGTCCATGGACGCCCCGGTAGCGGGTGACCCGTGATCGCTTCGATCGTGGAATGATGGAACGATGACCTTCGACTTCGACGAGATCATCGACCGATCCAACACGCTGGCGATGGCCAAGCAGGGGTATGAGAAGTACCTGTTCGGCGACGAGCCAGCCGTGCTGCCGTACGCCGACGAGCAACTGATCTCCATGTGGGTGGCCGATATGGCGTTCGCTTCTGCTCCATCAGCGCGGGCAGCGATGATCGAACGGATCGAGTCGCACTCGATCTTTGGCTACTCCGGGTTATTCGGTGACGACTTCTTCGATGTCTTTGCCGCATGGGCACAAAACTTCTACGGCTGGGCGCCGAAGCGAGATCACTTCCTCACCTCGCCTGGAATCGTGCCAGCGCTCTTCGATCTCGTCGAACACGTGCTCAAGCCAGGGGAGAAGACACTGACCCTCACGCCGGCCTACGGGTACTTCAAGCACGCGCCCGCCTACCACGACCGGGAGTACGTCACCTCTGGGCTGATCGAGGACGACGCCGGCCACTATTCCATCGATTTCGACGACCTCGCAGCGAAGGTCGCCGACCCACAGGTGCGGATGTTCTTCCTTTGCCATCCGCACAACCCGACCGGGCGCGTGTGGACCGAAGACGAGCTCCGCCAGATGGCGACCCTGTGCTTCGACAACGACGTAGTGGTCGTCTCCGACGAGATCCACTGCGACCTGCTCCGCCACGGTGTGTCCCACACCCCGTTGGCAAAACTGTTCCCAGACTCAGATCAGATCATCACCTGCATGTCTCCGAGCAAAACCTTCAACCTCGCCGGACTCGGCTTTGCGATGGTCATCATTGCGAACGACGAGATCCGCGACATATGGGTCGATCGGAACTCGCCACTGGTCAACCCGGTGAGCGTCGCCGCCGCGACCGGCGTCTTTCGCGACGGACACCAGTGGCACGACGAGCTCCGTACGTACCTCGACGGCAACCTCGCCTACGTGCAAGAGACCCTCGCGGAACGCCTGCCCGAAGCGCGCTTCACGATTCCCGACGCCACTTACCTGGCGTGGATCAACCTCTCTGCCTACTTCGAACCCGAGACGAACCTGACGCGCCATTTCGCCGAAACCGCAGGTGTCATCCTCGAAGGCGGAGATATGTTCATCAGCGATGGCGACGGACACATTCGGGTCAATGTTGCATGCCCTCGTTCCGTTGTGGTTGAAGGCCTCGACAGGATCATTGCCGCCGTCCCGGCCAGAGTCCTGGCCTCGTGACATGCAGTTGACGTTCGACGCGGAGCTGTTTCCGTGGGACGCAAACACATCATGGGTGTTCGTCGCTGTTCCCCAAGACGATGCTGACGTGATCGAGGACGCCACATCGCTCGTCGGGGGCTTCGGCAGCGTCAAGGTCAACGTGCAGATCGGCAAGAGCTCGTGGAGTACGTCGCTGTTTCCGAGCAAGGAGATGCAAACCTACGTGCTGCCGCTGAAGAAGGCGGTGCGCACGGCCGAAGGCATCGACGTGGGCGACACCGCCGAGATTACGATCGAGTTGGTGCACGTCTAGCGCCCATCGCTCACCTGCGTCCGGCCGGCTCGAGCTTTGCCGGGTCTCCGGTGTGCGCTGTCCGCTCGGCTGCGCCCTCGCGCTGAGCGTTCGTTCGCACGAGCCTAGGTGCGCAGGAGGGTCCCGAGGTTGGGGAGGTGGTCGTCGATGCCCGCTAGGCGGAGCAGCTGCCAGGTGAGGGCGAGGTTGCTCGACACTACTGGCATGCCGATCTCTCCCTCCAGGGCATCGATGATCGAGAACGTACGAAGGCTGGTGCAGGAAATGAACACCGCATCGCACTCGCCAGCGGCGGCAATCGTGCGCACGCCGGCAGCGATGGACTCAGGCGAGATCTTCGCCACGACATGATCGCTCGACTCGAGGAACGAGCCGACGGCGCTCACGTCGAGTCCGGCGTTCGAAAAGTACTCGGCGACCGGCGCGGTGACATCGGCGGTGTACGGGGTCACGACGGCGATGCGTGATGCTCCGAGCGCCTGGAAGGCAAGTACTGCCGCCGAGATCGGGTTTGTGCACGCCATCTCGGGATGAGCGCTTTGGATTGCGTTCGTAACGCCGTCCTCGCCGATCAGCGTGGCCGCAGAAGTGCATCCGAAACCAATGGCATCGAAGTTGAACTCCGTTGGCAAGAGCCCGGCGGCCACCGGAAGGCGAGCCTCCATGTCGGTCAGCGTCGTCGGCGTTACCTCGGGCTCCATCGGAATCCGGCTGTGGTACCAGGCCACACCGTCGATATCGATCTGGCGAGTCTCTGCCTCGACCGTGTGATCGGTCTCGAGCACGAT
>CALLAA010000067.1 GCA_938002955.1 uncultured Acidimicrobiales bacterium
GGCTTCACCGCCAAGGAAGCAGCGATCGAGGCAGCGCTCGGACTCGAAGGTCCGGGCGGCGGTGTGGTCGCCGCGGCGATCATCGGCGGCTCCGTGCTGACGGTTGCGTACACCGTCCGTTTCCTCATCACCGTCTTTGGCCCCGGACCACAGACGGCCGTCGCGCCGCGGCGAATGGCCATGACCGTTCCTGCCGCGCTGCTCGGCCTCGCCAGCGTCCTCGGCTACATCTTCATCGGCATCGTCAACGACCTCGTCGTCCCCGCAGCTACCCAGTTAGACGCGAAGGCAGACGTCTACCTGCTGATTGCATGGCCAGGCCTCAAGACCGCATTCATTATCTCGGTCGCCGTCCTGATCGTCGGTGGGGTCCTGGGCCGAGTTGCCGCTACCGCCTCCACCCCGGTGCCCGAACCAGTCGGTGCGAACAACGCCGATTCACTCATCGACGGGTTGCTCGACCGAGCTCCACGAATCACCGCGGTTATCCAGCACGGTTCGCTACCGGTGTACCTCGCAACGATGGGACTCGTGGTCCTCGTCGCCTCGACACCGTTTCTTTCCGGAATCGACACCGACGGCCTGACCTTCTGGGACGGTCCCGTGCAAGGCGTGCTCGCCCTCGCCATCGTCGGATGTTCGATCGCTGGTACGCGGGTCGGATCGCGCCTTGGTGCTGCGCTCATCTTGGGTGCCGTCGGCGTAGCCATGTCCGGCATCTTTCTCGTTCATGGCGCCCCCGATCTCGCCCTCACTCAGCTGCTCGTCGAAACGATTGTCGTCGTTGGATTCGTCCTCGGACTCGGACACCTCGCTCACGAATTTCCCCAGGTTGACCACACGTGGCGCGCAGTGCGGGTGGGCCTCGCTGTCGGCCTCGGGTTGCTGGTCCCCCTAGCGCTCGTCGCCGCATCGGCAAACCCAACCGGCCAGGCTCCAATCGACGCCATCGCCGAAGGGTCAGCCGAGATCGGTGGAGGTAACAACACCGTCAACGTCGTGCTGACCGACCTTCGTGCGCTCGACACGCTCGGCGAGGTCGTCGTTCTGGCTACCGTCGCGGCCGGCATCTTGGCCCTCGCATCAAGCCGTCGAGGAGAGACGACCTCATGACCAACACGTCACCAACAACGCACAGCAAGTCATTCAGCGTGCTCCCCGCAAGCGTCGCCCTGATCACGCCCATCGCAGCATTCGCTGGCATCTACCTGTTGTTCGCAGGACACAACAACCCTGGCGGAGGTTTCGCAGCCGGGCTTGTCTTCGGTGCCATCGTCACCCTGCGATCGCTCGCTGGTGTGCCCAACCGTCTCGACGCAACGTCGCTGATTTGCGCCGGCGTTCTGATCGTCGTCGCCGTCGCCGCGGCCCCGCTCTTCTTCGGTGACGCACTACTCGACCAGAAGGTCGTCTCGGTCACCCTTCCCGTGCTCGGCAAGATCAAATCTGGCTCCGCTCTGCCATTCGACATCGGTGTCACCGCAATCGTCGTCGGACTGGTCATCGCCCTGCTGTCGGGGCTTCGTACCGGCGACGTGACCGAAGGGGATTCGCCGTGAGCATCGTCCTTCTCCTCGCCATCGGTGGGCTCACCGGCGGCGGCTTCTACCTGATCACCGCCCGCTCGCTCAGTCGAATCATCTTGGGGTTTGGCCTGCTTGGCCACGCCGCTGTGCTCGCATTGCTCGTGTCCGGCGGCGGGCCGGGCGCAGCGCCGCTCGTCGGCAACGGAGCCGACGCGATCGCCAACCCGATTCCTCAAGCACTCGCGCTCACGGCGATCGTGATCTCCTTCGGACTCACACTGTTCCTGTTGGCACTCGCACAACGTCGTCAGGATTTCTCCGGTGATGACTTGGTCGAGGACGACCTCGAGGACCGCCGCATCGCTACACAGCACGAACGGAATGGCTCATGAATGCGCTGATCGCAATCACGATCTTGGCGCCTCTCGCCGCATCCGCGCTCGGACTGTTGTGGCGCCGCAATGTCATGGTCCGCGACATCACGACGTTCGCCGGGCTCCTTGCAGCATCCGTTGCGTCATTTTTCATTCTCGCCGGAGTCGCCGATGACGGAACGCACGTTGTGTGGGTTGGGGATTGGAACCCAGAGGTCGGAATCGTCCTCGTCGCCGATCTGTTCGCCGCACTCGTACTGCCGGTCGCGCTGACGATCATCCTCGTCGTTGAGATCTTTGCCATCGGTCAGCGGAGGACGAGTTGGGGCGCCAACCCGGCCCTCGCCGGTCCGCTCCTCGGAGTCCTGACATCGGGTGTTTCGCTCGCCTTCCTCACCGGCGACCTCTTCACCCTCTTCGTCGCATTCGAGCTGATCCTGGTATCGAGCTACGTGCTTTTGACGCATCAGGGTCAGCGAGCTCAGATCCGATCGGGCATGACCTATGTGGTGATGAACCTCTTCTCCTCCACCCTCTTCCTGCTCGGCCTCGCAATCGTCTACGCCGCCACCGGCACCGTGAACATGGCGCTCCTCGCCGAGCGCGTCCCCGAGCTCCCCGACGCTGTCCAGCTTGGAATTGGCGGTTGGTTCTTCGTCGTATTTGGCACCAAAGCAGCGGTATTCCCGCTGTTCTCGTGGCTGCCGGACTCCTACCCAACCGCCCCCACGACGATCACCGCCGTCTTTGCTGGACTTCTCACCAAGATCGGCATCTACGCAATGATCCGCTTTCATACCCTCACCGACATGGCCGACCTTGGGCCGGCGATGCTCGTGCTCGCCGGATTCACGATGATCGTCGGTGCCATTGGGGCGCTCGCGCAAACCGACGTCAAACGAATTCTCTCGTTCCACATCATCAGTCAGATCGGCTACATGCTCATGGGGCTGGGTCTGTTCTCGGTAGCTGGCACGACCGGTGCAATCCTCTTTCTCGTGCATCACATGCCGGTCAAAACCGTGCTCTTCCTGATCGGCGGTCTGATCGAGAACACCCAGGGCTCATCCCGGCTCTCGCGATCGGGAGGTCTGGCCACAGCGAAGCCATGGCTCGCTGTGCTGTTCGCAATCCCAGCGCTGAGCCTCGCCGGACTCCCGCCGTTCTCGGGCTTCGTTGCCAAACTCGCAGTGATCTCTGCGGGCGTCGACGCGTCCTCATCGGTCATTGTTGCCGTCGCCCTGATCGCCGGACTTCTGACGATGCTCTCGATGACCAAGATCTGGATCGGCGTGTTCTGGGGAGCCCCGTCAGAAGAAGCAGAACCCGTGCCGACCCGCCGAGGAAACCGGCGCATGATGATCACTGCAACCTCGCTCGCGGTCGCTGGCACCCTCACGATCTCGGTCTTCGCAGGCACGTTGTTCGACCTCAGTGAGCGAGCCGCGATCGAGTTGCGGACACCGGGTACCTACGCCGCGGAGGTGCAACGATGACGCGCATCATTCCAGCGGTCGGCATGGTCGTGCTTGGCGTCGTTGCATGGGTAGCGCTTTGGGGCGACTGGTCGTGGGCGAATGTCTTGGTCGGCGTCGTTCTCGCAACCCTCACCCTCGTCTTGCAACGTCGTGCGCGCTCGACGCCGTTCCGGGTCGAGCCCGGCGCTCTTGTGCGTCTCATCAGCATCGTGCTCGTCGACCTCGCCCGATCCACGGTGAGCGTCGCCAAAGAGGTGATCACGCCCACCGACTACACCGAAGAAGCGGTTCTCGCGATCGAGGTCGAGCCCGCCGCAATGTCGCACGCGCTACTGCTGACAGTTGCGATCACGCTCACCCCTGGCACCGCCGTCGTCGAAGTCGACCCAGCGTCCTCGACGCTCTACCTCCACGTGTTGCACGCGAGGGATCGCGACGAGATCGCCGCACATGTGCACCAGCTCGCCGACCTCGCCGTCGCCGCTTTCCCATCCGACGCCCCGGCCATGGAGGCCTCACCATGATCTCTTCGATTGCAATCGCTGGGTTTGTCTTCGGCGGGCTGTGCGGCGTGATTCGACTGATACGCGGACCCGGTCTCGCCGACCGGATTATGGCCATGGACGTCACGCTCATGTCGCTTATGGGCGCAATCGCCGTCGATGCAGCAACCCGTGGAGATACGACCAACCTGATCATCCTTGTCGTGATCGCCCTGATTGGATTCACTGCCACGATCGCCGCGACCCGCTTTCTCGAGGCCCTCGCCGATGGAGAAACACCATGACCATCGTGAGCTCAGTTTTGATGCTCGGAGGCTCGCTCGTCGCCGTCCTTGCCGGAATTGGAATCCTGCGGTTCTCGACCCCGTACGCACGATTTCACGCCGCTGGTAAGGCAAGCCCGGTGGCGTTCGTGATCACCGCTATCGGAGCAGCCCTCGTCGCTGACGAGGGCGCCGGCATCTTGATCTTCGCAGCGATTGCGATGGTCTTGACCCTGCCCGTTGGTGTGCATCTTCTGTTCCGGGCCGCATATCGAACCACGAACAACCAACACCTCATCGTCGACGAACTCGACGCGACGATGTACGAGTCCTAGCTCGCGTTGGACAGTGCCACCTGTGGCGCTGAATCGGTTGGTAAGAGTTCGGTAGGAACACGAATCTGTGGCATACGGCAACGACCTAGCGGGTTGTAGTTACATGCACGCACGTCTCAAACGAGTACTCGTCCTCGCCGCCTGGACTTCGGCGGTCGTTGGTTGGGTCCTGTACCAGCGGTCGACGGGTCTTGGAACCGTTGGGTCGCTTCAGCAATTCATCGACAGCACCCGTGGCCAATGGTGGGCGCTTCTCGCCTTCGTCATCGTGTACGCCTTCCGTCCGATCGTGCTGTTCCCGGCGTCGCTCATGACGATTGCCGGAGGTCTACTCTTTGGACCGGTCGTCGGCATCGGAGCAACGATTGTCGGTGCGAACGCCTCGGCGATGGTTGCGTATTGGCTTGCCCGGTCGCTCGGCTTCGAGCGCGAACACGACCCAGACACCGCTGGCTTGATGGCACGCTGGTCGACACGAATGCGCAACGACAGCTTCGAGACCATCATGTTGATGCGCCTTGCGTTCTTGCCGTACGACTTGGTGAATTACGCCGCCGGTTTCCTGCGAATCCGCCCCATTGCCTTCTTGCTGGCCACGGCGATTGGATCGCTCCCCGGCACGATCTCGTTCAGTCTCGCTGGCGCATCGATCGAGTCGCTCGAAGATGGTCCATCTGGAATCGACCCTGCCGTGCTCATCGCATCGGTCGTCCTGTTTGTGCTCAGCGTCAGTGTGTCGCGTTTCGTGAAGCGTCGCGAGGGGATCACCGATGACGACACCACCGACAGCGACGACGACGGCGACGCGATAGAAACTCCCGACTCCCTCGACGTCGGCCTGACGCATCTCGTCTAGCGCCGAGACGAACGACAAAACGAACAAAGCCGACCGAGTTTTCCTCGGCCGGCCCAGTTCGGTGATTTGCCCTCTGATCTGTGTTGTTCTCGGCACTCCCAGCCGAGATCCGCCGAAGCGGGGGACCGCTTAGGTAGCCGAAGCGTCCCGGATGCTCTGGATCGTTGCATCGATGGTTGCGGTGAAGTCCTCGTCGGACTGCTGCGCGGACAGGCCTTCGCTCAGTGCACGAGAGAAGCTCGCGATCATGCCGTTGTTGCGGCTCAAGCGCTCGTTCGCGACGTCACGGCTGTATCCACCCGAGAGCGCAACGACGCGCACGACCTGTGGGTGTGCGATGAGGTCGGCGTAGAAGTTGTCTTCCTCGGGAAGGGTTACCTTCAACATGATGTGCTGGTCGGCGCTGAGCTGGTTCGCGTGCTCGAGCAACGACGCACGGAGCATGGCCTCGGCTTCTGCCTTCTCCGGAGAATTGATATCGACCTCGGGCTCGATGATCGGGACGAGGCCCGCAGCGATGATCTGGTGCCCGACCTCGAACTGCTGTGCAACGACGGCGTCGACGCCAGCCTGGTTCGCCATCTTGATGACCGAACGCATCTTGGTGCCGAACATGTTCTTGGCGACCGAGCGAGCAAGGAGGTCATCGAGGCCGGGGATCGGCTTCATGACCTGGCAGCCGTTTTCTTCGTCGGCCAGACCCTTGTCCACCTTGATAAACGGAACGACACCCTTCTCGTTCCAGAGGTAATCGCCGGTGTCTTGACCCTCGACCTGACGATCCATCGTCATCTCGAAAAGGATTGCGCCGATCACTCGGTCACCCGTGAACGCTGAGTTCGTCATGATGCGGCTGCGCATCTCGTGAACCTTGTCGAACATCTCGTCGTCGCCGGAGTACTCGTCCTCGGAAACTCCGTATGCCAGCAGCGCCTTTGGAGTTGAGCCGCCGCTTTGATCGAGCGCAGCGATGAAGCCTGCGTCGTTGGACATCTTTTGGAGCTGGTCTTGGTTCATGAATCTCTGCTTTTGTCGTGCCGAATGGACGTTGAATCGGACCGATGTGCCTCGGCAAAGCGTAAGCCCTGTGGCGAAGCCCGTCGTGAGACCAACAGACTAGATCGCCGACGCAAGTCTGGGCCTTGCATGTGACCAACAGACGCGATATCGCCAGTCCAGACGTGACCAATTCGAGGCATCTGTTCGAACGATGTCGACTATCGCTGCGGACTATTGCGAAATTTGGTCCGTCGATGTAACGATTTGCATCGATTATGTAAACGGTTACATTCGCGGGTGATCCGCGGCGTCACATCGCCGATTCGGTTCCTAAGCGAATAGAGCGTTATGAGTACAGAACGGCCATGAGTACACAACAGTGGTGGAATCACGCGGTTGGCTATGAGGCGTACATCCGCTCCTTTGCCGACGGGAATGGCGACGGCGTGGGCGACTTCGTCGGCATGCTCGACAAGCTCGACCATCTCGCCTGGCTCGGTATCGACATCTTGTGGATCACACCGTTCTATGTCTCGCCGATGCGCGATTGGGGATACGACGTTGCGGACTATGCAGCCATCGACCCCACGTATGGAACGCTCGACGACTTCGACGCCGTTATCGACAAAGCGCACCGTCTGAACATCCGCGTGCTCATCGATATCGTGCCCAACCACACAAGCGACCAACACCGATGGTTTCAGGCAGCGCTCGCCGAACCCGAGAGCAAGTACCGCGACTACTACGTATGGGCCGACGCCCCCGAAGATGGCTCGCTACCGAACAACTGGGTGGGCTACTTCGGCGGCAAGACCTGGACGCTCGACGAAGCGAGTGGTCAGTACTACCTGCACCTGTTCTTGCCCGAACAACCAGATCTCAACTGGCGCAACCCCGACGTCCTTGACGAGTTCGACGACATTCTTCGTTTCTGGCTCGATCGAGGAGTCGACGGGTTCCGGATCGACGTGGCCCAAGCGCTCGTCAAGGACGAACAGCTTCGGTCGAACCCGCAGATTGGACCATCGGACGACTCGATGTTCCGCTGGGAACAATGGGATGCCTTCGACCACCAACACGACATCTTGCAGCCCGAATCTGTCGACATCTTCAAACGATGGAACCGCATCGCAAGCGAATACGGCGCACTACTTCTGGGCGAGACCTACGACCTCAAGATGCTCGACAAGCTCGACCGCCTCGTGAGCGGCGGCGACGCAATCCATGTCGGGTTCTGGTTCGGGGCGATGCACATGGACTGGGATGCTGGACAGATCCGATCCACGTTCGATTTCCCGCTTTCTCAGATCTCGGCGGGCTTGGGCTGGGCCCAAAACAGTCACGATGAGCATCGGTCCGTCACCCGCTTCGGAGGCGGAGACGTGGGCCGCCGCAGGGCGCTTTCTCTCGCGGTGTTGCTGCTCGGTCTGCCGGGACTCCCGTTCCTGTATCAGGGTGAGGAACTTGGCTTGCCGAGTGGTGAGCTTCCACCGGAAGCCAAACTCGACCCGATCGGTGGCGATGACCCAAACGCTGGTCGCGACGGCACCAGAACGCCGATGCCGTGGGCGCCAGGACCAGGGATGGGCTTTACCTCCCCAGGCGTCGAACCGTGGCTGCCTTTCGGGGGTCGCACCGATGCCGACACGGCCGAAGTCCAACGCAACGAACCAACCTCGACTGCGCACGCCTATCGAGAACTGCTCGCCGTACGGCGTTCCCTTACATCGATCGCCGGAGAGGATCTCACGTGGATCGACTCGGGCGATCATGTCGTTGCGTTTCGGCGCGGTGACATTGCGTTCGTTGCCAACGTCTCCGAGGTTGCATCGGCCATGCCGTTCGATGGTGACGTCCTCTACCGGTCCGACGCCGGGACTGGCCAGACGCTCCTCGCCGATGAAGCGGCGATTGTTCGAGTGAGAACGTGAAGCGCAAACGCGGACCGTCGATCGAGGACGTCGCACGTGAAGCCGGCGTCTCGGTAGCCACCGTTTCGCGTGCGCTGCGCGGCCTTCCAAATGTCGCCGAGCGGACCCGCGAGAAAGTCCAAGAGATCGCTGATGAGCTGCAATACCGCGCCGACCCGAGCGCCGCCCGTCTGGCTACCGGGGAGACAAAGCTCGTCCAGATAGCAACGCCGACCGTCGATGGATGGTACTTCTCACGATTCCTCGCAGGAGCGATCGACCATCTTCTCGACCAGGGATACGAGACGATCTGTCACCCGGTCGAGACACCAGAAGAGCGCGAGCGATTCCTCGACGGCCTCGTGCACCTGGAGAAACGGGTCGACGGGCTGATCGTTGTCGACCTGAACATCTCCGAGGAAGCCGCGAACGACCTGTTCGAGGCCGGCATTCGTACGGTTACGGCTGGTTTTCGGACCCGCAGGTTCCCGTCGGTGATCATCGATGACTACCGAGTCGGGTACGTGGCCACCGAACACCTTCTCAATCTCGGCCACCGTCGCATCGGCCTGATCTCCGGTGAGCCCAACCATCCGCTGGCGTTCTCGGTCCCGGGCCTTCGGCTCGCTGGGTACACGGGTGCGCTCGCGGCCGCCGGGATCGCCATCGACCCAGACCTCGAACAGTCCGGACGTTTCACCGCTCCGGGCGGACGCATTGCTATGGAGCGCCTGCTCGACATCGACGACCCGCCCACTGCAGTGTTTGCGATGTCCGACGAGATGGCGTTCGGCGCGTGGAGCGCTCTACAAGGGCGAGGGCTGTCGTGGCCCGATGATGTCGCCATCGTTGGTATCGACGACCACGAACTCGCGGAGATGGTGGGTCTAACCACGGTGCGTCTCGCCCCGCGGGAGCTCGGTGCTGCAGCCGCTGATCGCCTACTTCGTCTCATCGAGGATGTCGAGGAGTTCGAGGCCTCTCCGGATCGGGGCGGTGAGGCTACTGAAGCGTCGCTCGAATGGCTCGAACTGGTGACCAGGCAGTCGACGATCGCGGGCTGAATCCGCGAGAAGTTGGCGCGCGGTGTGACAAGGCGCACCTCTTGCGGTATCTTCACCTCTGCAAACGTTTACAGTTTTCGGCCGAGTGGTCGGAAAGCCCAATCAGGAGGGGACCCTGTAATGAATAAGTGGATGAAGCTGCTCGCAGCTCTGTTCGCCGTGTCACTCGTTGCCGCAGCATGCGGTTCGGACACAGCAGCAGTAGTCGAAGACGCAGTAGATAGTGGTGACAGCGACGCGCTCGATGCAGCGAACGCCGCCCTTCAGGAAGCTCAGGAGGCCCAAGCGGCAGCCGAGGCCGATGCCGCAGCAGCTCAAGAAGCAGCCGCAGCAGCCGAGGCAGCTGCAGCCGAGAACTCCGGCGAGTCCGCAGGCCCAAAGGTCGTCACGGTCTCTGGCCCAGAGCGCTCCGAGTCCGAAGCTGGCGCATTGAACGCAGCGCTCGAGGAATTCGGTAACGCCAACGGAATCACGATCGTGTACAAGGGATCGGCAAACTGGGAAGCGGACATCAACATTCAGCTTGAAGCCGGTTCGAACCCTGACATCTCGATCTTCCCGCAGCCAGGCAAGCTCGCTGACTTCGCTCGCGCAGGCAGTGTTCTTGAGGTCCCAGCCGAGGTTGTCGACGCAGTCAGCCCAAACTGGTCCGAAGGCGCAATGGGATTCGGTAATGTTGACGGCACCCAGTTCGGCATTCCAAACAAGAACGACCTCAAGTCTCTCGTTTGGTACCAGCCAGCACGCTTCGAAGCCGCTGGCTACGAAATTCCAGAGACCCTCGACGACCTCTGGGCGCTCGCCGACCAGATGATCGCTGATGGCAACACTCCGTGGTGCATCGGTATCGAGTCAGGACAGGCAACTGGTTGGGCATTCACCGACTGGGTCGAAGACATGATGCTTCGTACCACCACCCCAGAGAACTACGACGCATGGACCACTGGTGATCTTGACTTCACCAGCCCAGAGGTAACCGCGGCGATCGAGGCTGTCCTCGAGCAGTGGAACAAGGACGGCGCAGTATTCGCCGCCGGCGGCACCATCGCAACCACCGCCTTCCAGGCAAACGGCGAGCCTCTCGTCAATGGTGACTGCATGATGCATCGTCAGGCATCGTTCTTCTCGTCCTTCTTCCCAGAAGGAACTCCAGCCGCTGACGGTAGCGAAGGCGCAGTCGACGTCTTCTACTTCCCATCGAACACCGACGCCAAGCCAGTTCTTGGTTCCGGAACGCTCGCTGGTGCATTCGAAGATCGTCCAGAGGTATGGCAGGTCATGGAGTACTTCGGTTCCGCCGAATACGCCAACGCACGCCAGGCAAACCAGCAGGCTCTCCAGGCCGGTGACGCTGAAGATCCATCAGTGATCCTCTCCGGTTTCAACACCGCTAACCGCAACGTTGACACCTCGCTGTGGGCTCCTCTTGAGGCATCTTTCATCGGCATCATGCAAAACGCTGAGATCTTCCGCTTCGACGGATCTGACCTCATGCCCGCCGATGTTGGCGCTGGCACGTTCTGGAGCGAAGGAACCGCGATGGTGAACGGCGACAAGTCAGTCGCAGACGCCACCGCGGCGATCGACGCAAGCTGGCCAGCAGGCTGATCTCGTTCCCGCTCGCTACTGGCATAGCCGGTGAGTAAGCGGAAATTGACGTGCTGAGGTGTCAGGGGACTACGGGCCCCTGACACCTCATCTGCAAAATAATTCGGGGGGATTTGATGACATTTATCTTGGGGGCAGCGACCCTCTGCGGGCTCGTGGTGGCGGGGCTATATAGCCTCGTACGGCTCTATTCGGAGCGGCCCATCAAGGCGGCGATCCTTACTGGAGCGATCGCCCTCTTAACCTTTCTCACCTTCGTCTCGGGCGGCGTCACGCTCGGCGAATTCTTCGGTGGCGCTCGCATGGAGCGAGTGCTCGAAATGCTCGGCACCGTTCTCATATCGGTGGTCGTGTGCATTGGGCTCTGGGTGGTGCTCAACCTCTTCGTATCCCAAGCCGCCCGCAAGTGGAGCTTCTTCTCCGGACTCGTCGGCGCTGTCATGGGCGCTGCATTCTTCGGCCTCCTTCGAGGCAACCGATCTGTCGGCCCCCTCCTCGCCGACATCGATCCTGTGCTTTCCAACGCCGGTATTGACCCGCTGCTCCTTCCCGACGCCGCTGGCGTTGGGTTCCTTGGGCATCTTGAGTGGCCATTGATTGGTGGTCTACTTTTTGGCCTCGGCGGATTCGCCGTGAAGTCGCTTCCGAATCACATCGCCCGCATTGCTCTTGGTGGCGCTATTGGTGCGGCAGCAGGCGCACTAATTGCGCCGAATACAAAGATTCTCCAACGTCCCGACCCGCAGTGGGTATCGATCCTGCTCGCCACGCTGATCGTCGCGGCAATCGGTGCAGGCCTTGGAGCTCGCTCGGGCCGAATTGAGCGAGGAGCGTTGCTCGGAGCTGGCATTGGCTGGGCCATCGGCGGCTGGGTGCTCTCGCCTTTCGAGCAGGTCGTCGACGTTCCCTACATCTCGACGATAGTCCCGCTCGCGTTGATCATGATGGGCTTTGCTTGGCAACATGCACCGTCACCGAGAGAGCTCGCTAATTTCGATAGCCGAGCTCGGGCCGTGGTGTTCTTAGTGCCTGCGATTGGGTTCTTGTTCATTGCACTGATCGTGCCGGCGATTCGAACCGCCGTTCTGTCCTTCAAGGACCGTAACTCTGAGGCCAATGTTGGCCTCGACAACTACGTGTCGCTATTCACCGCCACCGATTCGGCGGACGTTTCGAACTGGGCGGACATTTTCACATCACGGTTGTTCTTTGCCGCAGCTATTCTTGCGCTGCTCGGCATCACCGTGGCGACCGTTTCAGGTATTCGCCGCAACGGCGAGCGTTCATTTGACAACGGACCTACATCGACCGGAGCGCTGCTCGCCGCCGCATTTCTCTTCTCCTTTGCCGTGCTGTCGGTCTTGCGAGGCACGTTCTTCAACAACCTGTGGTGGGTCATCACGGTCGTCACCGTTGCATCGGTGCTTGGGCTTGCGGTCGCTGTGCTTGCCGATAGAGCGACCTGGGGTCAGAACCTGGCGAAGAGCCTGATCTTCATGCCGATGGCGATTTCATTCGTCGGTGCGTCGATCGTTTGGCGTTTGCAGTACCAAGCCCGAGATATTCGAAAGAACCAGACCGGCGTGCTCAACGCTGTTTGGGTCGCTCTCGGAAAGCTCAGTAACTCTGGCCTACCACGTATTCTAATTATGGTCTTTCTCGGGCTGGTCACCGCTTGGGCGTTGTGGAAGATCATCGAGCGGCTGCAGACCGACCGGCCATTCACTGGAATGTCGATTCTCTTGGTGGTATCTGGCTGGCTGCTTTACCGCTTTGCCGGGCCGCGCCTCGGCGGTTTCAGCAGGGATGCGCAGGGTGAGTTGGTGCCTGAGACAATCCAGTTCCTCACTGAGCGTCCGTTTAACAACGTATTCCTCATGATCATCTTGATCTGGATGCAAACGGGATTTGCAATGGTGATCTTCTCGGCGGCGATCAAGGCGGTCCCCCAGGAGTTCATCGAGGCAGCTCGCGTCGATGGAGCCACGGAGTCGCAGACGTTCTTCAGCGTCACGTTGCCGAGCATCTTTCCAACGGTCGGCGTTGTCGTCACGACGATGATCGTTCAAGTCACCAAGGTGTACGACATCGTTGCTGTGGCTGGACTTGGCGGTCGCTTTGGCAACAATGTGCTGGCGAACCAGATGTTTAACGAGTCCTTCCAGATTGGTGATACGGGTCTTGGCGCGGCGATCGCGATCGTGATGTTCCTGGTGGTACTTCCGGTGATGGTCTACAACATCTACAACATGCAGAAGGAGGCCCTGTAATGGCTGCGATTACCCGTTCAGGTGAGTCCTTCGGCGACCGGCTCTACCAGCGACTTACCGACATCCCGACGTGGGTCTTATGGGCCATCGTGGCCGTCTGGACCGTTCCTAGCCTTGGCCTCTTTGCGAATTCGTTCCGAAATCGCGATGCCCAGCGAAACGATGCATTCTGGAACATCCTGTCCGAGCGAGAGGGCACTCTCGAGAACTACCAGACCGTGCTCGGCGCTGGAGCAACGTCGGACTTGTCCGACTCGCTCGTCACTAGCCTTGCAATCTCGGTGCCGGCGACGATTATCCCGATCGCGTTCGCAGCGTTCGCGGCGTACGGGTTTGCCTGGATCGACTTTCCCGGGCGTAAGTGGCTGTTCATCGCCACGGTGTCCCTGCTTGCCATTCCACTGCAGGTGGCGCTGATCCCGCTTCTGCAGCTGTACGGCGATGGCGATCCTTTCGGTGGCGCTCATCTGACGATCCCATTCTCGGATAAGACGGTGACGTTGTTGCCGCTGAACAACCTGGCGAGCTCCCCAGCATCGGTTTGGCTGACACACACCGGCTTCGCCATGCCGTTCGCAATCTTCCTGTTGCACAACTACATCTCTCAGTTGCCTGGGGAGTTGTTCGAGTCGGCACGAATCGACGGAGCAAATCATTTCGGTATCTTCTGGCGTTTGGTCCTGCCACTGTCGATCCCCGCGTTGGCATCGTTTGCGATCTTCCAGTTCTTGTGGACATGGAACGATTACCTCATTGCCAACACCATGTTGCAGGGTGCGTCATCGGCTCCCACGACGGTTCGAATTGCGAACCTTGCAGGCGACTTCGATAACACCGATCACCTGTTGACGTCTGCGGCGTTTGTTCAGGCATTCGTGCCACTCGTCGTATTCTTCAGTCTGCAACGATTCTTCGTTCGGGGTCTGTTGGCCGGCTCGGTCAAGGGCTAACCCATCCTCTCGAAGGTCCCCTCCAGCGGCGAGGTCATTGAGGCGAGTGCTCGCCTCGATGGCCTGGTCCGCCGGACGCCGACGATCGCTGTTTCTCGAACGACGTTGGGTCTACCCAACGGCGTCGACATACAACTCAAGCTCGAGTATCTGCAGCATTCGGGGACGTTCAAGGCCCGCGGCGCCACCCATTTTCTGGTCCGTAACTCGGTAGGTCCCGCCGGTGTTGTGGCGGCGTCAGGGGGCAATCATGGTGCCGCTGTGGCGTGGGCTGCGGCGCAACGAGGCATCCCGGCGAACATCTTCGTGCCGACGATTTCTTCACCGGCCAAGGTCGAGCGGCTGCGTTCTTACGGTGCCATCGTGCATCAGGTGGGAGCGGTCTATGGCGAGTCGCTCGTCGCCAGCCAGGATTTCCAGCGTGCGTCGGGTGCTACTGCGATCCACGCGTATGACCATCCTGACGTGATGGCGGGTGCGGGTACGACAGCGCTCGAGTTTGTCGATCAGGTCGGTGGGATGGACGCCATGCTGCTCGCCTGCGGTGGGGGAGGCTTGTCGGGCGGTGCGGCGTGTGCGGTTGGCGAACGCACCGAGATCGTCGTGTGCGAGGGTGACACAACCAACGCATACGCTGCGGCTAAGCACGCCGGCGTGCCAACCGATGTGGCGGTGTCTGGTGTGACCGCCGATGCCCTGGGAGCGACACAGATCGGTGGCCTGGCGTGGTCGGCCTTGTCATCGGTGAATGCGCCGAGTGCGCTGGTCCCCGACGATGCTGTGATCGAGGCCCGTCAGCTTTTGTGGGATCGCCTGCGCATTGTGGTTGAGCCAGCGGTCGCAACCACGATCGCCGCACTTCGCACCGGGGCCTACGAAGCCGCACCCGACGAACGCATCGGCGTCGTGCTCTGCGGCGCAAACACAAGCCTCACCGACCTCACCTAACCCATCGATCAGTTCCGGGGTCAGACCCTCCACCTGATCGAGCCGCTCCTGCCAGCCGCCATCGATCAGATCCGGGGTCAGACCCTCTACCTGACCTGAGACCGTAGACGTAGCTGATCCAAGACGGCGTCACGTAGCCGGCCTACCTCATCGCTAATGGATGAACATCGGGCACGTCGAACTGCAGCGCACAGCGCTTCATCCGAGCTGAATCCGTATCGCCTTGCGAGAGTGAACCCACGCTCGGCGGAGAGCTCTTTCGCAAGCAAGATCGCCGCCAAGCGGGCAGGGTTTGCTGGTCGGGACGACTCAACAAGCTCCTCTTGTCTCGCTCCCGTGAGCGACCTGATGAGGAACTCGATTTCCTCGATCTCGGGATGGCCGACACCTGCGGTGAGACACTCAGCGATTTCTGGATGACGCAGGCGAAGGCTATCGACGAACGATTGGCCTCCCAGGACTCTCCCAGGGCTCAGGGGCCGTTCGAAGAATCGTTCGAGTTCGCGATCGGCGATATGAGATTCGACGAATGTCCGGTATTCATCGGGGCAACCAAACCGCTCGAGTATGTGGCGGGTCGAGAGCCATGAGGGGCTCGCCATAAACCCGCCCGAGTAGCGATAGCTCGACCATCGGTAGTCCCGGAGGTCCTCAAAGGTGCATAGCCCCGCCGCTACTGGGTTTAGTTCGACGTATCTGGCGAGGCGTGCGAAGTACTGATCGCTGTCGACCAAGACCGAGTGGAACCGTCCTCGGAACAGCGCTCCGTCACGGTCGTGAATTTGGTTGAAGGCTTGGGTGTACGCTCGGCCGATGTACTGCATTGTCACGCTGAGCTGCCCGTCTGGGGAGCGAACGAATACGTGGTAGTGATTGCCCACTAGTGCAAAGGCAATGAGCTCGATGCCGAAGCGGGATACGGCCTTCTGCCAGAGCGTAAGAAACAGCTCTTGGTCGTACTTGTTCCGATACGTGTGCTGGCGTGCAGCACCGCGGTTCATTACGTGGTGGTAGGCACCGGGAAAATCGATGCGTGGTTGACGAGCCATTGGGCTCCCTTCATGAGTAGAGGAAGGGGCTCCAAACGGTGCGCCGAGAAACGCCGAAGCGTTGGTCGAACTGTAGAGGAGGGGTGTGACAACTTCGCTCGTCGATCAGTTTTGGGGTCTGACCCCGGAGTTGATCGATGGGAGCTGGCGTGATGGGCTGGATCAGTTTTGGGGTCTGACCCTGGAGTTGATCGATGGGAGCTGGCGTGATGGGCTGGATCAGTTTTGGGGTCTGACCCCGGAGTTGATCTAGGAGAGGATTTCGGCGAGGGTTACCGGCCGATTTTCGTCAATAGAACGGTGCGCTGCTTCGCCGATCGCTACCGACCACAGTCCGTCCTCGAGGGTGACGTGTGTGCCGAGCTCGGCGACCGCGGCCGCTCCAGCGTCGCCACCTCCGGCTGCACGATGTGCCCGCACGGCCTCGGCGAAGTCGACATGCTCGAGAAAGCTCGCGCCGTGATGAAGACCCTCATGGCGAATTTCCTCGTTGGTGATCGACCGCGTCTCGACGATGCCGATATCGGGAAGTCCCTCGCCGCTACGTGTTCCGAGATGGAGCTCCGAAGTGGGGATCCGAGCATCGAGCTTGCCCTTATCGCCAACGACCGACAGTTCTTCTTGGTCCTTCGTTGCTTCGGCAAACATGCACAGATCGAGCATGGCCCGTCGACCGCCCGGGTAGTCGACGATGACGTATGCGTTGTCGAGGATGTCGCTCGTTTCGCCGTCGTAAACCTCGTCGAGGTGATTCACAGCTTGGTTTCCTGACGCGAACACCTGCACCGGTCGCTCGCCGATGATCAGGTTCATCAGGTCGAAGTAGTGACAGGTCTTCTCGACGAGGGTGCCACCGGTATTGCGGGTGAAACGATTCCAATCGCCGACCTTGATCAGGAACGGGAAGCGATGTTCACGAATTGAGACCATCTTGACGTCGCCAACGAATCCATCCTCGACCTCGTCGATCAATGCCTGGACCGCTGGCATATAGCGGTATTCAAGCCCGACCCAGATAACGCCGTCGTAGCCCTCGCTAATCGTGACCAGTTCCTTGCAATCCGGCGTCGTTGTGCACAGCGGCTTCTCGCACAGGACGTGTTTGCCTGACGCAATGACATCGCGCATGACATCGATATGGGTGAAATTCGGCGTTACAACGACCACTGCATCGACGTTGTTGTCGGCGAGGAGGTCGGTGTAGTCGGTGTACACGGCGCAGTCGGGTCCGGCTGCGGCGAGCCCGTCGGCGCGAGAGCCTTCGTCGGTGTCCGCGATCGCCACGACACTCGTGTCGTCGAGAGCCAAAATGTTGAGGATGTGCTCGATCCCCATCATCCCGGTTCCAATGATGCCGTACCGGATTTGTTCATTCGTCATGCGAAATAGCCTAGCTTGTTAACTTCGTTGATATTTAATGAATGTAAACGCTTGCATACACTACGTCCAGTTGATGTACGCTGGCCCGATGTCTTCGAATCTTGTCACTAATCGCCCCCGGCGGCTTGGGCCGAGCGGCCCGACCGTGGGTCCGCTCGGATATGGAACCTGGCGGCTCACCGCAGAAAGTGTCGCGGCGAACCAAGAACTGATTGAGGCGGCGCTCGATGCCGGTATGAATCTCATCGATACTGCTGACGTCTACGGCCTCGATCATGGCGGTACTGGCTTTGGCCAGAACGAGGAGCGGCTCGGTGAGGTTCTCGCCGCCGCCCCGGCACTTCGGGATCGAATGGTGCTCGCGACCAAGGGCGGCATCATGCCCCCGCTGCCGTACGACTCGAGCCCCGAATACCTCACGAGCGCAGTCGACGCATCGCTGTCGCGACTCGGTGTTGACGTCATCGACCTCTACCAGATCCACCGCCCGGACATGTTCACGCACCCGGCGACGGTCGCGGAAACGCTCGATGGTTTGATCAGCGCCGGCAAGATCAAGATGGTGGGCGTTTCTAACTTCACCGTCGATCAATACGACGCGCTGGCCGCTCACCTCGAGGCGCCGATCGTGTCGACTCAGCCCGAGTTCTCGGTCGCTCAGTTGCAGCCAATGCGTGATGGAACCATGGATCGCTCGATGCGTGACGGCGTGGTCCCGCTGGCGTGGAGCCCGCTGGCCGGCGGACGGTTGTTCTCCGGCGAGGGAATCCGTCCGGAACTTCTTGAGACGATCGACCGGCTTGCCGAACGAGAGGGCGTCGATCGAGCCACGCTCGCTACGGCGTTTGTTCTGGCGCACCCGTCCGAGCCAGTTGCGTTGCTCGGTACACAGACCGCTGCCCGCCTCACCGCCGCTCCGGCGGCCTTTGATGTGCATCTTGATCGCACCGATGTGTACGACATCGTTGCTGCTAGTGAAGGAGTTCCTCTTCCATGACCACCGATGAAAATGGCGTTCTCGCTGATGACGTGGGGGCCTCGGCCGGAAGCCCGGGTGCTCTCGCTGATGACGTGGGGACCTCGGCCGGAAGTGCCGAGAAAATGGTAGAAATCTCGTGGTTTGGGGCGCTGTGCGACGACGACTATGAGTTTCTCGGTGTTCCCGATCCGAGCTTGCAAAGCAGCTGGCCGCATTGCTCAAACATCGTCAAGACCGCTGACCGTCTCGGGTATGACAACGTGCTTTTGCCGTCGGGTTACCAGCTCGGCATGGACTCGACGTCGTTCGCTGCAGCGGTTGCAACACACACCGATCAGATCCAGTTGTTGCTCGCCGTCCGTATGGGGGAGATGTGGCTTCCGCAGCTCGCCCGACAGTTGGCGACGATCGATCAGATGGCGAACGGCCGCCTTACGATCAACATCATCTCGAGCGACATCCCGGGAGCTCCGCTCGAATCTGAACCTCGTTACCAGCGCACTCGTGAGTGGATGACCGTTCTGCGGTCGCTATTGAATGGCGAGTCGATCGACTTTCACGGCGAGTTTGTCGATCTCGAGGTCAACCCGCCACGGATGCGCACGGTCTCAGGTACGTGCCCGCCGTTCTATTTCGGTGGGTTCAGCCCGGCTGCGAAGGACACCGCTGCCGAGCATGCCGACGTTTTCCTCACGTGGCCAGACACCGTTGCCGGGGTTGCCGAGACCGTTCGTGACATGAAGGCACAGGCCGCCGGTTACGGCCGCGAGATGAACTATGGCTTGCGTGCACACGTCATCGTCCGAGAGACCGAGGCTGAGGCACGCGAGGCTGCAACTCGTCTGCTGTCGAAGTTGGATCTTGACGAGGGAGAGAAGATTCGTCAGAAGTCCCTCGACACAGCATCGGCCGGTGTCGCCCGTCAGAACGAGCTTCGCGATGCAGCAGAGGACGATGGTTTCGTCGAGGAGAACCTGTGGACCGGTGTCGGTCGTGCTCGCAGCGGAGCGGGTGCTGCAATCGTTGGTGATCCAGATCAGGTCCTCGCCAAGCTGCGGGCGTATCAGCAGGTTGGCATCGGCGCGTTCATTCTGAGCGGCTACACCCACGCTGCTGAAGCGGACCTCTTCGCCAAGTATGTTCTGCCGAACATCGAGCATGGCCCGCTGTATGAAGGTTCCGCGACCTAACTCCGCGGCCCAGAGCCGTCGGCTGACGCCTGTCATAGGGCATCGGTAAGGTCGTAGACATAGCACTTCCCCCTTGCATACAACTCAGTGAATGGAGATCACGATGAACATCGTCGTGTTGCAAGGGACGTTGTCGAGTGAGCCGGTGGAGCGAACGCTCCCGTCGGGCGACAACATCATGAATTGGGAAGTCACCACGACAACGAGCGTTGGTAAGCGCTCCGTGCCCGTGCAGTGGGACGACCCTCCAAAGCGAGCGCTCGCCATTGGCGAGGGCGACGAGGTAGTTGTGCTCGGCACGATTCGTCGACGCTTCTTCCGGGCCGGTGGAGTGACGGCAAGTCGCACCGAGGTCGTTGCGTCCGCGATGGCGAAGCCGTCGCAGAAGGTCGCGGTGTCCAAGCTGCTCCTGGAAGCGCAGGATCAACTCGCCGCATAAGCGACCGAGCACCCTGCCCACTACGTTCTTCCCATGGAGAACGTAGTGGGCATGCTTCGCGAACGGTTCGGTACCTCAACGGTGCTCACCACGGATCTCGATGGCTACGAGTCGGACTGGGGTAGCAAGCATGCTGGCCCGGCGATTGCGGTGGTCCGGCCGTCGACGACGAACGAGGTGTCGATCGTGCTCGCCACGTGTGATGCCAACGGCGTTGCCGTCGTTCCTCAAGGCGGCAACACCGGACTGTGCGGTGGTTCTGTTCCGCTCGCCGACGGTCACCCAGAGGGCAAGCCGACGGTGATTCTGTCGCTGACACAGATGAACCGCATCCTGTCGATCGATGTAGATCGTGCGACGGTCACGGTGGAGGCGGGCGTGACAATCCAGGCGTTGCAGGAGGCCTGTGCAGCCGAAGGGTTGCTCTTTGCCCCTGACTGGGGTGCACGGGGTAGCGCTCAGGTTGGTGGCGGTATCAGCACCAACGCTGGCGGACTCAACGTCCTTCGTTGGGGATCGCTTCGGAGCCAGGTGTTGGGGCTGGAGGCGGTGCTTCCAGATGGCCGCGTGTACGACGGCCTGCGTGCGCTGCGCAAGGACGCAACCGGACTCGATGTCAAGCAGATGTTCATCGGTACGGAGGGGACGCTCGGTATTGTCACCGCGGCGGTGTTTGCCTTGCACCCGTTGCCGTCGACGCACCGAACCGCGTTTGTTGCGCTCTCGGGTCTCGATGCCCTGATGCCGTTCTTTACCCTCTGTCGTTCGGAAAGTGGCGGCCTTGTGAGTGCGTTCGAGTTGATGCCCGAAGATGGCATTCGTCGAGTTCGCGAGAACGCTCCGCAGGCCCAACATCCGTTTTCCGAACCGAGCGAGTGGTACGTCTTGCTCCGGCTCTCGGGTGGCGACGAAGTCGACGAAGTTCTGGCCAAGACGCTCGAGTCCGCAGCTGCGGCGGGCGTCATCACCGACGCGGTGCTGGCGGCGACTTCGGACCAGGAGCAAAATTTGTGGTTCATCCGGGACGAGGTGCCACCGCCGTTCACGTTCGATGAGTACGGCAACAAGTACAAGTTCGACATGGCGATTCCCGTCGACCGAGTCGTTGAGTTTTTCGATGCGGCCGGTCCGCTCGTCGACTCGATCGTTGCCGGAACGAAGACGTTTGGGTTTGGCCATGTGGGCGACGGCAACCTGCACTTCAACATGTACCCGGGACCTGACGCAGATCTCGAGGACTATCTCACCCGCGGCGAGGAACTCGTGGGTGCCATCGACGAGCTCACGTGGACGTTCGGCGGCACGATATCGGCCGAACACGGGATTGGTCAGGTGATGCGTCAGCGGCTCGCCCGTCAAAAGTCCACCGTCGAACTCGACGTCGTACGCGCCGTGAAGTCGGCGCTCGATCCAAACAACACGATGAACCCGGGCAAAGTTATCCCTCGCCCGCAGTCGTGACTGCCAATCGCCCTTTGCCCAACAACGACCGACGTGACGGATGAAACTACAGAAGCGAACGCTCGACCAACCCAATAGCCCAATCGGGGCCCACGCCCACCTGCTCGACGATGTGCCCGCAGATCGGCCGCTGCTCGACTTGTCCCAGGGAGCCCCCGGATTTGCTCCTGCCCCCGAGGTGCAGGAACGGATGGCGGCGATTGCACGACATCCCGACGGCAGCCGGTACGGCCCCATTCGTGGACTCGCGCACCTGCGCGAAGCACTGCTCGATGATCTCCGTTCGACGTATCCAGGAGACCTTTCTGTCGACGACATCTGCATCACCGCTGGGTGCAATCAAGCGTTTGCGATGGTCGTGAGCGCTATCGCTGCGCCCGGTGACGAAGTAGTTCTGACGGTGCCGTACTACTTCAACCACGACATGTGGCTCGGGCTCGAAGGTATCTCGGCGGTATATCTCGAGCCAGCCGATGGACTGAACCCCACGGTGGAGGAAGCTGAGGCTCTCCTCACTGACCGGACACGAGCAATCGTGCTTATCTCGCCCGGAAACCCGACCGGCAACATCATGACCCCGGATCGGTTGGCCGAGTTCGCCGCATTCGCCGCGAGGCGCGACATTGTGTTGCTGATCGACGAGACGTATCGATCGTTCGTACCCGGTGACGGAGCGCCTCACGAGCTGTTCACCCTCAGTGCTTGGCGAGACCACGTGGTCAGCGTGCACTCGTTCTCGAAAGATCTTGCGATTCCAGGCCAACGGGTCGGGGCGATCGTTGGTTCTCCCGACCTCATTGTCGAGGCCGCCAAGCTCATCGACTGTGTGACGATCTGCCCGCCTCGGATGGGTCAAGAAGCGGCTCATGCGGGCCTTACCGAAGCGGGCGAATGGCGGCGCTCGAAGATTGCAGACATCGCTGCGAAGCAAGCTCGGTTCGAGTCGGTTATGTCGACCGCTCCGGGTGGATTCACCCTGCACTCGGCCGGCGCGTACTACGGCTGGGTGGAGCATCCGTTCGCCGATATCGCCACCCCCGATGTCGTCGAAGCGCTCGTGCTCGAACAAGGGATCTTGGTGATCCCAGGGACGGCGTTCATGCGCGGAGACACCAACATGTTGCGCTTCAGCTTTGCGAACATCGAGATCGATCGGCTCGACGAGTTGCGTGAGCGGCTGTCCGACTTTGCGTCGACTCGGTCGGACCTGCAGACCTGATTACTCGGCCAGAGCCTGAATGCTCTGCCACACCGAGTCTTCGAGTTCGACGGACGTAACGTCTGCGCGTCGTGATCCAGGTAGGCGGGCGCCTGGCTGGGCGTCTACGGCTTCGCCGATGGCGTCGAGCCGATCCCAAAAGCCATCTCCGGCAAACGATGCCGGGTCGATGACGAGGTAGAACTGGCCAATGTCGTGGTGTGGCCCCTCGGGCGCCTTGAGCGGTGGGATCTCGGTGCTGAGCAGCGATCCGGTGAGCGCACCGGCGAGCACCTCGACCATGAGGCCAAGGCCGTACCCTTTGTAACCGCCCGCCGATACCAGTGATCCTTCGAGCGCCTTCTTGGGGTCGGTGGTGTCGTTGCCTTCGGCGTCGACGGCCCACCCGACAGGAATCGACTCGCCAGCTGCTGCGGCCATGGTGATCTTGCCGAGCGCTACCGCCGAGGTGCTGTAGTCGAACTGGAACGCGACGCCGCCATCTCGTGCGGGAACCGCCATGGCCATCGGGTTTGTGCCGAGCATCGGCGTCGCCCCTCCTGGAGGGGCAACCCGTGCGGTTGAGTTCGTTGCGCCGAGGGCGATCAGGCCGGCCTGGGCGAACTGCTCGGTGAAGTACCCAAGCGAGGTGCAGGTGTGGCTGTGTTCGATCGACAGCGCGCACGTACCGTTGGAGCGAGCAGCCTCGACCGCGGCATCGAAGCCAGCAGCGAAGGCGACTTGTGCAAACCCGTACTTGGCGTCGACCCGAACCGCTCCGGCTTTGTCGTGGTTGACCTCGGGTTCGACATCACCGAAGACCCTGCCGGTGCGTAGCTGCGTGCAGTAGCTGTCGACGTAGTAGAGGCCGCAGATGCGGTTGTTGTTGGCTTCGGCGATGCGGACGGCATGGGCAACTTTGGCCGCCGTATCATCGGTCGCTCCTTGGCGAGTGAGTGCTTGGGCGGTAGTGGACTCGATCTCGTCCAGGGAAACATGAGGCATGGGTGGACAGTAGTCACCAACGCGTCCAAACGCCGATTCAGCGTTTGCGCCCCCATCGGCCCGGCCGAGGGCTGGACACGACCAGGCCGACAAGGGGATTCTGAACTCAATCGTGGGTGTACTTCGCCCGCAACGACGACGTACCGACTAGATCAGAACATGCGACGAATAACGCCGCATACATATGTTGACGACGCCGCACGGTGCTGCACAGATCAAAATGGGACTCGGTGGAGTCGTTATGGGTCAATCTCTCTCACTCCAGACGTGGACGTGCTCACAATGGCGATGTGGGCACAACGTCTGTACCGGTCTCGCTCGTGTATTCGAGCCGAGCGACGATGCCGATGGACCGCGCCACCTTGCAAGACCTCGAGGCTCGAGCAAGCCGGGCGAATGCTGAGCGGTCGATTACCGGCTACCTCACGTACCGCAACGAGCGGTTCACGCAGTATCTCGAAGGGTCGGCCGAGGATGTCTCCGAGACGATGTCGCGAATCCGCACCGATGCTCGCCACGGGATCTCGGTTGAAATCGAGCTCGGTACGAACCGTCGACGGTTTCCGGGCTGGTCGATGCGTCTGCTCGATCCGCTCTGGCATCCGTCGGGAAGTGTCATCGATGCAATCGAAGAACTGATCGGTCACGGACCCATGTCGCGGGCAGATCAGGACCTGGTTCGACCCGAGCTCGTGCGGCTGGTGGGCGAAGTGGCCGGAAATACGTGATACTGGAGGTATGAGCCCGGGCCAAGCCTTTCCAGAGATCATCGATCTCGAGAGCATCTTTGGTGACCCCGCGGCCCGTCCATCGGTGAGCTGCACCCCGATCGGCGACGTGCGCAAGACCGATCACGTCCGCAACGACGTTTCGGTCCGAGTCTCTTCCCATGTCATTATCGTCCCGACTGCGGGCATGGGCTCACACATCGTGGACATGGCGACCTACATGGTCGAGCCAGGCTCGGTTATTCACGTGCAGCCCGGGCAGGTTCAACGGTGGCTTCCCAACGAGGAATTCGACGGGTGGGCAATCGTGATTGCCCCTCACGTCTGTCCGCCAGGCCTGTTCGACCTCACCTCGCCGTCACCGAAGGTCGTGCTCGGCACATCGATCGAGGTTGCGAAGTCGCTCGTGGCGTCGCTCACCGAGCCAGACCTTCTCCCGCCCAAAGCACAGGCCCGTCTTCGATTGAGCATTGCGGCTGTCCTGCTCGAGCTCATTGCGAGCGCGGGCGAGGGCCCAACGATCCCGCCAGAGCTGAGTTCGGAACAGGCGATCGTGTCGGATTTCCGTCGCGAGCTCGAGTTTCACTATCTGACATCGCGCTCGGTGACGGACTACGCAAAGTTGATCGGGTGTTCGCCCAAGACCCTCACCCGGGCAACCAATCGGGTTCTTGGACAAACACCGAAGCAAGTCATCGACGCTCGGGTCACGTATGCGGCAAGTCGTCTTCTGGCGAACACCGATATCTCGATCAGTTGGATATCGACGAAGTTGGGATTCTCACAGCAAAGCAACTTCGCCAAGTTCTTTGCTCGTCAGGTCGGCCTGACGCCGGCGGCATATCGCTCGGACTTCAGCACCACCCGTTAGCGGCTCGTCGCCAGACGACGTTCGAGTTCGGAGACCGACTCCACGCCCACCTGATGCATCGTGGTCGTGAGCCCTTCGCGAAGAATCTCGTACGCGTGCGACGCACCGTTCTCGCCCAGTGCACCGAGTCCGAACAGAAACGGTCGACCAGCGAAGCAGAAGTCGGCGCCGAGGGCGAGGGCACGGGCAATGTCGAGGCCGTCTCGGATGCCCGAGTCAAAGAGCACCGGCACGGCACCGTCGAGCGCGTCAACGATCGGCCCAAGGGCATCGATCGAAGCGATCGCGCCGTCGAGCTGACGGCCGCCGTGATTGGATACCCACACGGCGTCTGCCCCATGGTCGCGGCACTGGACAGCGTCATCGGGATCGAGGATGCCCTTGACGACGAGTGGCCCGTCCCACTGGTTCCGTAGTGCGTCGAGGTACTCGAACGACAGCGTGCCACCGAGGTTCGCGCCGACGAAACCAGCGGTGTTCTTCATGCTGGCGCTGTCGACGTATTGCTCGAGTCCACGAAAGCGCGGTAGGCCGTGCCGGACAATCCCAGCGCTCCAACTCGGTCGGAGCGCCGATGCTGCAATGAGGCGCGGACCGATGCTCGGAGGCACCCGGATTTGGGCCTTTCGTTGCCGCTCGCGTCGGCTCGGTGCGGGGACATCGGCGGTGACCACCAGGGTGGTGAACCCCGACGCCTTGGCGCGGTCGACCATGTCGGTGCGCATGTCGTCATCGCGAGGTGGGTAGAGCTGGAACCAGCCCATGCCCTGAGCGTTTGGCCCCGCGACTTCTGGTGCTTCGGTGCCGACGGTGCTGAGTACATAGGGGATCGTGTTGCGGGCTGCGGTTTGCGCCAGCATGGCGTCGGCGCCAGGCCAGATCAGTCCGGTAAGCCCGACGGGTGCAATGCCGATCGGCGCTGCGTAGGTGACTCCGAACAACGTGGTCTCGATCGATGGGGCGAGCGGGCCTTTCAGGAACTGCGGCCGGAAACGAACAGCGTCGAGCGCGGTGCGATTGTGGTCGCGGGCGACATCATCGCCGGTGCCGGATTCGAGGTACACCCATGCGAACGAGGGGATTCGTTTCTTCGCTCGCGCCTCGAGATCGGAGATTGCGGGGTACGAGTCCATGTCAGAACCGGTCACGTCATGAAGTGTCGCACGGCAAGTTGTACGTTGTCGCCATGACGTTGAACTCCGGCATTGATCTCGTTTCGATACCTGGCCCGACGATCCTTCCAGATCGCGTTCGTGAGGCACTCGCCCGGCCAATGCCGAACATCTACGATGGGCCGTTGCTCGAAACGTCCGATCGAGTGCTCGACCGGCTGCCATCGATTGCACGCACGAGTGGCCACGGTTTCGTGGTCATCGGCAACGGACACGCCGCCTGGCAGATGGCGATCAACAACACGATGGAGCCGGGCGACAAGGTACTCGTTCTCGAGTCGGGGATCTTCGCCGCGATCTGGGGGAACAACGTGGCTGCAGCTGGCGTCGATGTTGAGGTGCTGCCCGGGACGATGACCGGACCGGTCGACGCCGACGCCTTGCAGACTCGCTTGGCCAATGACACCGTTGGGTCGATCGTCGCGGTCCTCGTAGCGCAGACCGACACGGCAAGTTCGGTACACAACGACATCCCCGCTCTTCGGGCAGCTATGACGGCCGCCGGACATGATGCGTTGCTGATGGTCGATGGCATTGCATCGATCGGGACCGAACGGTTCGAGATGGACGAGTGGGGCGTCGACCTTGCGATCGGCGCGTCACAGAAGGGGCTGATGTGCCCGCCTGGGGTGTCGTTCGTCTGGGCGGGTGAGCGTGCCATCGATCGCTATCGCTCCCTTTCCGTCGACCGTCCACGCAACGCCTATGTCGATTGGGCGCAACGCCTCGAGCCCGAAGCCGTCTATCAGAGCTACTCGGGCACCCCGCCCGTGACGCACCTTCGAGCACTCGATGTCGCGCTCGACATCATCGACGAAGAAGGAGGGCTGCCGGCGGTATGGGAACGTCATCGGGTGCTCGCCGGCGCCGTTCATGCAGCGATCGATGCCTGGCACACGCCCGACGGTCTGTCCTTCAACATCACCTCCCCGGCCCACCGGTCGAACGCGGTGACGACCGTGCGAACTGGGACGGTCGATTCGCTCGCACTCGCTCGGGTGTGTGAGCGCGAATACGGTGTCACCCTCGGCATCGGAATCGGCGCGATCCGGGACCGCTCATTTCGCATTGGACACATGGGACACCTCAATCCGCCCATGGTCCTCGGCACGCTCGGCGCGATCGAAGCCGCGCTCGTACACCTCGACGCGCCACTGGCAGGTTCCGGTGCGGCCGCGGCAGCTCGATACATCGGCGAACAGACCACCGGGTAATTCGCTCGGGAGGTGTTGTCCGGCACTATGGTCGGCGTTCTATGGCGGTCGAGATCGACATCACCCCGAAACCCGAGGGCACGTATCGCATCGTCGTCTGGACGGTGGGGCCGGCCGTCGAGCGGCGATACCCCAAGCTCGAAGCGCTCGAGGCCGACGTCGTCGTGGCCGCCCGCTGCGGCAACGAAGTTCGCTTGATCAAAGCGAAACGCACGGCGCACTCCTCGATGGCTTGGGTCGGCCGCCACGCCCAGCGCGGTCTTGGGGTGCTGTCGTTCCTGCCGACCTTCGCAAAGCTCGACGGTGGCCGCTGGGACCAACGCCTCGAATGGATCATGCCCGTCATGGTCAACGGTCCGGTGAGCCATCATCTGCTCGCGGTTTGGGCGTTGAACGAGAAAGCACAGGTCAAGTTCAAGACGAACCCACCCGCGTCACAGCCGATCCAGATGATGCGCCTCTACCAGCGCATCCTGAACAAGCCGACCGTGATTGCCGGCGACTTCAACAACAACCCTGTCTTTCATCGCAACGACCCGAACTGGGACATGCTCGAGTTGATCGCCCTCCTCGAGACACAGGGGTACGTCAGTGCGTACCACTCGTTCACGGGTCTTGAGCATGGCGACCCGCGCGAGCAAGCAACCCGATTCCGCCCGGATCCAATCGGGGGCACCGATGCCCATCACGTCGACTATTGCTTCGTCCCAAGCCAATGGCTGCCGGCGCTGCGAAACGTCCAGGTCGGCAATCCTGATGTGTGGTTCAGCACTGTTCGGGCCGAAGAGCACGTGCCTGTCGTGATCGACTTCGATCAGTTCGTCGTGCGCGACATCATTGCTGCGATGCGCAAACGCAACGAGGACTAGCGACTTCTACGGCGCTGAGGTCCCAGCAATGGCCTGCGCTGCGGCGACGCCGGAGTTGAACGCTCCTTCGACCTTTGGCCCCCCGAATGCATCGCCAGCGATGATGAGGTTGCCGGGAGAGGTTCGGGCCACAAGACATCGCTCAGGATGTGGCGTGTAGGGCCCGGCATATTTCCATGTCTTGAGCTGCACGTCGACGATCGGGGCGTCGCCGATCCACGGCTGCGCTTCGTGAAGCAGATCGGCGATGACAATGGCGGGGTTGTCGTCCCATCGGTCGGTGCTGACCTGGCCGTTCACATGAAAGGTCAATGCCGGTGTTGCGCTGACGCCTTTGAGATGGTTGTCGCTGATGAACGTAAAGAGGTCGTCTTCTGTCCGCTGTTCCCCGCCCGGTGCGTCGAGCGCCGAAGGTGCCTCCAGGGTGACCAGCAGGGCCATTGTTGGCTTGTAGCTGATGCGGTCGAGTGCGTCGCGACGTTCGGCATCGAGTGAGACCTCGCCAGCGTCGATCAAGTCGAGTGTCTGCGGGACCGGTGCGGTGCTGATCACATTTGTCGCGCGCAACGCCGTTTCCGACTCGAAGGGGAGGTGCCAGCCGTCGACGGTCTCCTCGATTGCGGTGGCACGCTCGCCGGTGGCGATCGTTACCCCGCTGGCTCGCAGGTCCTCGGCCATCCACTTCGCGAGCGCCGTCATTCCGTTCGGGCAGTAGTAGCGGGGGTATCCATCGTCTCCAGAGAACCCGTTACACCAGACGTCGACCACACCAGCGGCGAGTGCTTGGTCGATGTGCGCTCGAAACATGTCGCCTCGCACCGTGAAGAACTGTGCGCCATGATCGAGTGTGGCGTCGCCGATTCGACGGGTGGCCAGTCGACCACCGACGCCGCGGCCCTTGTCGACAACGAGCACGGAACGGCCGGACCGAACGAGTGTCTGCGCGGCCGACAATCCGGAGAGGCCTGCGCCGATGATCAGTGTTTCGGTGTTGAGCTGCACTAGTAAATCTCCCCGGTGAAGCTGTTGGTGATGAAGAACTCGTAACGCTGCTTGCGGACCTTCGTCGCCCACAGTCGTTGTGCCCGGGCGAGACGTTTGATCGTTGGAAGGTCTCGGACCACCCGATCGAAGTTCTTGTCGACCTCGGCGCGAGTAAGTGGCGTGTCGAGCACCGCGTTGAAGCACTCGATGGCCGGCTGAACCCAGCGTTCCTGTTCGATTCGTAGGAGATACACGGCGGTCTGCTGCAGGACGCCGTGCAGTGTGCGGTAGTCGTCGCCGGATCGTTTCGTCAGATGGATCGCAGCGGGACGCAACGCCCACGGAACAGCCGTGAGATAATTGCCGACCTCGTACATCGGGCCGCTGTTCGCGCCCCAGATGAGAGGCGGTGTGGTATCGATGGACACCACCTGCTCGCCCGTCCACGCAAAGTTCGTGACCTGGGCGTCGATCGACAGCCCACCGTTCGGGCCGTCTCGAACAACGTTCGCAACGGTGTCTCGCAGCGAGACCAAGATGGGATGGGTTGGCGACGGGTCGTCGACGGCCAAGATGTTCTCGGCGAGCTGATCGCGCTCGATGATTGGCTGAATGAGGTATGGGATCTGCACGCCATGTTCATTGGTGATCACACGAATGTCGGTCGGAAGAACGGGAGCTCCAGCGTTCTCGAGAGCTTCGTGGAATGCGTGCATCCGTTCCATGTCGGCGGCGAGGTCAGGCCCGGGGGCCTGTCGTTTGAACACTGCGATCGGGTTGGTGGTCGGCCAGCCGACGGCCAGACCGAGCTCGCCCAATCCAAAGATCGTGATGTTGTTCGTCGAGCGCGCTTCGAACGCGCGAAGAATGGCGCGCTCAACATCGTGGATCTCGGCGTCGGTGACGACGGGCAAGGTCCACGGGAGCGTCACTTACAGATCCCTCAACCAGTGGCATTCGTTAAACGACGCCATCGAGCGATTCCCCGATGCCGATGCTTTGATTCGGGTGACCGACGTGTAGTGCGAGTCGAAGTAGTTCATGCCGTCGACGCCGAGAATGTTTGCGAGGACCGTGCTGATCACGCCACCGTGGCAGACGGCGGCCACCCGCTGGCTTGGGTGGTCCTCGATGATTCTGTTCACCGAGTCGAGGACACGGCCAACGAAGTGATCCGAGGTGAGTTCGGAGATCAGCGATTGCAACTGTGTTTCGGTGAGCGGCCCAGATTCTTCGCCGGGAACATAACTCGTGTGCCCAAGGTCGAATTCGGCGATGCCGTCGACAATCGTCGGGGTGAAACCGAGGTGCGAGGCGAGTGGCGCGGCGGTTTCTTTGGCGCGCAATTGCGGTGAAACGTACAGCGCATCGATCGTCTCAGGAGCGAGAAACTCGGCCATTCGTGCTGCTTGGGTATGACCGAGTTCGGTCAACGCCGGGTCGGCTCCGTTCGGATCGTGATCGATGCGTTCGGGACGGCCATGACGGATGAGTATCAGCTCCACCCACGGGAGCGTAGTCTTGGCGGGTGATGAGGCCGACGTCGTGTGAGATAGATCTCGACGCGATCGAACAAAATGTTCGAACGCTATCCGCGCTGGTTTCGCCAACTCCGCTATGTGCGGTCGTGAAGGCGAACGGGTACGGGCACGGAGCCGTTCGGGTCGCCGAACGAGCATTGCTGGCGGGCGTGTCGTGGCTTGCTGTCGCCTTGGTCGAAGAGGGAGTCGAGCTGCGAGAGGCCGGCATCGATGCGCCAATTCTCGTACTCTCCGAGCCGCATCCCTCGGCGATGGGAGCTGTGGTTTCGAACCGGCTGACGCCATCGCTGTACTCGCTCGGTGGGATCGCAGCGATCGCCGATGCGGCCCTGCAGGCACCCGACCCGGTCGAGGTCCACGTGTGTCTCGACACGGGGATGCGTCGAGTCGGCGCCGCTCCCGGCTTGTTGTCGGAGCTGACCGAACGAATCGAGCGCCACGACCAGCTCAGACTCACCTCCATTTGGACGCATTGTCCCGTCGCTGACGAGCCGGACAATCCGTTCACCGACGAACAGCTCGAACAGTTCACCCAGGCGATCGACGCACACGCCCACAATGTGGATACCCACGTGGGGAACTCGGCGGTCGCAATCACCCGCCCAGAACGCGAAGCTCTGATGGTTCGCTGCGGCATCGCAATGTACGGGATCGATCCAGATGTCGCGTTGAGAGACCGCGTAACCCTCGTTCCGGCCATGTCGGTTCGCTCCGAGGTGTCGTTCGTCAAGACGGTCGGTCCTGGCGAAGGAATCGGCTACGGACATCGCTTCGTGACGTCGCAGACCACGACCATCGCAACCGTCCCGATCGGTTACGCCGATGGCATTCGGCGAGATCTCGGGTTACGGGGCGGCGAGGTGTTGATCGGCGGGCAGCGGCACCCGATTCGAGGGGTCGTGACGATGGATCAGCTCATGGTCGATGTCGGTGACGCCGGTGTCGCCGTTGGTGATGAGGTCATTCTGATCGGCGGTCAGGGTGAGGAGACGATCTCCGCGGCCGAAGTCGCTGCTCGACTCGACACAATCCCGTACGAGATCGTGTGCGCGGTGAGCAGCCGTATGCCCCGCCGGTACTAGTTCGAATCCGTCGGCCAGAGAACCCGTATCACGCCGACCGCAACACCGACCGCCACCAGTTGGGCCACGATGAACATCGGTGCCGAGGCCGGCTCGATTCCGGCAAAGGTGTCGGACAAGGTTCGAGCCACGGTGACCGCAGGATTCGCGAAACTCGTCGATGACGTAAACCAGTAGGCACCGCCGATATAGCCGCCCACGGCGAACGCAACCATTGCCGGATTGCCGGCGCGGACAATACCGAAGATCACCAGGAGCAGTCCGAGGGTGGCGATGCCCTCGGCGAAGATCAGACTGGTGTCGGAGCGGGCCTTGGTGGACACATTCACTGCGTCGAGCTCGAACATGATGTTTGCGGCGATGACGCCGAGCGCTCCGCCGAGGACCTGTGCAGCAATGTAGGTCCCGGCCCGAGCCGCGTCGATCTGACGGAGGGCGAGCTCGGTCAGGGTGACGGCGGGGTTGAAGTGGGCTCCCGAGGTCGCTGCAAACGTGAGGATGAGGGCGATCAGCACCCCGACGGTGGCCGTTGAATTGGCGAGAAGTTGTAGGCCGACGTCATCGGTTAGCCGTTCGGCCATAATTCCTGAACCCACGACCCCGGCGAGCAGGAACGCAGTTCCAAGAAGCTCAGCGAGTGCGGCTTGCAGGAGCGTGGGGGAGGAAGTGTTTGACACCACGAGCCACGTTAGACAGAGCTATCGCCGACGGCCTAACGCTGCGGGAGTCCAATCGCGAAGCGGGCGCCCCCGTGCGGCGATGTGCCCACCTGGATCGAACCGCCGTGGGCCGCAACGATCTCTTTCGTGATGGCGAGGCCGAGCCCACTGCCGCCTGCGTCTCGCCCGCGAGCTTCGTCGAGACGGACGAAGCGATCGAAGATGTGTGCTCGTTGTTCGATGGGAATTCCCGCGCCGTCGTCGTCGACGGTCAGCGTCACGACGCCGTCGAGCTCGGCGAGGCTAACGGTCACCGTTGACGTCGCGTGGCGGGCAGCGTTGCTGATCAGGTTGATTACGACCCGACGAAGTTGGTCTCGATTGCCATAGACCAGCCCAGCGGAGACCCGTGATGCATCGATGGTCACCTCGGGCCGAGTGGCTGCGGTGCGAATAACGTCGAGCACGACGTCATCGACATCGACCATTGCTTGCGGTGCTCCAGCGATCCCCGGTTGGCCATCGGCTGAGCTGTCGGACCGCGCGAGGAGCAACAGGTCGTCGACGAGACGGCGCATTCGATCGGTCTCGCGCTGGAGGTCGCCGGCGGTTTCGTGCCAGTCGTCGGCGGTTCCGTGACGCTCGGCAACCTCGAGCATTGCCGACATCGATGTGAGCGGAGAACGCAACTCGTGCGACGCGTCGCTGACGAACTGCTGCTGGGCACGCTGTGAGGTCTCGAGGCGGGCGAGCATCCGGTTCATCGTTCCGGCGAGCCGACCGACTTCGTCGCCAGCTGCGGGTTCGGGCACACGTCGGTCGAGGCCACTCGCGGTGATGCTCTCCACCTCGTTGCGGATGGCCTCGACCGGTCGCAACGACCGTCCGGTAAGGAACCACGTGAGGAGTCCGACGAGCAACACGAAGATCGGGCCGACAAGCGAGGCGCCGAGAAATACTCGCTGGACCGTGCTGTCGACGGGCGATAGGGAGCTCCCGACGAACACGAGCACGTCGAGTTCGTCGATTTCGATGTCACCGTCGGGGTCGATAAGGCCGCTGTCTTCGGCGAGCAGCACGATCGATCGCAGTTCGTCGGTGCCCTCGACCCCAGGTAACGCAATGTTGGCGGTGAAGGGTTCGCCAAGCGCAATCGTTGCATCTCGCAGATCCTGGGGATCGATGGTGTCTTCGGTGGATGCGTAGTAGGAGTCGTCAAAGACCGCCGCAAAGGTGAACCCGTCGAATCCGGCGCCGAGGATGATGAAGTCGTTCTCGCTGTCCCACTGCTCGGCAATGTCATCGGCTCGGCTGAGAATCGAGCGGTCTACCTCGGCGATCAGTGACTGTCGCAACGTCGTGAGCAGTAGGGCGGTGCCGGCGACGACGGCCAGTGTTACGGCGAGCATCGCGAATATTGATGCGCTGGCTCGCACCCCCATCTTCTTCATTCTCAGCCGCCCGTAGCCGAGAGTCGATAGCCGACACCGCGGACCGTCTCAAGAGATTTGCGGTCGAACGCGGTGTCTATCGCCGCGCGGACACGGGAGATATACACCTCGACAATGTTCGGATCGCCGTCGAACGCGTGATCCCAGACGTTGCGCAAGATGTCGTCTTTGGACACGACCAGGCCAGCGTTGTGCATCAGGTATTCGAGAACAGCGATCGCTCGTGGCGACAGGTCGAGTTCGGTGTCGCCGCGCCATACCCGGTGCGCTCGGGGGTCGAGCCGGAGGTCGCCAACCGACACGGCGTCGTCGAGCGCTCCGCCGGAGGTCGCGGTGCTACGCCGTATGAGGGCTCGAACCCGGGCGAGCAATACCGAGTATGAGAATGGTTTCGTGACGTAGTCGTCGGCGCCGGTGTCGAGCCCTTCCATTTCGTCGAACTCGCCATCCTTAGCGGTGAGCATGAGGATTGGGGTGAGGTTGCCGTCCTCACGAAGCTGTCGACAGATGCGGTAGCCGTTCAGGCCGGGCAGCATCAGGTCGAGAATGATTGCCGCGTACTCGTTCTCCTGTGCGAGATGCAGTCCGTCGAGCCCATCGTGTGCGACATCGACGGTGAAGCCGTCGGCGGTAAAGCCCTTATGGAGCGACGATGCGATACCGATCTCATCCTCGACGACGAGCAGCTTCATGAGATTCCTTGCGGTGGTCGTGATCGAGCGTTCGGGGTGGTCATATAGCCATGGTGGCCGAGCGACCTGAACCGATCCTGAACATGGCTCTTAGGTTCGCACACTCAGCCATGTCGCCGAGAGTTCCTCGGAGATCCGTACGAGCTCGGCACACAGCTCCTTTGGTGGTTCGAGTAACTCGATACCGTTGCCGTAGCCAGCGAGCTGAGCGGCCAGAGGCTTGGGGCCATACTCGGTGATCGTTGCGCGTGTCCGTCCGTCCGCAACGGCGTCTCCGATCTCGATTCGGCCCGCAAACTGGTACCGGAGGGGAGCGAGCATCTCCGGGTCTGCCAGAAGTTCGACGACCATGCCGGTCTTTCGTGACTCCACCTCGCTCACGATGCGATCCCATTCGGCCTCGAGGTCGAAATCGCCGGGACGTACAACCGGGGCATCGAGTGGCGTAGCGCGCCGCACGCGAGCCACGCGGAACGTACGGAGACCGTCGTCGGTGTTGGCAACGAGGTACCAAACGTTGCGTTTGGTCACGAGGCCGAGCGGGCTGACGGTTCTGACCGAACTTCCCGATCTCGGACTTCGGTAGTCGAGTTCGACCTGGCGTGCAGAAATGACCGCAGTTGTCAGGGTCTCGAGGTGCGCTGGCGTAAAACCGCCCACACGGCCCCAACCGTTGGGGTCGACCTTGATCGCTGTCGCGGCGGCTTCGGCATCGGCGCGGAACGTCTCGGGCAGGGCGCCGGTGAGTTTGCGCATGGCCGATTTGAGCTCGGGGGTGCTGTCGAGGGCTGGCCCGGCAGCGAGGAAGAGCGCTCGGGCTTCGTCTGCGGACAGCCCGGTGAGATCGGTCCGTGCGCCGCCGAGGAGGGTCCAGCCACCGCCACGGCCCGCAGTCGAGTAGACGGGAACCCCGCTCATTGCGAGCGCTTCGAGGTCGCGACGTGCAGTTCGTTCGGAGATCTCGAGTTCGCTGGCGACCTGGGCTGCGGTGACCGAGCCGCGGCGTTGAAGGAGAAGGAGAAGGGCGATCAGTCGGTCGGCGCGCATTTCTTGAGTATGTCAAACAAAGTGGCCACCGGATGGCCACTTTAGGTAGGCACGGTGTTCCCATGACAGAAACAAACACCCCAGAGATAACCCCAGACGACCCTCGCTTCGGCTTGGCCCAGGTCGTGTCCAGCATGCGAGGACTGATCGACGGCGTCGCTATCGATCAGTTCGACGAATCAACCCCGTGTGCTGACTTCACGGTCAAAGACTTGTTAGATCACTGCAACCTAGTGATGAACCGCGTTGCTGTTATTGGCAACGGGGGGCACTGGAGCGAGGTGACCGACGAGTCGGTGGCTCGCGAAGACGGACACGGAGAGGCGTTCGGCCAAGCAGCGCACGCGTCGATGCACGCCTGGACCGACTCGACCAAGCTGGAGCAGCTGTACGAAGTGCCATGGGGCGAGCTGCCAGGTGGGCCTGTGCTCCTGACCTACACCGCCGAACTTGCAACCCATGCTTGGGACTTGGCGACCGCAACAGGACAATCGCTCGAGATCCCCGACGAGGTTCTCCACGGCGCTCTCGTCGCGGCGAAGATGCTCCCGGACGAGGGTCGCGAGGACCCCGAGTTTCCGTTTGATCCAGTCGTCGACCCCGGCCCAGACGCTCCGGTCCTTCTCCAGATCGCTGGCTGGCTCGGGCGACAAGTGGGAGAGTGAAACCCATGGCGTTCGAATACGTAGACACGTTCATTGCGGTGGCCGACGACTGCACTGCGGACATCGCCGACGTGCCGCCGGCTGAGTATCGGGGCAAGCCGACCATTGCGGCGCAGGAGTTCGCGATGCTCAACGGCCACGATTTCGAATTCACGATGTCGGAGGTTTTGTCGCAGATCTGGGTCGACCGTAAGGGTGGCCCAGATATGGCCGACGACGAGCGTGAGGCACTGCGGGCGGAGTATTTCAGCGAGGGCCGGGCGTGCTTTCGAGCGTCCCCGCTGGCGAAGCGATACGGATGGGGATTCGTCTTCAACGGAGACGGCAAGGTCGCGCTCGTCGCGTCGGATTCAGCCGACTACGCCAGGTACGCAGCCGACGGTGACCTCACGCAGTTGGCAGCGATGCGCTCTAGCCGCAAGTAGCCCTCGATCAACTTCGGGGTCAGACCCTAAACCTGTTCGAGGGCGTCATCGATCAACTTCGGGGTCTGACCCCAAACCTGATCGAGCTAGACGATCCAGCGCCCGCGCCCTCGGGCGAACAGCATGGCGAAGTAAGCGAGGCTCGTGGCTGCGGCGGCCACGTAGGTGAGCGCGGCGGCCCGCAGCACGGCCTCAACGCCATCGCGCTGGGCGGGGTCGGAAAGCCCCAATCGCTCCAGGCTGTCGAGAGCTCGCTTGCTCGCGTTGAACTCGACCGGCAGGGTCGCGATCTGGAAGATCGTCATACCGAAGAGCAGCAAGGCCCCGATCTGCAAGATGCCTTCGCTCCCGGTGATAAATCCGGCGAACACCACCATTGGTCCGAACCGGGACCCGAGCGCCGCAAGCGGCACAAGAAACTTGCGGAGCTTCAGCCGAAAGTCGCCGCTGAAGTCTTGCAGCGCATGCCCAGCCTCATGTGCCGACACCGCCATGGCCGACACGCTCGTCTTGCCCCAGTTCTGCTGAGACAATCGCAAGATGTCCTTGGACGGGTCGTAGTGGTCGGTGAGCTTGCCTCGAACCTGTTGAAGCTGCACACCCTTCACACCGTGGTCTTCGAGGATGGCGGCGGCCGTTTGGGCTCCGGTCACCCGATACTGATTCTCGACCTGGCTCCACTTCTTATACGTGCGCTTCAGCCACCACTTCACGAGGTACGAGCCGCCGAACGCAATCGCCGCCAATAGGTATGCCAATCCTGTACTCATAGGCAAGACCCTAGAAGTAGCAACCGACCGTTAGCCAATGCCCGAAGACTCTCTAGACTCAGAGCCGTGATTACCGTTGCAACTTCATCGCCAGAAGAGACTGCAGTTCTGGCCACGACGTTGGCCGAGACGGCCGAACCCGGCGACTTGTTGGTCTTGGTCGGCGACCTCGGTGCTGGCAAGACCGCGTTCTCCAAGGCATACGGAAAAGCGCTCGGTGTGGACGAACGAATGACCAGCCCGACGTTCACGCTCGCCCGCCAATATGAAGGACGGTTGACGCTCCACCACCTCGACGTCTACCGCCTCGAGCAGATGTCGGAGGTTCTCGATCTCGACCTCCCCGATCTACTCGAATCCGGGGGAGTCGTGCTCATCGAATGGGGTGACGCGATCATGCCGATGCTGCCGCAGGACTTCCTCGAGATCCGGTTTACGTTTGGCGAGGGCGACGATGATCGATCGATCGAGATTCGTCCCGTCGGCCCGCGGTGGTGCGGGCGAGAAGAGACATTGTCTGCACTGGGCGGCCAGGTCGGAGAGTCCTCGTGCTAATTCTTGGAATCGAATCCGCGACGTCGCAGGTAGGTGTGGCTGTTGGCGGACACGAAGGTGTTCTCGCGTCGGCACACTCCGCTCGCGATCGTCGCCACGCAGAAAATCTGACACCCCAGATCCGATTCGTTTGCGAGCAGGCGCGAGTCGAGCTGTCCGAAATCGGCTGCGTCGCGGTCGATATCGGGCCCGGGTTGTTCACTGGACTGCGGGTCGGAATCGCGTCAGCGATGGCCGTGGCCCACGGCCTTGGTGTTCCCATGATCGGTGTGTCCTCGCTGGACCTCGGAGCGTTCGCAGTCGAGCATTCCCGACGGCTGATCGTGCCGTGTTATGACGCACGCCGAGGCGAGGTATTCGCGGCCCAATATCGTTCGGTGCCTGGTGGCGTTCAACGCGTCAGTGAACCAACGGTGGCGACGCCCGACGAACTCGCCGCCGAGCTGATGGCGATGTCGGAGGACATTTTGATGGTCGGCGACGGCAGCGAGCGATACCGAGATGTCTTCGGGGCGATCTCCCACATCGAATTCGCCGGCACGAGCCTGCAGTACCCCTCGGCCCGTTCGCTCGTCGAGCTATCGCACCCCAAGGCGCTTCGCGAAGAATTCGTGGCGCCGAACGAAATCGTGCCGATGTATTTGCGCCTTCCCGACGCCGAGATCAATTGGAAGACCCGCGCGAGTGCCTGATGGGCCGGCGGTTCTGATCCGTCCGGCCGAACTGCGAGACGTGCGGGCCATCCGAGCGATCGACGCGCAGGTTTACCCAACCCCGTGGTCCGAGAAACTCACGATCGAACAAACAACGGGCCCAGGTCGAGTGCACCTCGTCGTCGAAGAAGACCACCGGATCATCGCCCATGGAGGGATCGCATTGCTCGACGGCGATGCCCACATCACGACGATCGCCGTCGACCCGACGCAACAACGTCGCGGCATTGCAGGTGTCGTGATGCGACACCTCTTCGCTGCGGCTCTCGATAACGACTGCGCGGCGGTGACGCTCGAAGTTCGAGCGAGCAACACCGCGGCGATCGCGCTCTACGAACAGCACGGAATGGAGTCCGTTGGTGTACGGCCCGGCTACTACGGCGACAACGGCGAGGACGCCGTGATCATGTGGACCGTCGAACCGCTTAACGACACGCTTAGCCCGAATCGAACGGCTGTAGATTGGGACCATGACGAAGCGTGAGCTCATCTTGGGTATCGAGACCTCCTGTGACGAGACGGCGGCTGCGGTCGTAGCGAACGGCCACGATGTGCTCTCGAATGTCGTGTCGAGTCAGATCGATATCCACGCCCGCTATGGCGGCGTCGTGCCCGAGGTGGCGAGTCGGGCGCACGTCGAGATGATGACCCCGGTGATTGCCCAGGCCATGGTGGAGGCTGGCGTCGATAAGGACGACATCGATGCCATTGCGTGCACGGTTGGCCCCGGTCTGATCGGCTCCCTGCTCATTGGGGTGAGCTCGGCTAAGGCCTTGTCGCTTGTTTGGGACAAGCCGTTCGTTGCCGTGAACCACCTTGAGGCGCACCTCTACTCGTCGTTCCTCGAAGAGCCCGACCTTGAGCTGCCCGTTGTCGTGCTCCTCGTATCGGGCGGTCACACGATGCTGATTCTGATGGAGGGTCACGGCCAGTACCGGCTCCTCGGCGAGACGCTCGACGACGCTGCGGGCGAGGCGTACGACAAGGTTGCCCGCTACCTCGGCCTCGGGTATCCGGGTGGCCCGATCATCGACAAGATGGCCATGGACGGCGACCCGCACGCGGTCAAGTTTCCGCGAGCAATGGTGAACGACGGGTACGACTTCTCGTTCTCGGGGCTGAAGACCTCCGTCGTTAACTACGTTCGCAAGAACCCCGATGTTGCCGATGTCGACATCGCAGCGTCATTCCAGGAAGCCGTAGTCGACGTCTTGTTGACGAAGGCCCGCCGTGCGGTGAAAGAGTTCGGCGCGACCGGCCTCTGTCTTGCCGGCGGAGTTGCAGCGAACTCGTCGCTGCGAGAGCGCACGCTCGACCTCGCCATCGAAGACGGCATCAAAGGCTTCGTGCCAAGCCGCTCGATGTGCACAGACAACGCTGCGATGATCGCAGCTGCTGGATGGTGGCGCTTCCACTCCGATGGCCCCGCCTCGCTCGACCACGGCGCTGACTCGAGCCTTCGCTTCCCGAGTTACGCGTAGCTCGCCGATGGAGTTCGCGGACAGGATCACCGAGAACTTCGAGCCTCACCGTCGGCAATCGGAGACCGTGGTCGCTGCGTTTCCTGCCGGCTCACACAATCAGATTCTTGTGACGATCCCGGCGGCCATTGCGGGCATCGGAGCGTTCGTCTTTGATCGGTCGGCCGACTCGGTCGTATGGGTGCTCGTTCCGTTGGTGTCGCTGCTGCCGGTCGTGTGGTTCATGGTCGTCAACCGGAACTACACCGTGATCGCAACCGACGAGCGAACCGTCGTCGCCCGCTCATCGAGATTCAGCGTGCTTCAGGTTCTGGAGCCCATTGAAGAGCTGCCGTTAGATGTGCAGATCGGCCCGGCATCGGGCCTGATCACGTATACGACAAGCGCCCTCGTGGAACCGCTACGGATCCATCGCCGAGCCTTTGACCAGGTGCGTCGGGCAGATGAGCGGGAGAGCGAAGCCACACCTTCGAACTAGC
>CALLAA010000068.1 GCA_938002955.1 uncultured Acidimicrobiales bacterium
ACATCGAGGTCGGTTGCGAGACGAGCCCATGCTTGCTCGCGTCGCTCGGCGGTCTCATGCACCGAATCGATACCGGCGAGAGTCACGCCGCGCAGGATCAGCGGGGCGACCGACGTTTCGAGGTCCATACCCTGGGCCAAACCACATGCGGCAACGCAGCCTTTGGGTCCGGTCGCCGCGAGCACGTTCGCCAACGTATGGCTTCCCGCAACATCGATTGCACCAGCCCAGCGCGCCTTTGCGAGCGGACGACCGCCACCTTCGGAGAGCTCGTCGCGATGGATGAGCTCGTTGGCGCCGAGCGAGCGCAAGTAGTCGCCCTCCTCCTCGACGCGACCCGACGATGCAATGACCTCGTATCCCAGACGGTTCAAGATGGCAACGGCAACCGATCCAACACCACCGGCCGCACCGGTGACCAGCACCGCTCCGGACTCTGGGGTGACGCCGTGATCCTCGAGAGCAAGGACGCACAACATGGCCGTGTAGCCGGCGGTGCCGATAGCGGCGGCCTGATAGGTCGAGAACTCTTCGGGGATGGGCGTAAGCCAGTCGGCGTTGACACGAGCACGCTCGGCGAGGCCACCCCAGTGCTTCTCCCCCACGTCCCAGCCATTAAGAACTACTCGGTCGCCGACGCCGAAGCTCTCGCTCTCCGATGAGAGCACGGTTCCGGCGAAGTCAACACCGGGAACCATGGGCCAGTTGCGAACGATTGGCGAGCTGTCGGTGATCGCCAGCCCATCCTTGTAGTTGATCGTCGAGTACTCGACCGCAACGAGCGTGTCCGCTTCGGGCAAATCGTCCTCGGCTATGTCAGTAACTTCAGCACTGAACTCGTCATCGACCTTGTTAAGCAGCAAACCGCGCACGGGAACCTCGATTTCATGCGCCGGGGTGGGCGCGAGGAAACCCTAGATCAGAGCCGGGCGACAGGTCGTTGTCGAAGCCCCTGAAAGTTCTGGAACGCCATGCCGCCGAGAATGACCGGTGCGAACAACAAACCGAACTGGAACCAAAGCGCGGCTCCAGCAACGACGGCGACGACGATCGAGATGACCGCCGCACGGCGGCTGCGAACCGGGACCGAGCCCGGGATGAGGTCGGTCATGATGTGTCCGCCATCGAGCGGCACGATCGGCATCAGGTTGAACGCGCTCCACGCGAACGTCGTGAAGAAGGTGATGTTGAACAGGTTCGTGATGAAGGCCGTCTCTTCGATAACGCCGCTGAGCTTGACCGCAAGGACGATGAGTCCGAGCACGATGCCGGCTAACGGCCCGGCGAGGCTAATGAAGATGGACTGCGCTCGGCTGGGGGCCGACTTCAGGCGGTAGCGGGTAAGACCAGCCATGCCTTCGAGCGAGATGGTGGGTGTTCCGTCGGTGCCTTGGGACCGGGCTGCGAATGCATGACCGAACTCGTGGATCAGCACGGAGACGACAGCGATGACGACAAAGGCGGCGATCAGGTCGAAACGCTCTCCGAGCGACAGGAAGCCAATGAAACCAATGACACCGAGAAACGACATCTCGATCGTGATCGGGAAGCCAAACAAACGAAACGACATGGGTCCTCCGGGACTCAGTTTCCGGCGAGCGCATCGCGCTCGTCGGCGGTGAGACAGCCAGCGATTTGGCTATCGATCCGCTCCCGCTCGTCGGGATCACCCGACAGATCTGCCTCGATGGTAATCCGAACAAATTCGCGATCGGTGTAGAGCGCGTCGATACATCCCATCGTCGGTGGAGACAGTGTGGCGTTCGCTTGCTGGGCTACAGCACGGCCAACCGACACACACTCGGCGTACAGATCGAGGTAACGGTTCTGCACCTCGAGATCAGCGAGCAGGAAGTCGAACGGTTCTTCTTCGAGGAGCGCGATCCAGAACGGCCGGTAGTCCTCGGCGGAGCGCAGCTTCGAGGAGACACACGCAGCCTCTGTTGGTGGCAGCACGCGTCCGCCGGCGAGGATGAGTTCGGAGGCGAAGTCATCGACGGCCTTTGGCGAAGCGCAGTCCTGGACTGCACCGATCACAGCATCGATCTCGTCGTCGCCCGCATCGACAGCGGAGGCTGCTGTCTGGTCGGCGCAGGTTTGTTCGTCGAGCGTGAGGATCAGCCCTGAGACGGCAAGCTCGGTGTACACCGCTGCGTTTTCGGAGTCTTCGTTAATCACGAACGTCGGCGGTGGTGAGTCATCCTCTTCGCCGGTTCCATCGCCTTCTCCGTCTGGCGCTTGGGTTGTCGAAGTGGTGTCGGCATCGCCGTCGGTGATGACCTCGCCGTCGTCATCGTCGGTGTCCTCGTCGTCCTCTTCGGGAGCTACCGATGATGTGGTTGTCGTGTCATCGGTGTCGCCAGGTCCGGGTTCGACGATGGACTCGCCCTGCCCACACGCGCTCAGCAGTAGAAGGAGCGCAACGGCAACAGCTAGGGGGGATCGCATGTCCACAGGCTAGAAGCGCTATGCCAACAGTTGTCGTCACGCCCCCCAATCGCTGATCGGAGCGGGCAGACTAAGCAGCGTGATGACGCTGCGAGGTTCACGAGCACGATTGCTCATGCTTTTGGGCGTAGTGGCCGCTGCGCTCGTCGTCGCTGCCTGTTCATCGGGTCCGGAACCAACGACCGGGCGGTTGCTCGTCCCATCGAAGCCGGTCGAGACCACCACCGCCAGCGGGGACGAAGACAACGCAGCGCGCCAGGCGGGCGAGCCTGCCGTTGGTCGTACTGCTGGAACGCCCGAGTCCACATCGATCGCACCCGTGCTGCACATCTTGGGAAGCGTGCAGGACATCGTCGATGCCGAGGGTGTATTCACGCCGAACGCCTCCGTGGTTAACTCCGATCTTGCGACCATTGCAACGCTTGGCTGCGCGGCGTCGACCTGTCCACCAACCGAGATCAGCGAGTGGGCTTCGGGCCAGCTCCAGATCATGAACGTCGCTACGTTGCGGGCTGCGATCGAAGGTCCCGAGAGTCTCGAGGCCCAGGTCGATGCGCTCGAGGCCGCGGGAGTAGCCACCCTCGGCTTCGGTGGCAATCTCGCAACGGCGGTCGAGCCGGTGTTGGTCGGCACCTCCGATGCAATGGTCGCGATCCACGCAATCTCGTTAGCTCCCGATACCCAATCGCTGGCGACCGAGACCACCGCTGGTGTGGCCGGCCCGGCGGCCATTGACCTTTTGCGCGAGTCGGTGATCTTCCACCGCAACGACGGTCTCGGTGTTGTGGTAATCGTCGACTGGGGAAACCTCGAGGGGCGAGCGCCAAACGCGCAGCAGCTCGACGATGTCGACCGCATCATCAACGCTGGAGCGGACGCGATCGTCGGCCACGGTTCGGACTTCCTCCAGCGATTCGACTTGGTGGGCCAAACCGCAGTTGCATTCAGCCTGGGCAACAGCACCACGAGCACGACGGACGCGCTCCGCACCGACACGGCGCTGCTTCGTCTCGAGTTCGATACTCCCGGCCGGTCGTGCCTGTTGCCTGCGACGGCGAGTCCGAACGGACCAACGCTCGACAATCCGGCTCTAACCAGCTGCGAGCGCTAGCGACAGCGAGAATGATCGCGAGCTCGAAGCTGCGAAGCCGGTTCGAGCGGTCATGGGCCTCCGGCCAGCCGCCGAGCATCGAGGAGGCCCCCAGGCCGACGGATTGCGACAGCGGGAATTACAGCAGCTGGCGGTAGATGAGCTGTTCGCGGAGCAGTTCGGGGGTGTCGAATAGCAGTCCGTCGAACCCGAGTGCCATCGACGCGGCGATGTTGGCGGCGCGGTCGTCGACGAAGACACATTCGGCCGGTGTCACGTCGTAGCGCTCGCACATGATGTCGAAGATCTCGCGATCTGGCTTCACGACACCTTCTTGACCGCTGATGACCATGCCGTCGAAAAGCTCAAAGAACGGATAGTTGGCTTCGATCAGGGCAAAGGTGTCCTTGCCCCAGTTGCTGAGCGCCAGCAGATTTACGCCTTTGCGGCTGAGCTCGTCGAGGATGTCGACGGTTCCTTGGATCACCGGCCCGAGCATCTCCTCCCACCGATCGACGATGGCGGAGATCAGCTCGGCCATATCGGGGTGACGCTCGATCGCCCCGTCGGCGACCTCTCGCAACGGCGTTCCGCGGTCGAGGCGGGCGTTGTCGTCCATCGTGAACACATCGTCGAGGAACCGGTCGAGTTCGACCGGGTCGTCGATCAGCTTGCTGAAGAGGTTTCGCCGGTCCCATTCGATCAGCACGTTCCCGAGATCGAACACGACGGTGGTCAAGGTGTTAGTCACGGATGCCATCCTCTCCGGACCCGATGCGCTTCGCAAAGGCGGCCACTTCGTCATCATCAAGATCGGTGTCATAGTCGAAGTCGTCGCGTGCGATCTCGAACATGGCTCGGTCGATTCCGACCGTTTCGTCGTAGGCCTCGTTGTCCCAGATCTCTTTGCCGTCTCGCTGGATGCGAGCCTGAACGACGGTCGTGTTTTCGTGGCCGGGCATCATTCGCAGGTGTTGGGGCACCATGTCGAGGTCGCTGTCGGCAGTGGCGATGATGACTTTGTCGATATCGGCCCGGGTGCACATGGTGAGGGCATCGAGTGCGAGCCACACGTCGACACCTTTCTCACCGCCGCGGTTTTTGGACTTGACTCGCGCCTTTGTCACTTCGTCCTTGTGGTCTCGCGGATCGCCGAGGTCTCGATCTTGGATGTGCCATTCCCACCGGTAACGCAGCGTCTTCTCGAGCACGACCACGTCCGTTGCGACCATGAGATCGTGGCGGCGCCGTTCGGGGGCGTGGCGCGTTGCGTCGACTTCGGGATCGGGGATGCCCGTGGCATATCGAATCTCGACCAGCTCGCAATCGCCGGCGAGGGCACGCCCCAGTAACAGCGGGTGCATGTTGCCGTGGCCAAAGGCGTACCGGGCGCCAATCGTTATGTTCTGGCCATCGATGAAGACTCCTACGCGCATGTGTGCACAGTAGCTACTCGGGGTCGACGAGTTGTGCCGTGATCCACTCGGCGGCTCGTTCACCACCGGCGAGTTCGACATAGCCGCGGCCCGCAGCTTGCAGCATTCCGGCGTTGATGAGCCGTGACCGATACACGGAGAACCACGAGCTGCTCTTGTCGAGCGCGGCGCGGACGTCGACGGTTGCCATTGGCCCTGCGCCGTTGGCGGCGATGACTCCGAGCACCCGCTTTGATGATGGTGACAGCTGCCGCCAGGTGGGCGCGAGCACGTCGAAGATCGATTGGTCTCGGGCGGCATCGAAGGCACCCATCAAGAGGTCGTCGGTGATCGGGGCCCCGTCGGTGAGGCGATGCCAGATCTCGTATCCGAGGAGCTGCACGAGGTAGGGGTAGCCCTTGGTTTCGCTCACTACCTTGGTCAGCGCGAGGTTGTCGTAGTCGACTCCTGCGTCGTCGAAGGGTGGCGTGATTGCGGCGAGCGATTCGGTAATCGACAGGGGCTCGAGTGCGAACCGTGCGAGCCGGCTAAAGAAGGTTGCACCTGGCGAGTTGAAGATTTGGTCTTCGATCGTGGGCAATGCCGCTCCGGCAAAGACGACGTCTTGGACATGTTGCAGGTCATTGCCTAAGCGTTCGAGCTCGTCGATCTTTGCTGCGTGCAGCTCGTCGACGGTGAGGACCAGCCCGGCACCGCCGCGTTCGATGACGGCGGCTTGCACCCGTTCCATCAGCGGCTTGAGGAGGTCCATGGGGTTGGTTGTTGCGAGGGGGTCGTCGTGGTCTCGTGCAATGTCGATGTGTCCGCTTGCGAGGAAGATCGACGCACCAGCACGAATGTCGGTGATTTTCCAGCCGGGGTTGTCGGCAATCGCGACTTCGACGAGGCGAAGGTCGCGACAGATACGGCGGACCATGCCGTCGTTCGCGTCGACCGCCACGGTGATGTAGCCCTCTTGTTCGGCGATGTCGCGAAACGCTGCGAGGAGCACGGTCTTGCCGACGCCTCGGGGGCCGGTGACGAGGCTCTTGTGATAGCGACCGCCAGGTCCAGAGGTCAGGCCTTCTCGAAAGAGCAGTTCGTCACGTTCGCGACCGACGAACGATGGGGGCCAGGAACCGAAGCCTGGTTTGAACGGATTGTGTTGCACAATAGGTACGCCTTTGCGGATTGTTATAATTATAACAGAAGCCAACAACCCAGGTTATGGGTCGACTTGTGGCTGGCTCAGCACCGCTGCTCTTCGATACCCAACAGTACTTCGGGGTACTGTCACCCAATGCAGACAGACGGGTACCTCACCACCAATCTCCACACCGTTGGGCCACAAGCCGCCGAGCATGAAGCCAATGGCCATCTCGGGGCGTTCACGGCAGAAACCGCCCACGACCCCTTCCTTCCGCTGCTCGTAGCTGCCCAACACACCGAGACGTTGCAACTCGGCACGTCGATCGCTGTGGCCTTTGCTCGCAACCCAATGACGTTGGCCAACACGGCTCGTGACCTCAACGAGTTCTCCGAGGGACGCATGATCCTCGGACTCGGCAGCCAGATCAAGCCGCACATCACCAAGCGATTCTCCATGCCGTGGTCAGCGCCTGCTGCTCGTATGCGCGAGTTCATCGGCGCCATGCATGCCATCTGGGACTGCTGGGACACCGGCGAGCCGCTGCGATTCAAGGGCGAGCACTACACCCACATCCTCATGACCGAGTTCTTCAACCCCGGCCCGGCCAAGCACGGCAAGCCAGCGATCTACCTCGCTGCGGTGGGCCCGATGATGGTTCGGGTGACCGCCGAAGTTTGTGACGGCTGGATGGTCCACCCATTCCAAACACCCGAGTACTTCACCGATGTCGCCCTCCCCCGCTTCCGGGGCTACATGGACGACGCCGGTCGAGCTCACGACGCGTGCCAGATCTCGGTGCCGGCGTTTGTCGTGACCGGCGAAACCGAAGAAGAAATGGCCCGAGCGGCCACGTTCGTCAAGGGCCAGATCGGGTTCTACGGGTCGACCCCTGCGTACAA
>CALLAA010000069.1 GCA_938002955.1 uncultured Acidimicrobiales bacterium
TCGAGGCGCCCGAATGAGGGTGTCGCTACACGTCGCTGCTGCGACGGCGTTGCACGGCTCCAGGAGTGACGGCGATAACGGTTGCATCCTCGCTCGGCGCGCCATTCACGAGCGACACGGTGTGTTCATCGCCAAGCTCAAAAAGCGCCATATCTCCCGCTTGGAGATCGGAACCGGTGACGACATGGAAGCCACCAGCTCGAGCGCCCGATGACAACCCGTGGAACGTCAGGTCGCCAAATACCGAGCGTCCACGCATCTCGAAGTCGTCATCGTCTTCGTCGGGCTGCACCTGGAACAGGTTCGCTCGGCCGAGATGCTCGGTGAGGTGGTACGCCGCATGGCTCGCAAAGTTCTCGTCGTCCGTCAACAGGACCGCTTGCTTAATGCCAACGCCGTCGAGGGTGAGGTCGAGATCGTGACTGTCGATCGGGCGGTCGTAGGCGAGGAGGCCACGAGAGAACGCCTCGCGTTGCACGGTCGTTGAGGTCGAGATGACCAGGACCGGGATCTCCTGCATTGCGAGCTGATCGGCGAGATCTACCGCGAACCTGTTGTTCGACACGAGCGCAACACCGTTGGGTTGGATCTTGGCAACGCGCGTTTTGCGAGCAACGTAGGTCGCGGTAAGTCCATAGAGGGCGACCGTGACGATGACGGTCGCAAAGACCACGGGGACAAGCTCCGGTACCTCGCCAGCGCCCTCTTCGATCAGGGTCTGGGAGAAGACCGTTGCGACCGACGCAGCCACAATTCCTCGTGGTGCCATCCAGGCAAGGAAGTATTTGTCGTTGCGTTGAAGGCCCGAGCCAATGGTCGAAAGCCAGACAGCGACAGGGCGAGCAATAAACACCAGGACCGCAATAAGGATCAGTGCCTTTGGCAGAACCCCAACGAGATCGTCGAGGTTGACCATTGCGCCGAGAACGATAAAGAGCGTCCCCAAGATGAGATGGCCAACGTCCTCGCTGAACGCAGTGAGCTGATGGTTTGGGACGAGATGCTGGTTCGCGAGAACCAACCCGAGCATCGTGGTCGCCATCAGCCCAGCTTCGGGAGCGATCTGATTTGCTGCTGCGTAAGCGACGATGGCAGCAGCGATCATCGCCGGGTTGAGAAGCTGATCGGGAACCCAATGCTTGTGCAGGACGAACATGGCGAACCCGGCAACGACGAGACCCGCAATAGCGCCAGCGCCGAGGGTGATGCCGATCTGGAGTGCAGCCGCACCCGGATTCGAATCGTTGAGGGTGGCGTCGAGCACCACGATGGCCAGCGTGGCACCGACGGGATCGATGACGATGCCCTCCCACCGGAGAATGCCGCCGGTCGGCTCCCGAGGACGCGCCAAGTGGAGGAGCGGAATAACCACCGTCGGACCCGAAACCACGAGAATCGCACCGATCAGCGCAGCGTTGCTCGTCGAGACGTCGAACAGTAGCTGCGTAGCGGCCCAGCCAATGAGCCAGGTAACCAGCGCGCCGATGGTGACCAGCCGCAAGATGACGGAGCGACCATCGGTCAAACGGTCGATCTTGAGCCCAAGCCCACCCTCATAGAGCAAGAGGCCGACAGCCAGACCAACGACAGGAAACAAGATGTCGGTACCGAACTCTTCGACCGGATCGATGATGTGAAAGACCGGGCCAACGAGAATGCCCGAGGTCAACAACAACAACACGCCTGGAATGCGCAGACGATTCGCCAGCCACTGCCCGCCCACGCCAAGCGACAAGATAATGGCGATCGTCAGCGGCAGTTCGCTTTCTGACGCAACGACCATTTGGAGTGAAGCAGTCATGGTCGGTGCAGGCTAACGCAGGTCGGCCACTACCGGCGCGTGATCGCTCGGCTGTTTCCCCTTGCGGGCATTGCGATCCACGAAGACCCGATGGGTACGGTCCTGTACGGACTTCGATCCAAGGAGCAGGTCGATACGCAATCCCTTGCGCTTGTGGAAGTTGCCATCGCGGTAATCCCACCACGAGTACAGGTCTGCTTCATCATGGTGCTGGCGGAACATGTCGACGAGCCCCCACTGCTCCAAAGCGGCCAGCTTGTCCCGTTCGGGTGCTGAGGTATGCGTGACGCCGACGAGGCCGGCCGGGTCATAAACATCGCGATCGTCGGGTGCGATGTTGAAGTCACCGACGACGCAGATGTCATCGCTTGGCGAGGTGTTTGCGTCGAGATCGGCGGACAAGCGGTCGAGCCAGTCGAGCTTGTACGTGTAGTGGTCGTCATCGAGGGACCGGCCGTTGGGGACATAGCAACTGGCGACGCGAACGCCGCCGCACGTCGCCCAGATCACTCGGGCGTCTTTGTCGGGTTCGCCTCGGCCATCGTCGAAGTCGTTGCGAACGTCCTCGAGCCCAACCTTGCTGATGATGGCAACACCGTTCCACTGGCCCTGCCCGTGATGTGCGCTCTTATATCCGAGCGCCGTGAAGTCGTCGTGCGGGAAGTCGTCGTTGCCGAGCTTCGTCTCCTGAAGGCACAGAACGTCAGGGGAAAGGAGTTCGATCCACTCGGTGACTCGCTCCATCCGGACGTTCAGCGAGTTGACATTCCACGTAACGATTCGCATAGACGACGAATCTATCCGCGCGATGGATTGGTACGTTCGCTCAGGTCGGGGCGCAGTCCGCCTAGGCTGACATCGTGGCTTCACCAAAGAGCGCTGACCTCGGCGCAAATGCATGGATCGTTGACGAGATGTACCGCGAGTTCCTCGAGAATCCGCAAAACGTTTCAGAGAGTTGGCGAGAGTTCTTCGTTGGGTATCGACCGGGTTCGGGCGTTGCTATGACCCCGATTGCGAACACCCCGGCCCACGCAGCCCAAGAGGCAGCTGCCCACGCCGTGCCGGCACACGCAGCGCCTGCGAGCACGCCAACCACGCCCGCCGCACCGGTTGCACCGACAGCACCTGCAGCGTCGAATGGCTCTGCGCCCGCGCACGCTGCGCCAGCACCCGTTCAGCCAGAGGGCACCGAGCCCCTCCGAGGCGTCTCGGCCAAGATTGTCGAGAACATGGAGAAGAGTCTCGACGTTCCCACGGCGACCAGCTTCCGCGACATGCCGGCTCGCCTGCTCGAGGTAAATCGCAAGATCGTCAACGGACACCTCGGGCGTACCCGCGGCGGCAAGATCAGTTTCACCCACATCATTGGCTACGCGGTTGTTCGTGCGGTGGCAGATTTCATGCCCGCAATGAACAACGGGTACTTCGAGGACGAGGACGGCAAACCGAACATCGTGCGCCGCGAACGGGTCGGGCTCGGCATCGCTATCGATGTTGAGAAGTCCGATGGGAGCCGCACGCTGATGGTGCCGGCCATCAAGGACGCCGACCTGCTCGACTTCGCTGGCTTTGTCGATGTGTACGACGACCTCGTGCGGCGCGGCCGGAACGGCAAACTCACTCTCGACGATTTCAGCGGTGTAACCGTCAGCCTCACAAACCCCGGCGGCATCGGCACGGTTCAGTCCGTGCCCCGCCTCATGCCCGGCCAAGGCACGATCGTCGGGCTCGGGTCCATTGCGTACCCAACGGCGTTCGCCGCCGCCGATCCGGCAAAGCTGGCTGAGATCGGTGTGTCCAAGGTCGTCACGATCACGTCGACGTATGACCATCGAATTATTCAGGGAGCCGAGAGTGGCATGTTCCTGAAGTCGATCAACGAGCTCCTCATGGGAGAGCACGGCTTCTACGAAGGTGTCCTCGAGACCATGGGAGTCCCATACGACGCCGTGAAGTGGCGCCGAGACATCAACCCGGTCGACGATGCCGAATCGGCCGTCGAACGCCAGGTCAAGGTCAACACGTTGGTCAACGCACACCGGGTTCGGGGCCACCTCATCGCGAACCTCGACCCGCTCGGGCTGATGGAACGCAACATGCACCCCGAACTCGATCCCGCCACCTACGGCCTCACCATTTGGGACCTTGAGCGCGAGTTCAGCGTCGAAGAGCTGCTCGGCCCGCAAGCTAAGCGCGGCCGGAGCCGGATGAAGCTCGCCGACATCCTCGGCATCATGCGCGACGCCTACGCCCGCACCGTGGGTGTCGAATACATGCACATGGCCGATCCGGACGAAAAGGCGTGGATCCAGGAAAAGGTCGAAGGCGCATCGTTCGAAGCAACCAAGGAACAGCAACGCCATATCCTCGGCCGCCTCAATGCCGCCGAGGCCTTGGAGAAATTCCTCGGCACCAAGTACATCGGCCAGAAGCGCTTCGGCCTCGAAGGAACCGAGAGCGCAATTCCGATCCTCGATCAGCTGTTGTCGTCAGCCGCAGACAACGACATGGCCGACGTGGTTATCGGCATGGCCCACCGCGGCCGCCTCAATGTTCTGGTCAACATTGTTGGCAAGGACTACAGCCAACTCTTCGAGGAATTCGAAGGTGCGATCACCGCCGACGCGGTCCAAGGCTCGGGCGACGTGAAATACCACCTCGGCCAAACCGGTACGTTCCGTTCTCCCGCTGGTAACTCGATTCCCGTCAGCCTGGCTGCGAACCCATCGCATCTGGAGGCCGTCGACCCGGTCGTTATGGGTATGGCGCGGGCCAAGATGGACAAGACCGAGAAGCAACCGGGCCGCCGCTACCCGATTCTGCCGGTCCTGATCCATGGCGATGCGGCCTTTGCTGGCCAGGGCGTCGTCACCGAGACCCTCAACCTCTCGCAGATCCGCGGCTACAAGGTCGGTGGCACGGTACATCTCATCGTGAACAACCAGCTCGGCTTCACGACCGCGCCACATGCCGCACGCTCGAGCGAGTACTCAACCGACGTCGCCAAGCTCATCCAGGCCCCGATCTTCCACGTCAACGCTGATGATCCTGAGGCGTGCGTTCGCGTTGCCGAACTGGCATTCAACTATCGCGAGAAGTTCAACAAGGATGTCGTCATCGACATGATTGGCTACCGCCGTCATGGGCATAACGAGGGTGACGACCCGAGCTACACGCAACCACTGATGTACCGTGCGATCGAAGAACGCCGTTCGGTTCGGATGCTCTACACCGAGGCCCTTATCAAGCGTGGTGACCTCACCGTCGAAGAGGCAGAGCAGGCGCTCGACGACTTCCGAGCTCGCCTGCAAGAGGCACTGAACACGACCCGTTCGGTCGAGCGCGATCCCAACATTGTCGCGGCGCAACCGCCGGCTCCGGTGGGCGTTCTCCCACCCGCCGAGACCGCCGTCGACAAGGCGACGCTCGATGCTGTTTACACGTCGCTCTCGGCGGTGCCCGAGGACTTCACCGTGCACCCAAAGCTCGCATCGCAGTTTTCGAGCCGTGACGAAATGTTCGCTGCGGGCGAAGTCGACTGGGCGCTTGGTGAGGCGCTCGCATTCGGCACCATGTTGTACGAGGGGACCTCGATCCGCTTGTCCGGTCAAGATTCGCGTCGTGGCACGTTCTCACATCGTCACTCGACGTTGTTCGACTACGAGACCGGCGACGAAGTTGTACCGCTGTCCAACGTCAGCGAAAACTCCACGATGTGGATCTACGATTCGCTCCTCTCGGAGTACGCGGCGCTTGGATTCGAGTATGGCTATTCGGTCGAGCGGCCCGAGGTCCTCACGCTTTGGGAAGCGCAGTTCGGCGACTTCGTGAACGGCGCGCAGATCGTCATCGATCAATTCATCATGGCCGCCGAAGACAAGTGGGATCAGAGCTCGGGACTCGTCATGCTCCTCCCGCACGGCTATGAAGGCCAAGGTCCAGAGCATTCGTCGGCACGCGTCGAGCGATTCTTGCTGCTCGCAGCAGAGGACAATGTGCAGATCGCAAACGTGACGACGGCTGGCCAACTGTTCCACCTGCTGCGTCGCCAGATGCATCGCGACGTTCGCAAGCCATTGGTGGTATTCACGCCAAAGTCGCTGCTGCGAGCCAAGACGACGCGGTCGCCGGTGAGCTCACTTACCGACGGTCGATTCCTCGAGACACTCGAAGACCCGAATCCGCCAGCGGCGAGCGAGGTAGAAGACCTGGTCTTTGCCACCGGCAAGGTGGCCGTCGATGCAATGGCACGCCGTGACGAAACGGGAGCGAAGGCGCTCATCACCCGCGTGGAACAGCTCTACCCGTGGCCTGCCGAACAAATCGCCGCGGTGGTAGCAGCGCATCCAAACGCAAAGCGGATCGCGTGGCTCCAGGAAGAGCCGGAGAACATGGGTGCCTGGAATTTCGTTAAGGGACGCTTGTATGAGCGCCACGGCGATACCCACAAGATCCAACGCTTCTCACGACCAGAGTCGGGTTCGCCATCGACTGGTTCAGCACGAATTCACGCACAGGAACAAGCGCAGCTCCTCGGTTCTTTGCTGGGGTGAGTTGACGCGAGGCGGATCGGGCCTCGCTGGCGAGATTTACTCGGACGCCTCGGCCACTAGGCGGAGAACTTCTTCGCCATATTGCTCGGCCTTTGCTGGACCCACGCCGCTCACGTTGAGCAAGCTGCGCTTGTCCTCTGGGCGGTCATGGGCGATTGCATGGAGTGTCTTGTCGTTGAATACGACGAAGGCCGGAACGTCGTTCGCCCGCGCTATCGACAATCGCCATTTCTTTAACGCCAGAAAGACCGGGTCTGACTCGTCCTTGGCTGGCTTCAGCAACGAACCGCCGTTCTTGGCCGCCAGGTTCTTTCGCATAGAAGCAGCGTTCTGCGCATTGCGAGAACGAGAACTTCGGGGGTCGACACCGCGCGCTGCGGCCCCGATGTCGTCGAGCATCGGCGACGCTTTGCGCTTCGATACCCGGTCCCCGAAACGTCGTTCTTCGGCCCAATGCAGGTGCAACTGACGCTTTGCCCGGGTGAGGGCCACATAGATAAGGCGATGTTCCTCGGCAACTGCGTCGGGGGTCTTGGCATGGCCGATTGGGGACAGGCCCCGCTCCATTCCGGCCACGTGCACGACGTCCCATTCAAGGCCTTTCGCTTGATGAAAGGTGGTGACATCGACCCGGTCGCCGCCAGCGATCGCCGCTTCGTTCGAACCGGCCTTCAGTGCGTCGACGAAGGACTGCACCGAGGCGTTGGGATCTACCGCCAAATGGTCGCGTCCGAGCCGAATGAACGCCTCGAGCAATTGGCGCCGCTCCGAGCCCTCCTCGACGCGGTCTTGCTCATCGGAGTCTGGGTCGCCGTCGACGAGCTCGTCGTGTGCATCATCGTCGTCTGGTAAGGCCAAACGGTTCGCGAGGTCGTCGAGTGAGATCGAAAGCGATTGACCCATGCGGCGCATTTGGTCGACGGCGTCGAGAACCTCGGGTCGTTCGATGAGCTTGCCCTCGCCACGAGCATTTACCGGGACATCGGCTTCGGCCAGAGAGTTGGCGAGGAGCGCGACCTGGGCGTTCGTGCGGACGAGAACAGCCATGTCGCGCCATCTGGTTCGCTGAGTATGAGCGTTGCGCAACATGCGGGCGATCGCTCGGCCCTCGGCCTTATCGTCAGCGTGGCTCGCAATCGTTGGCGCTGGGCCGGCCGGCAAGGTTGGCTCGAGCGCGTCGTCATTTGGAAGCACAGCGGAGGCGCAGCGGAGAATCTCGGGCGTAGACCGGTAGTTCTGATGTAGTGCGACCGCTTGCGCGCCCGGAAAGTGATCGCCAAATTTGTCGAGGTAGGAGCTATCGGCACCGTTCCAGGCGTAGATGGCCTGGCGAGAGTCGCCCACCACGCAGAGATCCGGGTCGGGGCCAGCAAAGACCTTAAGGAGCGCAAACTGCAGTGGGTTGACGTCCTGGAACTCGTCGACGAAGAGGTGCCGAAACGACCACCGGAACGCTTCGACTGCGCTGCGGTCGCGCTGAAGCATGCGTCCACACAGAATCAAAATGTCGTCAAAGTCGATGAGGTTCCGCTTTGCTTTGGTCGCCTCGTACTCCTCATAGACGCGTGCGACACGTTCGGGCTCCATCGGCGGCTTGCGATCATTGGCGAGCGCGGCTTCGGCGTACTTCTCGGGAAGGATTCGTCGAGCCTTGGCCCACTCGATCTCGGCGACGAGGTCGAGGGGAGTGGTGCGGTCGTTGACGCGAGGGACCAGTCGGGCGACGAAACCAACCTTGCGGTCGAGCAACGTCGGGGCCGCCTCGCCACGTTCCTCCCATTTCTGGCGCAACTGAGCCAGCGCAATAGCGTGAAAGGTGCCTGCGGCCGCCGACTGACGAAGGCCGAGCTGACGCAGCCGATGATTGAGCTCACCAGCTGCTTTACGCGTGAATGTAAGGGCGAGCACCCGCCGAGGATCGATTGTGTCAGTGGCTGCGCCGTAGGCAATCCGCCGGGTCAGCACACGGGTTTTCCCCGAGCCCGCACCGGCACGGATAACGAGTAGGCGAGCGTCGGTGGTTACCGCAACGCGTTGTTCTTCGTTGAGCCCAGCGAGAATTTGGGCGGAGGCAGAATCGTCCACGTGAGAACACTACAGACCGGGTATGACGTTGATGCTGCGACTATCATCTGCCGCCATGGGTTTCTCCGCAGATTTGCTTAGCGACGATGAAGAAGTTGTGGTCGACATGCATCCGCATTGGTGGACGATGGTGCCGATCAGCGCATTGTTGGCCGTCGTGATCATCGGCGGCTTGGCATTGTTGCTCTCCGATGGTGACGGGGCCGCATGGTTCGCGGCGCGGGTGATCGTCGGTCTGCTGGTTCTGGGGACCCTCGGCGTGTTCGCGTTGCGGTACGCAACGTGGACGACGACGGAGTTCGTCGTGACCACCGAACGGGTGATCTCGCGCAAGGGCATCGTCGCCAAGAACGGCATCGAGATTCCGCTCGACCGAATCAACACGGTGTTCTTTGAGCAGACCGCCTTTGAACGGCTCGCTGGCTCGGGCGACCTCGGCATCGAAAGCGCAGGCGAAGGCGGCCGTCAAACGTTTACGAACATCCGTAAACCAAACATGGTTCAAGCCGAGATTTACACGCAGAAGGAGCGGTTCGAGGAACGGCGCCTGGACCGTATTGGACAAGCCAGCGCGGCAGCGACCGAAGCTGCGAGCATTCCCGATCAAATCGCCAAGCTCGACGATCTGCGCCGCAGCGGCGTGCTCACCGATCTCGAGTTCGAGACGAAAAAGGCTGAGCTGCTCAAGCGGATGTAGCGATCTTGCGCCCTGCGGGCAACAAAAACGATGGATGCCGCCAGCGTCGACACCCCAGTTCTGGGGTACCTGGCCGGTTGCCCTCAAAGGAATTGCTCGATCGCCCGAAAGATCTCCTGAGGAGTTACTTCCCCGAGTACGCAACAACAAAGGTTGCTCTGCAACTTGTTGCTTATCCCGTGTTCAACATGTCATCCCGCCGACATGTTGGACACGGGATCTTCTCTTTTTCGGATTGCCGGGCACTCAAGTCAGCGGCCTCGCCTCATCTAGGCCAAACTCTTCTCTTCGAGATCTGCCCGATCTGCAGTCGTGAAAGAGGAACCGCATGCCATACGTCGAAGCCGAAGGCCGCACGCTCTACGCCGAGTCCTTTGGCAACCCCGAAGACCCGCCGTTGCTGCTCGTCAATGGCTTGACCTCACAACTGACGTCGTGGCCGGTCGAGTTCTGCGAGGCCTTCGTCGACCGCGGCTTCTTCGTCATGCGGTTCGATAACCGCGACGTTGGACTGTCCACCAAGTTCATCGACGGGCCGGCCTACACGCTGTCCGACATGGCCGACGACTGCGTCGAGATCCTGAAGCACTACGACGCATCGCCAGCGCACGTGATGGGTATCTCCATGGGAGGCATGATCGTGCAGACGCTTGCGATCGACCATCCCGAAGCCGTGATCTCCATGACGTCATACGCGTCACGGTCGGGCAACCCGGACTTTGGTAATGCCACCGACGAAGCCATGCAGCAGCTCATGGCCCCCGAGCCCACGACCCGAGAGGAAGCAATGGCTGCTGGGGTGGCTGGCAAACGTATCTGGGGAACCGCCGACACCTGGGACGAAGGCGAGTTCGCCGAGTTCTGCGGCGAGAACTGGGACCGTTCCCGGCCCGATGGCGGCGGCTTGCGTCAGTATCACGCGATTCTGGCGAGCGGTAACCGTGATGAGGCGTTGTCGAAGATCGACATCCCGACGCTCGTTATCCACGGCGATGCCGACACGTTGATCACGCCGCCGGGCGGACAGCGCACGGCCGCTGTCATACCGAACGCCCAATATGTGGAGATCGAGAACATGGGCCACGACATTCCAATAACCGAAATGCCTCAGATCGTGCAGCTGGTCACGATGCATGCAGCACAAGCTGGGAGTGCCTGATGCCCGGTCCGCTCGCTGGAGTAAAGGTTGTCGAATTGGCTGGCCTGGGGCCGGGGCCGTTCGCTGCGATGATGCTCGCCGACATGGGCGCCGATGTCATCAAGGTCGACCGCGCCGGCGCAGCCCGCGGGGGAAATCCCGATGCGCCTCCCGCCGACGTATTGCATCGGAACCGTCAGTCGATTGCCGTCGATCTGAAGAACCCCGACGGTGTGGCGACGGTGTTGCGTCTCGTCGAGCAGGCCGACATTCTCATCGAGGGGTTTCGACCAGGTGTGTGCGAGCGGCTCGGCATTGGACCTGATGTGTGCACGGCCCGTAACCCCAAGCTCGTCTTTGGACGCATGACCGGTTGGGGACAGGACGGCCCCATGGCACCGCGCGCAGGGCACGACATCAACTACATCGCGCTGTCGGGAACGCTTGCCATGATCGGGCGCGAGGGAGAACGCCCGGTGCCGCCCGTCAACCTCGTTGGTGACTTTGGTGGTGGCGGAATGCTCTTAGCGTTCGGCGTGCTCGCAGCGCTTACCGAAGCTCGCTCGTCCGGCCGTGGTCAAGTGGTCGACGCCGCGATGGTCGACGGAGCCGCACTGCTTGCATCGATGATGTACGGCTTGAAAGCGATGGGCATGTGGGACGGTGGCCAAGGCGGGAACATGCTCGATACCGGCGCGCACTTCTATGAGGTCTACGAAACCTCCGACGGCAAGTTCGTCAGCATCGGTGGCATCGAGCCGCAGTTCTATGCAGAACTTCTCGAGCGTCTCGAGCTTGACCCCGAGTCAATGCCGCCACAGCACGACGCCACCCAATGGCCCAAGTCAAAGCAGATCATTGCGGACCGTGTCGCCATGAAGACCCGCGACGAATGGGACGCAGTCTTTGACGGGTCGGACGCGTGCTATGCGCCGGTACTGCAGCCGACCGAAGCCACGGTGCATCCGCACAACGTCGAGCGCGGCACGTTCGTCACTATCGCCGGCGTCGACCAGCCGGCCCCAGCGCCGCGCTTCAGTCGCACGCCAGCCGCCACGCCGACGCCGCCAGCGCACGCCGGCCAGCACACCGATGTTGCACTCACTCGGTGGGGCTTCAGCACGAGCGAGCTCGCATCGTTGCGAGAGGGCGACGCAATCGCGTGAGCACGATTAGCTCGGTCCACGAAATTCTGGCGTGGGTCATGATCGTCGGCGGTGGGATCGCGGGAGCCTGGGCGACGAGTGCCCACTGGGTTGAATCGGTACGTTCCGAGGCGCTGTGGATTCTGCATAACGTGTTTCACGGCATCGTCGCGATCCAGGTAGCACTCGGTGCGATCATCGTCGGCTTCGGCGATGTTGATGCCGACCAGAACCACATGTTCTACGGCTTTCTGACGTTCGTCGGCGTCGGGATCATCATTGGCTACCGGCATCTGAGTGCATACAAGTATTTGTTGTATGGGCTCGGAGGGTTGTTCGTGATGGGGCTCGCCATTCGGGCGATGCTGCTCAATCCAATAGCTGCGTAATCGGCGCTACAGCAGCGCCGAGGCGACGAGACCAGCGATCGCAGCGTCGTACGTGCCGATGCCACAGAGGTCGGCGACGGTCACTGCGTCGGCGTGCTCTCGTCCGGTCGCGTTCCCGGCCACGACGTCATACAGGTTCACGGCGGCCTTGGCGAGGCCCGGAGCGTGCTGGAGCTCTCCCACGCGAGAGCAGATCGTCACGTCATCAGCAGCGATAACGGTCGCGCTGTCGAGTACGGCTTGTCCGAGCTCGCGCTTGCCGACGGTGTCAGCACCCATAGCCGTGATGTGTTGTCCGGGCCGTGAGTTCTCGAGGATGGGCGTTCGCGCGCTGGTGCAGGTCACCACCGCATCGGCAGTGGACACTGCAGCGTCGACCGTGACGGCAGCATCGCCTCCAACCTCATCGGCGAGGCGAGCGGCATGCTCAGCGGTTCGTCCCCAGATGGTCAGTTCGTCAACATCGCGTCGAGCTCGAAGGGCCTCGATCTGGAACCGCGCCTGGATGCCGGTCCCGAGCACCGCGACCCGAAGCGGGCCAGGGTTCGCGAGAGCGTCGGTTGCGATCGCGCCAGCGGCGGCCGTCCGCATTTCGGTCAGCCAACCGGCATCATCCAAGATCACTTCTGGTGCACCGGTGTGGGCATTGAGCAGCAGTGTGCAGCCTGCGTTTGGCGCGTCGGGGAAGCCGCCCGAGGCAACCTTGGTGGCGATCCAGTCGGTGCCATCGAGATGCGCCCCCTTGATATGGAGCTCACCGCCGGAGGCGAGATGCATTGCAAACTCGTCAGGCGCGTTCACGCCACCGGCGGCCAATGTCAGCATCGACGAACGAACCGCTGCAAAGGCTCCCTCGGGCGTCACGACTTCCTGGATCGCTGCGAGCTCGATAATACGCATCAGCGGTTCTCCAAATGGCGGCCGAGGGCCTCGAGCGACTGCGGCACGTTCGTTCGGCCAATACCGATGCGGAAGCGATCGGTGGGCACATCGCCGAGCGCGGACTCATAGACGGTGTGGGGAAGCAAGAACACGCCACTTTCCTCGACCGCTGCGGTGCAAAAGGCCGCCGCGCCTTCCTCGCCAAGGAACCGGGGGAAGGTCACGCAACCGCCGTTAGGTGAGCGGTAGTCGAAGAGGTCCGGGTAGTTGGACATGAACTCGGTGACGGCCACGTCGTTGTTCGCAACGATCGCTCGGTTCTTTTCGAGGATGGTGGAGCCGTGTGTGAGAGCGATGACGGTCAACGCTTCACCCGGTGCCGAGTTGCAAATGCTGGTGTAGTGCTTGGCTCGCTCCAGGCTCGCGAGTGCCGCACGATCCTGCGAGGCAACCCAGCCGACGCGAAGTCCAGGAAGCCCGTACGCCTTCGACGTGACCGAGATCGTCAACGCCGATGGGTTGATATCGGCCGCGGCTGCGATCGTCCTCGACGGGTCGATCTCGACGCCTCGGTAGACCTCGTCACTGATGACACGGATACCGCGGGAGTGACAGAGATCGTTGAAGGCCTTCCACGTGTCGTGGTCGGGCACAAAGCCGGTGGGGTTGTTCGGGAAGTTGACCGAGACGAGCGTCGTCTCGGGACGAATCATCGATTCGAACCGGTCGAGGTCGAGTGTCCACTCGAGATCCTCCCCGGTGCCGGTCCACAGCGGCAAACCTTCGACGTCGACCCCCGTTGCGATCGGAATGGACTCGATGGTCTGATAGTTCGGGACGTTGACGATCACATGGTCGCCGGGCTTCACGAACAACTGCATTGTCCAGAACAAGGCCTCGCCAGCCCCGGCAAACGCAAGGATGTTCTCGTCGACCAATGAGGTGTAGGTGTCGGCGATGGCGTGTCGAACCGCTGGCGTGCCCCACGTTGGGGTGTAGCCGAGGTGGAGGTTCTCGAACGCTGCTCGATCCTCGTCGGTGCCGAGCGCCAGTATCTCGGCGGTTGTCATCGACTCTGCGTCGGAGGCGGTGAGGTGATGCTCGGCGGTGAACTCCCACTTCGAGAAGTAGGTTTCGAGTTTGAAATCGGGGAGGTTCAGTTGTCCGGTCACCCGGACAAGCTAGCCAATGCTGTTAGGTCAGCGTCAGCTGTCCTCGGAGGATGCTCCGGCCGCTGTGGGTTGGATCGCCATCTGCGGGTTCGATCGAGAGGTCCACGAGGGAATACTCGGCCGGGTCGAGGTCTGCGGGCCACTCGCCGCTCCACGAGTCGGAGCCAGGGTTGACGATGCCAAGCGAACGCATGTCGGACAGGTCCGGTTTGATGAGCCAGAGTTCGACGGGCTCGTCCGATGGGAGCTCGCCGGTGAAGGCGATCTCGAGCATTGGGGCTTCATCGACGGCGACGATTGCGGTGGCGGTGCCATCGAATGGCTCGGGGAGTTCGGCGTTGTTGACGTCGGCCACAAACGTGGTCACGTCGGGGTCCTCGCCAATGCCGGTCAGAAGCGAAAGGCCGACGAGGAAGACCAGAACAGACGCGGCGCCGGCGAGCACGAGGTTGCGGCGGCGACGACGTTCCTCGACCGGTGCGCGACGCTCTCGTGCTGCACTCAGATCGATGACGGCTTCGGGCGGGACGACCTCGTCCACGATCGGGTCAGCGAAGGTGAGTCCCTCGGCGGTAGACGGGACGTCAGCATCGGCGGCAAGTGCCGCGGCGATGTTGTCCCAGACCATTGGTGGGGGAGTGTGGCGGATGCGGTCGTCGTCGGTAATCGAACGACTTAGCTCCGCCCATTCTCGAAGTTCTTGTTCAGCCATGGATGTACCCCAATCCGTGCCGGAGGCGGTCGAGGCTGCGACGTATGTCGCTCTTGACCGTCCCCAACGGGATTCCAGTTCGGGCAGCGATCTCAACATGGGTTAGGTCATCAAAGAAAGCCATTGTTATGACGTTGCGGGCCCGCTCGGGAAGCTCGTCCATTGCCTCGACGAGCAACATCCGAAGCGTGACTTCTTCGAGTTGCTGTTCTGTTGGTTCCGCTGGTTGTGGTGTGTTCTTCACTTTGTCGATCCGGCGGTCTTCGCGACTGACGGAACGGAAGTGATCGATAATTTTGTTGCGGGTGATACCGGCCAACCATGGTCCGAGTCCACCACGTGTTGCGTCGTAGCGGGCTCGATTGCGCCAGGCGGCAATGAACACCTCTTGGGTGATGTCGGCAGCTGTCGACTCATCGGTCGATCGACGGCAGATCGAATACACGAAGGATCCGTACTGGTCGTACGCGTCCTTCAGAGCACGATCGTCACCACCGGTGAACGACGTCTCCAGGGGAGTCGCCGACATCGGGGTGTCGTCTTCACGAAGATCAGAGGTGGCCAAAAGTGTCATTCCTTACGAGATACGCAGCGAACTCACGCTACGGATGCAACAGAAGGGAAAAGTACCGCCGACGGTGGTCACATCGATCGGTGCTCAAATCAGTCTTACACAGACTGGTTCAGATGCCTCACCGATGACGCGCAATTTGTACAGGTCGGTCGTCGGCGAACCGATGTCTCGAGATATCGGCTATCGCCAGACCGGAGAGAGTCATCTCAAACAATGATGGCTTCAGAACTAATAATCTCTTTTCAGAATGCCGATGGTTTGATACGACATAAGAAGTGGATTCGCAGCCAGCGCGAAATCCGCAGAGGTCAGGGCGGCATTCCTCGTCTCTGACCGTCGAAGAGGAGTTCCCCATGACCGTTGCACAACAACTTCACGACCAGTTCGGACTCACCACCCCGAACCTCCAGATCGGGCTCAGTCAAGACGAACTGTTCCACGCAGCGATCGCCAACGACCGCGGCCGGGTCAGCCTCGACGGCGGCGATGACGAACAGAAGGCCTACCCAACGGCACTCGGCGTCGACGGTCCACTCGTCTACTACACCGACCCCACCTGCACCGGACGGCCAACCTCTGACACCTTTGCTGTCGGCCGCCCAGAGGTCGTCGAGTCGGTGTGGTGGAAGAAGGGCTTTGCCGAGTTCGACCCCGACAAGTTCGACGCCCTCCTTCCCCGGGTGATCGAACACCTCAATGAGCGCGAGTCCACCCTGTATGTAACCGACGTGTTCTGCGGCTGGGACCCCGACTACTCCGAGCCATACCGCTTCGTCGGCGAATACGCGACCCACGCATATTTCTGCAACATCATGTTCCCAAAGAACGTCCGCGATGACTCTGATCGCGCCGAAGCTGGCTGGACGATCATCAACGTGCCATCGTTCCGAGCCGACCCAGAGCGCGACGGCACCAACTCTGACCGCGGCGTGATGATGGACATCGCCAACCGCGTCGCCCTCGTCATTGGTCGCGCCGACTACTGCGGCGTCAACAAGAAGACGATGTTCACCGTGATGAACTACGTGCTCCCACAGAGCGGCCAGCTCACCATGCACTGCTCGGCCAACGTCGGCATGAACAACGACAGCGCCATCCTCTTCGGCCTGTCCGGTACTGGTAAGACCACGTTGTCGGCCGACCCCGACCGACTGCTCATTGGCGACGACGAGCATGTCTGGTCCGACACTGGAGTGTCGAACTTCGAAGACGGTTGCTACGCCAAGCTCATCGACCTCGACAAGAAGAACGAGCCGGTCATCGCCGCAGCGATGTCGATGAAGGGCACCCTTATCGAGAACGTGCCGCCGCTCATCGGCAAGCCAATCGAAGAAACCGATCCTCAGGACTTCGACCTGACCGACGGTTCGATCACCGAAAACACCCGGTTCGCCTACCCGCTCACGTGCAACCCCGGCGTCGCCGAGGGGGCCAAGGGTCCACACCCACAAACGATCGTGCTGCTCACCGCCGACGCATTCGGCGTACTCCCGCCGGTTTCGATTCTCGACACAGAAGAGGTCATGTACCACTTCGTGATGGGCTTCACCTCAAAGCTCGCCGGCACCGAGGTCGGTATTACCGAACCGCAAGCAGCGTTCTCGGCCTGCTTCGGCGACCCGTTCATGAGCCAGAAGCCATCGGTATACGCCGACCTTTTGTCAAAGCGCATGGCCGAACATAAGACCCGCTGCATCCTGCTCAACACCGGCTGGTCCGGCGGCGCCTACGGCAAGGGCGAACGCATGTCGCTCAAGGTCACCCGTGCACTGCTCAACGCCGCACTCAACGGAGAACTCGACGGCGTCGAGACCGAGATCCAAGAGCAGCTTGGATTGCGCATCCCCGTCGAGGTCGCAGGCGTCGACTCGAAGATCCTCAACCCACGCAACACCTGGGACGACCCAGAGGTCTACGACGAAGCCGCAGCGAAGCTCAAGGGCCTCTTCCAGCAGACCTTCGAAGACAAGGGCTTCGCCGAACTCGGCATCGT
>CALLAA010000070.1 GCA_938002955.1 uncultured Acidimicrobiales bacterium
AGGGCAAGACGCCAAAGGCTGCGAGACGGGCACATAAACGGCATCTAGCGAACCGGGTTATTCGGCGAATGTGGCGCGACGAAACTGCTAGAAACCAGCCTGAACTCTCGGCGGCTTGACAAGGAAGCGTGCAGCAGACCCGGGTAAGCGATGGCGTCGTACGCTAGCTCCTCACGATGTTGATGTGATCGAACATCATTATGACTAGGGGAACTAAAAGTGGTTTCCTGTCGTAGTAGTTGTATGACTACATCAATCCGACCCCGACCATGGCTCCAGTATTTGGTGCTCGGCGTATTGCTCGCCGCGTGCAGTTCAGGAGTTGATGAAGTGACCACGAGCAGTTCTGAAACGTCTACCACTGAGGCTGCAGCCTCAGTGGTAGACGAAGGTGTGCCGTCATCTGAGCCTGCAGCGGGTGCGGAAGAAGAGACTGCGATAATTCCTGGAGACCCACTTGAATCCATGCTGGTTTGTGATGGCCCCGTTGATATCTCCGATCCCCCTTTTGAGGATCCTAGAGTTGTCTTAACTCCATTGGAGGTAGCTGAGCGTCTCTTGATAGAGAACAGTGAGGGCGACATAGCAAACGTCTGGAACGAACTGAGCGCGGGCAAGCTGACGGAGTCAGAACGTGTGACCATCATCGAGCTGGTGAATCTAGAGGGTACAACTGTGGGCCTAGTCGAAGCCTTGAAGAAGCAAGGTGGTTGGGACGTAGGTTCGTCAGCTCTTTGCTTTGCTTGAATCTTGCCACAATGTGAATTTCGAACTAACGCTCGACCGTCAAACGTTCACACAATGCTCCGGGCATGAAAGAGCCGCCGAGGTTGGGTGTTATGTAAAGCGGTTTTCCACGGTTGGAACCAAGTCGGGGTTACGGTCGTAGAACAGATATGACCTCGACTCAGCGAATAAGGCCCGTATTCGGTGCACTCCCATTGATTGGTGTGCTCTGCTTGCTAGCCGCATGCGGTTCTCCTGAAATCGATACACACGCGTCGGCGGACCAGCCGTATGAGACACTCCGTTCAGCGGTGAGCCCGTGTCCGGGTGGACCTCCCCCGTCGGACATAGGCTTCTCAGTCGTCTTTGAGCAGGTTGATGGCTGGTACAGAGTCGATGACTACAGCGGTACACCGATACCGGCCATTGTCACCGGAGTCGACCCGGGCGAGCTTGCTGCTGTTTCGCTTGAGACCGGCGAAGTGGTAACTCTCGACATCGTTGCGAACCCTGGTGCTGAAGCAGCCATCACCTGGGGCGTTTCGCAGGCATCTGCGCTGTACCTCGGCGTGGACTCGCTGGAGTCATTCGACTACGCCGCCATTGTGATGGCAGAGCTGCCTGATGGATCGGCCTTCTTTCCTGGTGAGTGTGCCGAGGATTTCATTGGCGACCCGCTACGGCAGAATCTCGGGGACGATGAATATTCTCGCTTTATCCAAACGGCCCTCGAACTGACCGGCACTGATATCGAACTCTACGTGTCAACCTTTCAGCAGCGGTAGCAAAGCATCAGAAGTCCACGACCGCCGAGATTACCCATTATGTAAAGAGTCCACGATGTCACCCACTCCCCCACCATGCGCCTCGTGACATCTCGTGTTCTGTGACAAGTCCCTTAGGCGTTGTGCGGCCGTCGGGGGCTACATGCCTTGGTTGGCTGAGGGGTTGCGGGCCATGTTCGCAAAGCGTGTGTACTGCGGCAAGAAGGCGAGGCGAATGGTGTCGGTCGGACCGGCACGGTGCTTGGCGACGATGACCTCGGCGATGCCCGCATCGGGGCTCTCGGGGTTGTACACCTCGTCGCGATACAGGAACATGACGACGTCGGCGTCCTGCTCGATTGCCCCGGACTCACGCAGATCCGAGAGCATTGGGCGCTTGTCCTGGCGGGACTCGAGCGTACGAGACAGCTGGGAAAGCCCAATGACGGGTACCTCGAGCTCGCGAGCGAGAACTTTGAGGTTTCGGGAGATCTCCGAAATCTCGACCTGACGACTCTCGGCGCCGGACCGACCGGTCATCAGCTGTATGTAGTCGACCACGATCAGGCCGAGGTCGCCGACCTGTGATTTGAGTCGGCGAGCACGTCCACGGATGTCCATGACGGTGAGGCCAGGGTTGTCGTCGATCCAGATCGGGGCGTCAGCCAAGCGACCCACGCCCGAGCTGATCTTGGTCCAGTCGGACTCGTCGAGCTTGCCGTCGCGCATCTTCATGGCGTCCACCCGCGACTCCGAACACAACATGCGCTGGGAGAGTTCGAGCTGGCCCATCTCCAACGAGAACACGAGTGTTGGCTTCGACGCTTCGATGGCCGCGTGGGCCGCGAGGTTGAGTGCGAAACTTGTCTTACCCATCGCCGGGCGGGCACCGACGACGATGAAGGCGTTGGGCTGGAGTCCCGAGAGCAGGACGTCGAGGTCGACAAACCCGGTCGGTGTTCCCGTGATTCCCTCGCCACGTTCGTAAAGCATCTCGAGCCGGTCGAGGGTTGCGCTCATAAGGTCGCTGATCTGGGCCACGGTGTCGGTGGCGCGACCTTGACCAACCTCGTACATCAGGTGCTCGGCCTGGTCGACGGCGGCACGAACGTCCTCAGGACGGTCGTAGGCGATCTCGGCGATTTCGTTTCCGACGCTGATCAAGCGCCGAAGCAGCGCGTTCTCTCGGATGATCTCCGCGTACTTCTTCGCGCCCGTGATCGCTGGTGCCTGGGCTTGGAGATCCATGAGCATGGAACTGCCGCCCATACCCGACAGCAAGCCGCTGCGGTCGAGGAGATCGGCAACGGTGACGACGTCGGCTTCGTCGCCCGCTCCATACAGCGACGTAATCGCATCGAAGATGTGCTGATGGGCCGGACGATAGAAGTGAGCGGACTCGACAACCTCGAGTGCGCTAGCGATTGCGTCCTTGGATAAGAGAAGCACACCGAGTAGCGACTGTTCTACCTGGATGTTGTGCGGCGGGGTACGGCCAGTTCGAGCTTCGATCTTTCGAGCTGGGGCGTCGTCGAAACCGCTCGGCGGGGCGTAACTCTCGTCCTCCTCGTACGGAGGTGGAGCGTCGTCATAGGTAATGTCAGCCACGTGCATCAGCTCCGTCTACAGCGCCTCGGTCGGACGGTGGAAGTACGTCCACGTTCCTATCATGACGATTGCCTATGACACGCTGAATATCCACCCATCTAGCGTGCCGCGAACGCTTGTGGAACCACCAGTGGGCAACCAGGGGAAATTCATGGGGATATCAGCACGCACCAGTGGATAGTGCTGTGGATATCTCGCGCAGTTTGCGCGAATACGCGCGATTCTGCCTGTGGATGAACTGTGCAAAACGCGACGACGCCGCACCACTCCGAAGAGCGATGCGGCGTCGAATTGATCGAAATGACCAAGCGTCGAGGGGATTACTCCTCTTCGGCGGTGATTTCCACAGTTACCGGGAATTGCACCTGGCTGTGAATGCTCGTCATGACCATGTGCTGGCCGAGCGTCTTGATGGCTGCATCCATCTGGAATGCCTTGCGATCGATGACATGGCCGGTCTGCTCTTCGACGGCTGCCGAGAGATCCGATGCGCTGACCGAACCAAACAAGGTTCCGCCATCGTCGGTCTTCGCCGAGATCTGAATGACCTGCGGGACGAGCGACGCAGCGACCTTGTCGGCCTCGGCGCGGCTGGCCTCGTTCTTGGCAGCGCTTGCCTTACGCATCGCCTCGGCTTCAGCCTCTGCACCCTTGGTTGCCTTGTATCCAAGGTTCTTTGGGAGCAAGTAGTTCCGGAAGTAGCCGTCGGCAACGTTGACCACGTCACCACGGGATCCAAGTCCGGAAACGTCAGCTTTAAGAATGACCTGCATCATCAGCTTTCCTCCGTGCTCTCTACAACTGCAGCAACTTCTTCTGCGGTCGCTTCGCCGTTGTCGGTAGCCTCGGCCGCGTCTGCTGCCTCGGTGTCTGGTGCATCCTCGCGAGGAGCGCCGTCACGTGGACCACGATCGCGATCGCCGCGTCCGCCACGATCACGGTTGTTGCGCTGGGTCGTGACACGGGTCGTGTACGGAAGCAACGCCATTTCACGGGCGTTCTTGATCGCACGTGCGACCTCTGCCTGCTGCTGGGTGTCGTTACCGGTAACTCGACGGGCCCGAACCTTGGCGCGGTCGGAAACGAAACGCTTGAGCAGGTTCACATCCTTGTAGTCGATGTAGTCGACCTTTTCGGTCGTGAGGACGGAGACCTTCTTCTTGGTGCGGCGTCCGTTGTCGTTCTTCTTCGAACGTGGTGGTGGCTTCTTGGCCATTATTTAATCCTTGTTGTTTCAATCGGCGATGCCGATTGCGATATCGTCCCTAGAAGGGCTCTTCGTTCATGTCGTACTGCGGAGCGGGTGCAGCTGCTGGGGCTGGAGCATTGGAAGCTTCGCGGTATTGACCGCCGCCTCCGCCGCCGCCCTGGCCTGCGCCGGGTCCGTTGTATTCGTTACGGGTGAGTTCAGCCGTGGCCCACTTGAGGCTTGGTGCAACATCGTCAGCGACGATCTCGACCTTGCTGCGACGCTCGCCGTCTTGGTTCTCCCAAGAGCGCTGATCGAGGCGTCCGTGGACGACAACACGTGATCCCTTCGTGAGCGAATCGCTCACGTTCTCGGCCAGCTGGCGCCAGCACGTGACATCGAAGTAGGAGACTTTGTCCTCTGCTCCGTCGCGACCCTTCAGATTCCAGGCCACACCGAAGTTCGCTACTGCAGCGCCGCCGGGGGTGAACCGGAGCTCTGGGTCGCGGGTGAGGTTTCCTACGATGGTGATGGTGTTGTCGTATGCCATGGTGATACTTCGCCTTTCCGGCTTATGCCGAGGTTTCTACGGCGCCGAACAGACCACGCTTTGTGGCCTCGCTCTCGGGCAACCGAATGATTTTTTGGCGAACGACATCGTCCGCGAGACGGAGAGCACGATCTTGTGAAGAAAGATCCTTGCCCTCGGGGAGCAGAATTTCAAGGACGATGTAGTTGCCCTCGAGTGCGTAGCTTCCCTTGTGACGAATCCGGTAGGCGAAGCGGCGTCGCCCCCAGTTGTCTACTTTGGCGACCGAACCACCGTCGGCTTCGACGGTGTCGGTGATCAAGGTCTTGAGATGACCGTTCACGTCTGCATCAGCAACCGTGGCGTCAAAAATGACCATCAATTCATAGGCTCGCATATACGAGTACCTCCCTCTGGACCCGGTCTTCCCGGGGCCCCGGATTTCGGAGCAGGGCATCTGTTGTCAAACAGTTGACTCAACCGACTCGGTTACCCGAGACGTCTGAGCCAGCAGACAAGCCTACAAACACCAAAGCGCGAAACCGAATCGAAATTTGGATTCACAAGAAACATCGTAAACACGGGGTATGACACCGTCGTTCGTCGGCCCTGTGGGGCCTCCTGTCTTCACGCCTTTTGCCTGCGGCAAAACGCTCCTGGCGGCACACCAAAACCTCAGCGTGATTCGCGAAGCTGTGACCACTGTTCCCACGCTCGACGAGGGTTGATGTCGACAAACCCACGTTCTCGTTCGATGACACGAGCGTCTTCGGGATTCATTGAGACCGCCGCCGCATTGCTCACGATCTCGGCCACTTCGGCCTCGGTCAGCGGCCGATCGGCCTTCTGCTCGTGCACGGACAGCAACACCAACAGCGGTGGCATGATCTTCGGCTCTGGATCGAGCGGAGCGAGCCCATCAGCGCCCGGTGGCAACGCTCGCCACAGACCGAACGGGTTCTGACGGCCATCGTCGGGACCATGACGAAGATCTGGCCAGCGCTCCAAGACCTGGCGAGGAGTGTCCTCGTTAGGACGAAACGTGTGTCCATCGATAAGGGTCGGATCTTCGATGACGGTGTGCGCGCAGAACATGTGCAACCAATGCCCCGCGACATCACCGTCAATTCCGGACACCTCGATGTCGGGACGGTCGAATTGCTGCATCCCCGCGCTGAAGTAGTGCTCACCATCGAAGGAGTACACAAGTGCAAGCTGCAGGAGTTCCGACACATCGTGCACCGCAAGCTTGTCGGCGCACACGCCAAGTGCGTGCGCTTTGCCAGACGCTTCGAAGCGCACGGCGATGCCGCCATGGCTCGCCAAAACGGCACACATGGCCGCAACGAGTTCACGACGTTGGTCCAGGGTTCCGGATACCTCGAAGATCGCTGCGGTGGTGATCTGGTCACAAGCGGCGACCTCATCGTCACTGATCAGCCCGGGCATATAGCGAACCGTGTCGCCAAAGCCCGCTCCGTCCTCAACAACGTCCAGCCCAATGGCGCCTTCGGGCAGTGTCTCGCCCATCGCGACGAGCGGGACACCGAGCGGCTCCAATACCGATTTGAGCGCATCAACCGACGACCACGCGCCAGGCACCAAGAGGAAGAATGACGGCACTCGAGAATCCATGATGACCTCCATCATGGACGAGATCTGAATGGTGGGGTCGCACAGCGAACGAAATCAGAACCTCACGAGCGGTGGAGCGTCGGGATCCACGCTGCGAGTGCCTCACCGATTTCATGCGGGCTGTCCTCTTGTGCGAAATGACGACCGGTCACTTGCGTCTCGGTCTGGTTAGGGAACGTTCGCGCTATCTCGAGGAGCTCGCCTCGCAAGGTGTCGCCGTTGGATACGTCGATGAGTAACTTCGGCACCGGGGTCTGCGCGAGCCACCTTGCGTACGAGCCGACGATCTCGTGCATGTCGGCGGGCTCACCGTCGAACGGGATCTCGTTCGGCCACGCCAGCATTGGTCGCCTGCCCTCTCCCGGTTCGAGAAACGGCCGTCGGTATTCGGCGAGTTCGGCGTCGGTCAGCTGACGGATCACGCCGCCGGGCAGCCCCATCTCGAGAAAGACGTTCTCGACGAGCGCCATGTGTTCGCCCTCCTCGGTACGAAGCCGCTCGAAGAAGGTTCTGCCCTCCGGTGGGAGCTGACTCCACGATCGAGGAGCGACATTGGCTTCGAGGTACGCAATCCCGCACACGGCGTCTTCGTGTCGACCCGCCGTTTGGTGAACGGCATCTCTTCACCAATAGCACTCACCACGACGGCCCCCTGATGCCAAAGTGCTCGTCGAGCTTGATCCGACCAGTTTCGGTGACGACCAACACCCGCTTCTCGTTCCGTCGTGCCAACCACCGGTTGTCGAGCATGTACGTCATCAATGCCGCCGGCATCGAACCAGCGAGGTGATCTCGGCGTTCAGTCCAGTCGAGATCGATCCGCAACAACGGTCGACGCAAGGACTGCAGATGGTCGAGGTCCAAGCCAATGTCGTCGACCACGAACCGGGCGCCCGCGTCGGTGAGCTCCGGCGTTGTCCCATCGACCACCACCCATTCACGATCCAAGAAGACGTTGTGGAGCTGCACGCCCAGGTGTCCGGCGATGTGGTCGTAACAACTACGGGCATAGCTGAGGCTCGCACCGGGCCGAGGCCGTACGGGAGCGCTGGTCTCGGGGAGTTCGATCGAGTCGATCCGTTCGAGTAGTTCGGCCACTTCTCGCGACGCAATGCGGTAGTGGCGGTGGCGACCCGACGGCTCGACCTCGATGAGTCCGGCATCGATCAGCTTGCTTAGGTGGCCACTCATCGTCGACGCCGCCACCCCACACGTACGGGCGAGCTCGCCGCTGGTATGCGCAGTGCCCGAGAGCAACGCAGCGATCGTGGCTGCTCTGGTTGGATCGGATAGTGCGCTACCAAGAGCGCTAATTCGGCTGCCTTCCATAGGAGGACTGTACGTGTCAGACATTTCGGCGCGTACCGAAATGTCGTCCGCGTACGTTCATGTCATGGAGACAACACGTATTGACACAAGACCGTGGCGACGCAAACCCCCAGCAGAGACACTCAGCGAACATCGGATCGAGTTCATCGAGGCACAACCAATGTTCTTCGTTGCCACCGCAGCAGCCGAGGGAACCGTGAACATGTCGCCGAAGGGGATGGACACATTGCGAGTGCTTGCGCCCGACCGAATCGTCTGGCTCAACCTCACCGGCAGCGGCAACGAGACCGCCGCGCACGTGGCTGCCAACAACCGCATGACGCTGATGTGGATGTCGTTTGGCACCACGCCGATCATCTTGCGGGCCTACGGCACCGCCACCGTCGTCCACCCCCGCGACGAGATGTGGGATGAGCTCGCACCGCTTTTTCCCGACTTCGGCGGATCGCGGCAAGTGTTCGACATGACCCTCGACCGGGTTGCCGACTCCTGCGGCACCGGAGTGCCGACCATGAGCCTCGAAGCCGATCGAGGACTCACCGAGCTCGAGCCGTTCTACAAGAAGATGACGGACGAACAGCTCAACGGTTTCTGGGAACGCAAGAACTCAACGAGCAATGACGGGCTGCCAACCCATATCTTCGGTTTATGAACGCAGCGGGCCATTGGCGATCTAGCACGAGCGCGCCTGGCTCATGAACTCATAGGCGTGTCGTTACTGGCCATGACTGCGCAGCCAACGGAGCGTTTCTTCCCATAGCGCCTTCGACTTTGGTCGGAAGTATCCGAAGTGGCCAAGGGAGGAGACGCCGATCGCCGATGGCACCAGATGCTCGTACTCGACGTTGGGGTAGGCCGACATCATCGACCGAACCGACTTCGCCGTACCCCAACCGTCGTCATCGATGCTGTATGCCATAACCGGCGCCATAAATGTGGCGTACCGCTCGAGCGGGAGCGAGTCGTCGCCGAGGATGTATTTCGGGTCGCGGCACCAGCGGGCCCACTCCAACGCGGCGGCTTTGGGGAGGTCCTCACCAGACGTGAATTTGCTCCATGGAAAATAGCCGAAGAGTCGCGTCGTCAGGGGAAGCACGGCGTGCACGCTGAGGAAGACCTTTGCGACTTCGCCGGGCCCTTGCAGTCGCCAATAGCCACTTTGTGACGACACGGTCGCCATGGCGGTAATCCGGTCTGCGCCGGTGAGCAATCCCGCCTGTTGGCCTCCGGCGCTGTGGCCGATCGCGAAGAGATCTTTCGGTGCGAGGTCAGCCGATATCCATTCGAGGACGCCCTGCATATCGCAAAGGCCCCAATCGCTCGCCGAGGCGTCGAAACCGCGTAGCGAGGCAGGCCGGGACTCGCCAACACCTCGGTAGTCGTAGGTGATGACGGTGTGGCCTTCGGCGGCGAGGAACTGGGCGAACGCTTCGTAGAACTGCCGGGGCACGGCGGTCGCAGCGTTGACCATGACGACATCGTCGCCGGACCCATAGACCGTCGCCGCAAGAGCGAAGCCGTCGGTTGCAGGAATCGTTCGGTTCACACCTTCGATGCTCGTCATGAATACACGCTATTGCGATCCAATCGTCTCTCGATCGGATGTCCTGATCCGCGAGCGGGCAAGATCTACACATGGCTGACCTTCTCGACGAACTACGCGCCCGGCTTCCCGAACAGCGCATCAAGACCGATGTCGATGTTGTGGCCGCCTATAGCCAAGACCGGGCGATCTTCGAGGGTGCTGGTGTGGCCGCGGTGTTGGTCACTCCGCACTCGACCGAGGAGGTCGTCGCCGCGGTGCAGGCGGCGGTTGTGGCTGACGCGATCATCGTGCCCAGAGGCGCCGGCACTGGGCTTACGGGCGCGGCGAATGCGATCAACGGTTGCATGATCTTGTCGTTGCACAACATGAACAAGGTTCTCGAGATCGACACGATCAACCGCATGGCTCGGGTGCAGCCAGGGGTCATCAACAGCGACCTCAAGGCCGCTGTTGCCGAGCACGGTTTGTACTATCCGCCAGACCCCGCATCGGTCGATATGTCGAGCATCGGCGGCAACGTCAGCACGAACGCCGGCGGGTTGTGCTGTGTGAAGTACGGGGTGACCCGTGACTATGTGATGGGGCTCGAGGTTGTGCTCGCAAACGGTGACGTCATCAACACGGGTCGAACCACGATCAAAAGCACGACCGGGCTTGACCTCACCGGGCTGTTCGTCGGCTCCGAAGGGTTGCTCGGCATCATCACCGAGGTCACCGTGAAACTCGAGCCAGCCCCACCGCCACCCCAAACCGCAGTTGCCTATTTTGCCGACCTTCCATCGTGCGGCGAAGCGATTCAAGACGTGTTCCGCCGGGGCCTTCGCCCGACCGTGATGGAGATCGTCGACCAAGCCTCGCTCCGCATTGTTGAACAGTTCTTCCCCATGGATCTCGACACCGATGCTGCGTGCCTGATCCTCATGCAAGCCTCGCCCGAGGATCAGCCGATCGAGGCGCTCGCCGCGGTGTGCGAGGAACATGGTGCCACCAGCGTCTACTACGCCACCGACCTCGATGAGGGCGAGATGCTGCTCGAGGTTCGACGTCGGGTGTGGCCAGCGGCCGAAAAGTTAGGCAAGGCGCTGCTGCCCGAAGACGTCGCCGTCACCCGCGACAGACTGCCGGAGCTTCTTGCTGGCATCGTCGATATCGCCGCCGAGAACGACGTGTTCATCCCGGTGATCGGGCACGCCGGAGATGGCAACATGCATCCGCTGCTGGTGTTCGACGAGCACGACGCCGATGAGCTTGGCCGGGTGAAGAAGGCATTCGCAGAGATTGTCCATTTGTCTCTCGAACTCGGTGGGACGATCGCCGGTGAACACGGCGTCGGAACACTGAAACGCGAGTTCCTCGAGGACGAGGTCGACCCGCTTCACTTGGATATGCAGCGCAAGGTGAAGGCCACGTTCGATCCGGACAATCGCCTGAACCCCGGCAAAGCGTTGTAACTACCGGCTTAACGTCGTGCGGCGCGGGTGCCCTGAACAACCCTCGGTATTTCACCGCCATAGATCGACCGCAGCGCTGCGGGAGCATCGTGCTGGTGACGGCGGAGCGCTTCTTCGAGCTCATCGATCGGGGTGGGAACAGCGCAGTAGCGACGCAGATAGACAGCGAGCGAGGATGGCCGGTCGGTCTCGCGTTCGGGTCGAAGGGTCCACTCGAGATGCTGCAGCTGCGACGCGAAGGCGATGTTCGGCAACACCTGAACGCGTTTCGAACGAACGTGTTCGAACGCGTCGATAAAGCTCCGTCCCTCGTCGCGCATCACGAGCGCGATTGCGAGGCTGGCCGACCGGCTCACCCCAACCTCGCAGTGGACGAGCACCACTGGTGTCTTCACGGTTGCACGTGCGCGATCGACGTAGGCGAAGAACGTATCGAATGCATCGCCGATGTCTTGGTGCATCTCGTCGTTCGCTGCGATGAAAAGGTGATCGAACGCGTCACCGAGGAAGGTCAGCTCGGAACGTTCCGCCTCGGGAAGGCAGCTCACAAGGTGGGTCACGCCGAGGGATCGAAGCTGGTCGAGGTGGTCAACGCTCGGTCGTCGACCAACGAAGAGCGTCGGTTTGATCTCGCTGAACGCCTGAAGGTACAGGTCGTCCTCGCCCACCCATTCGAGGGCGAACCACGAGCGCACCCGCCGAACGAGTGCCGAAACCGGATTCACCATGTGC